>JBDNHU010000477.1:0-27015 GCA_041688615.1 Mariniblastus sp. | reverse complement strand
TCCTGGTGGAATGGTCCTATGCCATTCGCCATTAGATGAAATCGTTCCGATCGAAAACGCATCGATGCCCGATCGTAGCGTCATCCAATGGGACAAGTACGATTTGGACGAACTTGGCATCCTAAAAGTGGACTGCTTGGGACTTGGCATCATGACTGCCATTCATAAGTCGTTCGATCTACTACGCCAACATTATGACCTGGATTGGGACTTGGCCTCGGTTCCGCCGGACGATACCGCGACGTACGACATGATTTGCGAAGCCGACACTGTGGGCGTTTTTCAAATTGAATCGCGTGCCCAGATGGCGACACTTCCCAGATTATTACCGCGTTGTTTCTATGACCTGGTGATTGAAATTGCCTTGATCCGGCCCGGCCCGATTCAAGGTCAAATGGTCCACCCCTTGCTACGCCGCCGAGCCGGCATAGAACAAGTTACCTATCCCAGCCCCATCATTGAGCGAATCCTTGGAAGGACTCATGGCGTTCCCATTTTCCAAGAACAAGTGATGCGAATGGCGATTGAATTGGCTGACTTCACTCCGGGTGAGGCCGACGCACTACGAAAGGCGATGGGCGCTTGGCGCCGTGACGGTGATTTGACTCATTTTGAAGTTCGTTTGGTTCAAGGGATGACCAAGAATGGCCTGTCGGCAGATTTCGCCAGGCAAGTTTTTAATCAAATCAAAGGGTTCGGTGAATATGGTTTCCCTGAAAGTCACGCAACATCATTCGCTTTATTGGCGTACGCGACGGCCTATCTAAAGTGTCATTACCCGGCAGTTTATCTCGCCGCCCTTTTGAATAGTCAACCGATGGGCTTTTATGGGCCTGCACAATTGATTCAGGACGCCAAACTGCATGGAGTGGAAGTACGATCGATCGACGTATGCCTAAGTGATTGGGAAAGTACGCTTGAGGACCACACGACCGTGCGTTTAGGTTTTCGCCTCCTAAAAGGAATTGCTGAAACCCAAATCAAACAAATCATGGACGCACGATCCAAGGCGCCGTTTCAGTCCTACGAGGATTTCGTCAATCGGACTCGCTTGGCCAGACTTGACCTTAAGACCTTGGCGATTGGCGACTGCTTTTCATCCTTTGGCCTCAGTCGCCGGCAAGCTTTGTGGCGATCCATGCCCGCTGCGATCGACCCGCAGAAACAACCACTATTTGCCCAGCAGGACCTTACCGAATTTGAAGTTGATCTTCCGAAATTACCTCTTCCGATGGAGGTCATTCAGGACTACGCCCGTACGGGACTGTCGCTAAAGGGGCACCCGTTGACGTTTTATCGTAAGTATTTAGATGAATTGGCCGTCAAGTGCTGCAGCGAATTGGCTGACTACCCCAATCAAAAAATCATTCAAATCGCGGGCATCGTCATCATGCGGCAAAGACCAGGAACCGCCAAGGGTATTACCTTTGTGACGCTGGAAGATGAAACCGGACAAGCGAATCTAATCCTGCATCCTAAAACTTGGAAGCTGTTTTACGAAGTCTGCCGCTGTTCACCATCGTGGCTTGTTGAAGGAAAGGTTCAACGGGAAGGAAAAATCGTACACGTTATCGTGCAGCAAGTTTCCGACTTTTCGCACATCCTTCACGGGCACAAAGTGAAATCACGTGACTTCTGCTAACGACAGTACATTGCCGTAAGCATTTGCCAGCCCCGTTTCAGCCTTGCCAAATCTAGTCATGCTTTTCGAATTTCAATTCCAATTGAGGATCGACTTCTTCTTGAGGGACCAATTCCTTGAAGAGCATACTTGGTTGAATATCGCGATTATTTTGATACTTGTCGCTCTTGTACTCTTGGTACTCGCCTAAAATCTGGTGATAAAAAATCTGGCAAATCGAAACCCCCGCATACACTCGAACCGGTTGTACGGCGAACATTTCCAACGTCCAATAACCTTTAAAACCGACATCTCCAAAACCCGCGGTCACATGCACGAACAAACCCAGTCGACCAACGCTGGAACGTCCTTCAATCATCGGTACCAAATCGTAAGTTTCGGTTCGTTCAACCGTCCGGCCCAAATAGAGACGCCGCGGTTCCAACACTAGGCCTGATTCCGGTATTTCCATCCTTTGAACGCGGTTCAACTTTTTCATATCCAACACAACTTCTTCATAGACCAACAATTCGTGGTGCAAAGTCAAGTTGTAACTGTTCGGATTGATATTCGCTGGATCAAAGGGGTCGATCTTGATGTCCGTACCCATTCGCTTTTCGATCTCGGATCCGGAAAGAATCATGTTTCAATCATCCCAAAAATTAAAGTACCAAAACCCAACGCAGATCCAACCGCCTTGGTCAGCGATCAAATAATATCTGCCTAACAAAACATCTCTGCCTAACAAAACATCTCTACCTAAACCAAAACATCTTTGCCTGTGCAACTCGTCCCCATGATAACAAAAATAACCATCAAACCCCTTTCAAAATCCTTTCCAAAGCCGAACACCTAATCAAGCTTGTCCGACGAATCCTGTTGATCATTGTCGATTGCGTCGTCGCTGTAATCGTCAAAATCTGCTCCGTCTTCTTCCATTCCCTCCAGATCGTCATCGACAACGTCTGGCTTTAGGCTACGGTCATTCTGGACCTGTCTAGCCGATTCCATCTCCGTTTTACTGCGATTGTAGGGCAATGTCTGATCCGCGATCGATTTTTCCCCGGTCAGGTAACGTCCTAATCGATCCATGCCTTCTTCGAAGGAGACTACCGAACGCATCCCAAAGTCGTTCCTGGCCCGCGAAATATCATAGTAGTGACTGTGGGCCAACTGGCTGGCAAGAAACCGAGTCATCATCGGTTCATGGTTCCACCATTTCATCCATTCGTAAGTCATTTCAAGGGCGCGACCGGCATTATAGGCGGTGCGAAATGAGACCGAACGCTTGATACGCGGCATACTGGCCAACATCAAGATTTCATTGATCCACATCCAAAGGTTGACCGGTTCGCCTTCACTCACAAAATAGGCTCGTCCACCCAGTGGCGATGCATGCCCCAATGCATCCGCCGCTTGCAAATGGGCGGCGGCGGCATTGTCAACGTAAATCATATCGACCTTATTGGTCCCGTCCCCAACGCGTTTGAGTTTGTTGCGTGACGCACGTTCGATCAGCCGAGGAATCAAATGATGGTCGCCTGGCCCCCAAATTAGATGCGGGCGAAGGGCGCAAGTCAACAACTTGGTCTTATCATGACTGTCCAGCACATGTTGTTCGGCTAATGCTTTGGTGTGTGAATAATGACAAAGATACGTTTTGGGATACAGTGTATCTTCATTAATGCCACTTTGATCACCACCATGAAACACGACGCTTGGCGAACTGGTGTAGATCAATTTCTGCACATCGTTTTTTACGCAGGCGTCGACGACATTTCTAGTCCCAACCGTATTGATCGAATGGAACATCTCCCACGGTCCCCAGATTCCGGCAATCGCCGCCGTGTGAAAAACTGTGTTCACACCGTCACAAACCTGATTGACTATTTTTTCGTCACGAACGTCGCCTTGGACAACCTTAACCCCAAGCTTTTCCAACTTTGGATAGGCATTTCGCCCAAGCACGACAACTTCATCGCCACGGTACAGCAACTGCCGCACGATCGCTCGCCCTAAGAATCCTCCGCCTCCAGTGACCAATGCTCTCATGTTCTAAAGTTCAATCCTAGGTAGAAAAATGAAAAAGGTTGCCACATGCGACCACAGCCCACATTACAAATCAATACACATTATTCCGTCACCCCTTACCCAATCAATCCTAAGTCAAATCCCAGGTATTTGCCGGTGCATTTTTTTGGCCACCCAGATCGCGATTTTTTCGCGAAAGATCTTCGAGTTGTGACGAATGTCCACCGGCAATTTTTGCATTACAAAATAATGCTGGATCTGACTGGTAAGATCGTGACCATCTGCCATTTCACGGATCTGGTTTAGCAAATCACGCTCCTGATCCTTCGATTTCGGGAAATGCTGACTCCAAGGCTGTAGCACGACGGCCGGAATTTGGTTCCCGATGGGTCCTACACCCACCAGTGCCGAACGATAAATCGCAGCGTGTTCGTTGATGATCGCCTCGACCGGAATCGTGTACAACGTCTTCCCGCCACAAATGACTCGATGGCCTTTGCGACCACAGAACCAAAACCGTTCTTCTTGGTCCAAGTATCCCACATCTCCCATCCTGTGCCAAACCGTGGCACCATCTTTCACCTTGTGCAACGCATTTGCCTGCTCGCTGGTGACATAAGATTGGCTAACCACGTCACCGGTCACCATCAATTCGCCGATCTCGCCTTGCGATAATTCACTGCACTGATCCAACGTTTGAATGGGATCGTCTGAAATGCGAATCACCTTCCATTGGATACCCGGAAAACGTCCACCAACGCAGGTTCCCGCCCCAATTTTCGACTTTTCTGCGGTCTGCCCCAAGATTACCGACGCACTATTGGAAGCCACGGGCAACGATTCGGTCGCGCCGTAGGGCGTATAAATCTCGCCATCATCGGCGATCACTTTTTTCACTCGTTCTAAAACATGGGGTGGAACCGGCGCCCCCGCCGAAAACACTCGTTTTAATGTCGGCAGTCGAATGGAATTTTTCTCACAGTGCAGGCTAACCGTATTCCAAAGCGCAGGCGATCCGAAACTTTGATCTGCCTTCCAGTGATTAACCGCGTCGATAATGTTTTGTGGATTGACATCCGCTGGACGAGTCGGATCCATTTGCGGAATCACCGTCGTCATGCCCATCCCGATATTGAATAAAGCGAATAACGGAAATCCCGAAAGGTCGACACCTCCAGGTTGTATGTCGTAATAATCGCGAATCTGAGTCGCCTGGCCTATGAACATTTTGTGCGTATAGGCAACGCCTTTGGGAGGTCCGGTACTGCCGGTGGTAAAGATAATCGCTGCGGCATCGTCTACACGGTTCACCCCAATGGTCAGTTTGGAAGCCCGACCGATTTCTAGAATTTGCTGATAAGTCCTTCCGCCCCAAAACCAACGCTTACCCACCGTCACGTTATGAATCGCATTAGGAAATCGTTTGCGAAACACGCAACGCGCGACGTGCGCCAACGGAATCGCCACAAATCCTTCGGGATCGGTGCTTTGCAAACAATGAATCATATTGGACCGTCCCATTCCAGGATCAATCAATATCTGAACCATGGAAGCCCGCATCATCCCAAACACCAAACTGATGAATTCGACGCCGGGTTTGACCATCAAAGCTAAACGCGATCCTTTCGGAATCCCACTCTCAAGAAGGCCTTTGGCAACTTCCGTCGCTCGCTGATCCAACTGGGCATACGTGATCACGTCCCAGTCAAATTCTGTCGGACCCATGCGTCGCTTTGCTACTGCAACCGCGGTATGGTCCGGAACTTGACGGGCAGCCAGAGATAGCAATTCAGATACATTAGACAACCCAGCAGCATCAATTTTTTCGAATGGCGATGACACTGAAAGATACTCCCTGCGGCTTGGACTGATTTTGTAGCGTTGCCAAGGCGGCACCTTCGGGTCGCACCTCATTCAATACAACAACACTCTCGAGCGACTCGCTTTGTCGCGTTGGGAAATGACAGATAGTATTCTAACTATCGCTCCAATCCCCTTCCATTTGATAAAATCGCATTTGCAAGGGCGGCGTATACAAATGTAATGTTACCAACCCTTGTTCTGAATCTTGATTGGTAATCAAATGAATATCTTCATCTTCGCTTAAGATGACCGAACCGGCTGGAATCACTTGGCTACTGACAGGACGGACTCGTCCATTAGCCGTTTCTTTATAAACAGTTTCGGTTGCCGAACCCGCGATCACACGGACCCCGCAGGCGGTGCCAATATGATCGTGAATGGGTGAACTTTGCCCGCTTCGCCAACAGATGACCAGCAGTTGGTACCAATCCGACTTTGCCAAAAGGTTACGAGCATAACGGCGGCTGTCAAACTTGCATGCCTCCACCATGTCCTGCGGCGTCACGTCGCTCTCCAACAGTAGGCGTTCGACTGTTTTCAAATCAGCTGGACCACTTAAGGAATCCATATAGCGAATTAATTTGACTAAACCACCTAACATCAGACTCTTTTCTTACTCTTGCTTGGATAACAAACTGGCGAGATTCACCATCGGTGTAACCATGGCGATTGTTACCAATTTAGTCAGAGAAGCCCCTCGACGAAATGGGTACCGAATTTAAGGGCTTTTTCAAGCTTCCAACCAGTCGTCAATGTTCCAAAGCAACCAAGTCATCTGTCCTGGAACACTCAATGGACCTAGCCGTTTAGATTTAACCAGTGGGAAAGATCGATACCTAACGCAGTTTTCGCCAGGAAACCTTTTTACAAGACTGATTGCCCTTGATAAACTGACGCCTTTGAAACATAAGTAACAGTTGTACAAGGTAACGTTCAATCAAATCGGTAACGAAACTTGAATCGGGAGTAAACCGTTGGAATCAGAGGCCCAATCGCAAGAGCAAACGTTGCTGCCTAAGCCTCTGAAGCGGCAGCATAAACGAAGGCGACCGTTTAAGCTTGGCCATTTTCCCGGTCTATGTATCGTGCTGGTGGTCGTCGGCTTGACTGCATTGTTCCTTGCGGTCAGCATTCCACTTAGTATCCGCTGGCTGCAATTAGACGACCCCAGCGGTCGATTCTTCCCAAACATGATCTCGTGGGTTTGCCAGGAACGCATCGTCGAAATTCTGCTGCTCTGGTGGGTCGTTGCATTCAGTGCGTCGATCGGCAGTTTCTTAAATGTGGTTGTCTACCGAATGCCTTTGGGCAAGTCACTAAGCGCCAAGGGTTCACACTGCGTGTGGTGTAATACGAAGATTCGTAGCCAAGATAATATTCCGATTGTCGGCTGGCTACTGCTAAGAGGGCGTTGCTTCAAGTGCCGTTTACCGATTTCCGGCCGCTACCCGTTGGTCGAAACCTTGACCGCGACTTGCGGTTTGATTTTGTTTATGATGACAGTCCAGATCAACGGCCTGGGCCTGCCGCAAGTGATACCTTATCGTGGCAATTGGCATTTCTGGTTAATGAATGCTTCACCGGCCGCCAGTATCGTCTTGTACTTTTACTTCGTTGTCTTGATGTCAACGCTGATGGCAATTGCCTGGATCAATTACGACCAAAATCGCGTACCCGTTCGCTTGATCGCTTGGGTAGCGGGTGCTGGACTCTTGCTTCCCTTGACCTACAAACTGTGGTTAGGACCCTATATCGACAAGAACTTGGAAACCAATATTTGGAATCGCTTCTCCTTTTTAACTCCCTCCACTCGCTCCCTTGCCTCGACTTTTGATTACTTGCTGGTTTCTATCCCTTCGGAAAACTTGCGTGACGCACTGACAACCCTGATGGGGCAATTCCTAAGCTTGGCCATTGCGCTGGTGTGCGGAATTTTGGTCTTTGGCTTCTTAAAGGCATTCATGGCTTTAATGCTGGACAATGCTAATCGTGATGGAAGCGACACACTTGCTCAGCCGACCGGAGAAGATCTGCCCAAGTCAATGTTTAGCCAGTTATCCAAAAACATCGAACCAATTGAAGGTGACGCCGCACCGAAAACGGGAACACCAGCAGTCGATCCCAAGGACGCAGATGCGATTGGCACTTCAAACCAACACCTGTTGGGCATGGCCGTGGAAACCACTCAAAAGCACGAAGAACCAGCAGCACAAGTAGAGAATCAGATCAACCCACAAACCGAATCCAGCCCGGGTAAGGTCTCGCTTTGGGAGTGTATGGCGATTTTTGGACTCATCGGCGTCTACTGTGGTCATTGGTTTTGCGTCTCCCAAATCCTGATCTTCCCGACTTTGCTCTTGGTCGCTAACAGTCTCTGTGGCAAAAGCAGTATTCGTCCAACTCGCTGCCAGTGGTTCCTATTGCCCTACAGCTTTTTAATCACCGTCGCGATAGCGCGATTGCTTCCTTAAGATCGTTGCTTTGCAACACCTTTGAAGTCTTGATCCACCGGAACCCCCAAACCCAAGTTCAGTTGCGTCGCCCAGTTTTAGACTTCTGAAGCAGTATGTCTGATGAAGCTGTAGACCAGCAAGACGGATTGCCAGAGGGCGACAACCACTTGCTGTCTGGCAAGTAGAGTAGCAACACGGTTTCTCGGTACTGGTTAATGGCGTTGCAGATTTGCTATTTCAAGCGTTACCAAGAGCGACACGGCGGGTTACCTTTTCGCAAATGACAATGCCTGCGGACCCATCGCCGTGCAGCCGATTAGCAACCCGATGAAAGTTCCGCCCAGCGGTGAAAAATTGCAGACTTCATCTTATGGTTTAACCAAACGTTAGAACTTCGAAAATAGAAAGTCCAGCGGAACCAGAAATCGTGATACGCTGCCGCCGAAGCAAACTGTTGGGTATCAAAATCGGGCACACTGCATGGTGACTGCCCTCGCTTTTTCCATTGGACTTCTGCTTGACCGGCGTAGTAGGATGCAATGTATTCCAAGGTCATTCGCCCAGCAGGTATCAAATGCATAAGATTTGCGGCGGGCACCCATTTTCCTTGATGCCCTTGTTGGATCAGTCGCAAAAGAAAATCACGTTCATCTTCGCCAACCATTCCACTGCCAACTCGGCCCAGTTTGATATCAAAAGGATAAGCCAAGCACATCTGTCGACGGACCGCGAAATTTGCGCCGTACGGTAAATGATCGCGATCTAAATCAATTTCGCAATCACCTAACTCCCTAGTCGCATAACAACCGGCCAAATTTTCCCAGTTTTTCAAGAGCCATGCAGGAGGCGGTTGCAAAAATTGGGGACGTATCTGACCGCCCCAGAAAGAAATCTCTGGCTGACGTTGGATTTGTTCGCGATAGGCATTCAACCAATTTTCATTCAGTTGAACATCATCGTCGGTCCACAGAATGATGTCGCCCGTGACCTCCATCACCGCTCGGTTCCTGGCAAAGCAATGTCCCTGTTGATTCTCTTGAACAAAACGCAACGGCAAGCTTTCCTGGAAACTCTGCAGCACATCTAGGGTGTTGTCCGTGGACGCATTATTGACGACAAGCACCTCCACATCAGAATCGTTAATACCGCGAAGCGTGGCCAAAGAATCTAAAGTGCGTCGCAATAGTTCCGCTCGATTCCAAGTGCAAATTGCAATCGAATAGCCGATCATTGGTTGGCTCGTTCAATCAAGCGATCGGCCAAATCCTTCTCAGGCGATTCAGGATAACGATCCAAGATCCGTTTCTTTGCCACTTCGCCCATGGACTGCAATCGCTCTCTTGCATTATAAGCCTGATCAATCGCACCTTCCAACAAATCGATGGTCGCCGCATCCGCGATGAAGCCGGTTTCACCGTGATCCACCAATTCGCGATTTCGCCCAGTATCCGTGGCAATAACGGCCCGTCCGGCTCGCATCGCTTCAACCACAACCAATGCTGCCCCTTCATAACGTGAGCCCAAAATCAAAGCGTTGTTGTTGGCCCAAATTTCTTCAACGTCGCTATAACCTTCGATCGAAAATTTCTCGGCAACTCCGCTGTTTTCAATCAACGCTTCCAACTGTTTAAGATTGCCCTGATTACTTCCGTAGAAGGACACATGCCACTTGCGGTCTTTCCAGATCGGTTTAGAAAGTGCTCGAACGATCAAGTCTTGACCTTTCGATTGCAAGTGAATTCTGCCCACGCAAGCCATGCGAAGTTCGTCAGTTTGCGGCCAAGCTAATTCCGAATCCGAAGTAACCTTGGATGGATTATCAATCTGAACCGTGTTGGTTAACTTCGCCCCAATGTTGGTCTCCACTTTCAACAAGTTTTCATTAGAAACCACCATCACTTGGTCTGCCGATCGGTACCAGACGCGAAAACGATCAACCCAATTTTCATTCACGAAGTTATGATCACTGGCGCACTGGACGTTGATCGAATAGGGGATTCCCATTTCACGACAGGCGTCACCAATTTCTAAACGGTCGACATGATAGCCCAGGGTCACTAGAACATAATCGGGCTTCGTCGCCCGCAACCATTGCCGAGCATCTGCCAACGCATCGAGTGGCACTTCTGTTTTTCGCCCAAACCAGCCGTTGATGATTTGATTGGGGTAAGAACGTCGATGGACCATCGCACCAAGAGACGCTAAACGATCCAACTGGGTCACCTTGCGTGGCCAGTGGCGATAGTTCACGCACACACTATGCTTGCGATTCAGCAAAACAACTGCGCTTCGTTGCCACAATTCTTCGCTTCCGCCCCAAGGCATACCCGTCATACATGAATAAAAACCGAACTTCACTTAACTGACTCCATCGAATAACGGCAATTACTTGGACCTCGAACTTACACTTTTTCAAAACGACCCCCGATCGTTAACCCAACTTTGCGTAACTTCCATTCTATTCAAAATGCGGCCGATGATTTCCAAGAGTTGACTTTCAGCAACCTCGTTTCCCCCATCTTTGACGTCCAGACTTTGCCGCCGTAAGCAGACTGTAGCAGTCTTAACGAATATTCACCCTACGACCCGCTAGAAACGAAATGCCCATGACGATCTGACAAAATCCATTTCGACGAAAACTTCTAACGTGAAAACTCAACTGCTATCCAATCGATCAATTACCGATAGTTTGATAGTTTGCCAGCGCGAATTGATAGGTTTGGTACAACAACGGATGATTATGATAAAACCAAAGTCGCAAGGTTTCGGGCACGTCTTCATCGTAAACCGAAGTGTTTCGCACGGGCATATTCACAGGAGCCTTGCCAAGGATCTTGCGCAGATTATCCAATGAAGTTTCCATGTCCTCAAAGATCCCAATATAAACGAAACGCCTCCGCAACTGAGTCTCCAAATCATCTAGCGTCAAATCTTGCGGCCAATGATCGTAAAGCCAAATCGGATGTGCTTCCACGTACGATTGAAGTGTAGGATAGATGCTACAGAAATCGATCTGCTTCCCTTCGTGAAAGAACTTTCCCGCTAATGCTTTCCCTTTCGCGAAGAAATACATCGACACAATAATGTCAAATGGATCTCGCAAGATCGTTACGTACTGCTTGACCTCGGGATAAAAGTAAGGCAGTCCATATCCACGACGGTGATCAAAATGCGCATGGATGCACTGCACCTCGGGAAGCCATCTGCCGAACCGATCTTGGGTTCGGATTTTTCGCATCGGTATGCCGTCTGCCTCAATGATAAACGTGTGAAAGTAGTAACCGCGAAACCAATGTCGCAGCACTCGAATCACGCTGGTCCCAGCGCACTTGGGAATGTGCGTAAAGATCAACGGTTGGTTAGGATCATACGTTAGCACCAGCAGCCTCTTGTTCTCTCATCAATGGTGATCCCTACCGTGGGTTCCCGAACGATTCTTCGCTACTTCTTCATTGGCAACTTTTAACTTCTGATAGAGTTCCTTTCGTTCGTCCACCAGTTCTTCGATTCGCCGAATCAAGTTCTTCGAATCCGAGGTGGCTTCCAAGGTGTTGACGGTTTCTCGTTGTTGGGAAAGGAATGCGTTCGCCGTTTTCAACTTGGCATACACATCGGCACGTTCGCGGATCAATTCGTCCATGCGTTGATTAATTCCTTCGTTCTCTGCAAGCAGCGATTCGACGCGTTCTTTGGCATTATCATCATTCCCGTTCGCCAATTTCCGGTTAGCCAACTGCAGCTTCTCTTGAAGTTCCTTGTTTACATCCCGCAGCGACTGGTTTGCTTCCCGAAGTTCGTTAACTCGTGCCTGCTTTTGCTTGGCATCAGCGTAAGCGTCGGTCAACTTTTGGTGGTCAAATTTACGCTCTTCTGCTTGTTTCGCAAAATCCTGCTGCACCCGATCAAATGCCAAGTTCCTCTGTTCTAAAAGGCTTTCGTTTTCAATTGCCTTCTTCTTCAACTCTTCGACTTTTAGGCCTTGAAAGTCAATAAATTCACTTTTCTCATCCAAGAACTTGGTATAGTTTGCCAACATCTCCTGATTGGTTTGTTCCAAGTGCCGCAACTGCGACCGTTCTTCCGAATATTGTTTGGCTCGCAGTAACGCTGCCTGAACCTCGACCAATTCTCGCAACCCAACACTTTCAGATTCAGCCTTCACCTGCAGCGCTCTCATGCCCGGGTACAACGCCGCAAGATCAAATTGCCTATCGGGTAGCTGCTGCCCCCACGTTTGATTTTCCAAAATATGAGCGGGGAAGACCTGATTTCTATTCTGCAGTCGATTCGTTCGGGCCGTGTCCGCCATGGACGTGATCAATTTCCAGATTCGGTCCTCGGACGAATTGACCGTCCACAGTTGATTCGACAATTCAAGATTTTGAAAAGACATTTTCTGCAAGGGCGGATCTACCAAATCAGACACCACGGAACTCATTTGAACTTCCGACGAAATCTGCCACGCCGCCCCGACGTATTTAGGCACGTTGAAGTAGTCCAAAATCGCAACTGGCTTTCTAGCGGCCATTGCTTCTAACTGCACCGTTGACGGGGACGTAATCACAACATCGCTATTTTCAATCATTTGGGTGAGGGTTAACGACGACTCAGGATCCGAAACGATTCCAAGTTCGTCTTTCAAGCGCTTAGCCAATCTCCAATTCACCTTGACTGTGCGACCAGCAACTTGATTCCCACAAGCATCAAAATAGTCTTTTAAGTCGCGAAACTGCTGCAAAGCCACCTGCCACTGCTGATCATCAAATGCCGGAGTCCTGGCTGAACAGACCAAGATATTGACGGGTTGATTCTCTGGCTTTATCGTAGCCACTTTCGCTTCAACATCCACCGACCCAATCGTTTGCCACTGGTCCGCCCACCACTCATTCTTCTCTAAGACAGCATCAAGCCGAGGCAAACCTACCGCTTCACATTTGCCCAGATTCCCCCACGATTGAAACACACGAGACTGCGCCAAACCAATGGTGGCAATTTTGTGTGCAAAGGCTGGCTGCATCAATGAACCGGAAGGAATATTCTCGTTTTGCCAAGTGTTGCGATATTCGATAATCCCGTCAGCCAAAACCAAAACACCCACACGCTGTTGCTGCATGGCATTGTTCAAAATCACCAGTTCATCCCAGCGATAATGCATATGAGTCACAAGCAAATCGATATCATCGGCCAGTGGCTGGTCTATGTGGTAGTCGTCCAAGATCCGCAATTGCACATGGCTGGGAACTTTAGACATCCAAGTGTTATAGAGCGAAGATTTCTCTGGAAATCTCCACAATATTGCGACCACCAATTTATGCTCATCCGATTGAATCATGATCCATCCAGTTGCCCCGCGGGCGGTTCCTGATTGACGCGTTTTACGATTGGTTCAACTAGCATCACTTCATTTTCAATCAGCCACCGGTTCAGTGGTATCGGTTCAGTGGTATCGGTTCAGTGGTATCGGACCAGTGGTATCGGTTCAGTGGTATCGGTTCAGTGGTATCGGACCAGTGGTATCGGACCAACCATTATTTCTAAGTTTACTCTTATAGGATCGGCCAAATTCAACATCCAGCCGAACTCCTTCCTGCGGGCACTTGCAGGTTGTACCCATCCAAAATAGGTCCCAAAGCATGATGACTGCTGAACGTTTAACTTCTGCTACGCGATTCGTGCCGCCATCAAGTCATGAAAGTGTACAATCCCAGCAATTTTAGAACCACCGCAAGTTACTGGTAGAACATTAATTCGATGTGATTCCATCAGCGCTAATGCCTTAACTGCCAACCAATCAGCTTCGCAAGTCCTAGGGGTCTTGGTCATCAACGATTCAACTTGCAAGTCCAATGGGTTCTCCCATTTCTCCAGAATCCGCCGAACATCCCCGTCGGTCAAAAGACCTGCCAATTGACCAGACTGACTTTCGATCAAAGTCGCTCCCAACCCCCTCCGCGAAATTTCTCCAATCGCTTGACGCAGGGTATGCCGTTGATCAATTAGTGGCAAACGATCTCCTGAATGCATTAATTCCGATACGGTTGTCCTAAGCTTTCGACCTAGGGATCCGCCAGGATGCAAAACCGCGAAATCTTCGGCGCCAAACCCACGTAATTCCATGGCGGCAATTGCAATCGAATCGCACAACGCCATCGCGACGGTGGTACTGCAGGAAGGAATCGCAACCAGATCGGTGGATTCGTGACTGACCGAAATGTCCAATACCCAGTCAGCTTGCCGCGCTAGGGTGCTTCTTACTGCGCCCGTAATCGCGATCACCCCAACGCCCCAGGGCTGGACGGTTTCCACAACTCGCAAGACTTCGTCGGTTTCACCAGAATAAGAGAGTGCGAAAACCAAATCCGATTTGGTGATCATCCCTAGGTCGCCATGCAACGCTTCGCTTGGCTGGACAAAAAGAGCAGGACTACCCGTACTGCTGAAGGTCGATGCTGCCTTTCGCCCAATTGCCCCCATCTTGCCCATCCCCGTTAACACGGCGCGTCCCTGACACTGCATCAAATTCTGAACCACCTGAACGATGACAAGGGGATCGATCTGCCGAGCAAGTCCAGCCACCGCCTCGGCCTGCCGACACAGGGACCGTTGGACAACTTCTATCAAAAAAATATCGTTCATCTACTTACGCATTTCTAATGTTGTAAATGAGCATTCAAGGCGACATTTCATCCCTTGAAGCTACCCTACCATTGGGTACTGCAGGCCCAACCAACAATCAAACAACCGTTTCCACAGCGCGGGGATTCAGAAATTTCGTCTGGCAGGGGCCGCGGAAGTGTTCATGAAGCTACGCCCATTGTCGGTATTTCCCAGGTGCCTAGTACCATTCTAATGGACGTTACCCAATACTTTGCCAACAAATAGCAGTTTCCTTCTGGCACGGAACTGGGGTGTTGCACACAATTAGAAGAGGCCTCCGTTTTGGAAAAATCGTGTAAGTTGCTACAGTCGTTAGGGAAAATTGAGGGATCATTAGTCTGGACCCAGGGATTTTTAGGGCCAGCAGGTGGGTTCTAAGCTACAAGAGTTGCCGATCGCTTAAGGGGCAGCTAGCCTTAGGCCAGATCGATTGCAATTCATTTCAGAGGATCATAAGGTGACCATTCACGCTTTGGCAGGTTTGCCATCTTCGTTGCTCAGCAGCGCGTAGACTTACCGACCAGCGACTTTGTGACCGACAGGTGCCCATCCGATTGAATGGACGGACATGCCAATTAACGCAATTGCGAATGGGCGAACATGCGATTGCCTAGCGGTTTTAAACGTTTCCCGTTTGAAGTCCAGCGCAGCAAGTAATCAACCTGACAGATTCGACGTTCACGCAGACAGTCGTCAACCAAGTGGTGAGCTTATTCGCTTTGGAGGTCGGCTTAGCACCGACCATCAGTTTTAATGAAAAATATGAAAACAATGGTGAAGCATTTAACCAACTATTGGCACACTCGTTCAACTCGACTACTTCGCAATGGATTCACTCTGGTTGAATTGCTGGTTGTCATTGCCATTATTGGCATCCTGGTTGGACTGACGTTGCCTGCGGTCCAGATGGCTCGCGAGGCCGCACGTCGCACCCAATGTCAAAACAATCTCAAGCAATGGGGGTTGGCAATTCAGCAGCACGAGGGGGCTCATGGAGAAATTCCTCCCGCCCGTGCAGCCGACGGTTTCTTGACTTGGCCTGTTCTGTTGTACCCCTACATGGAGCAACAAAATTTAGTTGACCGTTTTGATCTGTTTGCCAGGTACCGCGATCAAGATCCCAATGTAGTTCGTATCGCTCCATCGTTTATGTATTGCCCATCGCGACGTTATCCCGGCGTAGTCAGCAATTTTGAATCCTCTTCCGAATCCGTGGGCGCTTTGGGCGATTATGTCGGCAACGCCGGCAGCAGTTTTAGCTTCATTGGTGACGCTTGGAGTTCTTTCGATCTGGAAGTTGATGGCGTTTTCAATTCAGGTTTGTCTTCAAGTAATCCAGTGGTTGCCAATCGATTAGTCAAACGCCCCAAAGGCAGATATCGCTTTAGCAATATCCGTGACGGTCTTTCCAACACGGCGTTTATCGGTGAAAAAGCGGTTTCCGTACTTTACGCCGGTGAACCAGGCGGATGGGGTGATGGCTGCATTTACAATGGTGAAGAACCGGGTACCACTGTTCGCCTTGGCGGTTTGGGATTGGCGTTAAATAATAATCCTCCAGGCCCTGGACCAGGGTCGTTCCCTGTTTTTGGCAGTTCGCACCCAACACTGGTGATGTTTCTACTCGGCGATGGTAGTGTCCATTCGGTTCCACTGGAGGTTGACCAGGAAGTACTTGGCTACCTTTGCACCAGAGCCGGTCGAGAAGTGTTTTCCGTTGGTGACCTGTAGTCGATTCCTGCAGCCAGACTTCGAGAAGTTTTTGAGAATTTACCGCCCGAAATGAATTTCTAGCCTGTGGTGCTAAGTGAGTTTTGATGTCCGCCAAGATCTTCTATGTCGGTCAACCAAACGAAGTTGCACATCACGCGGCTCCATTGCAATCTCATTTGCCAATTTCCATTGCGGACACGGATGTTGTCGCACAAACAGCATCTGCCGGCGACGTTGCCATCTTCTACTCAGAACATTTCGATCGATTTCGTACGCTCTGCATGACGCTAAAAGCACGCGGTGTCGCGACTTTGTATGCCATCGACGGCATCCTGGAATGGCGAAATGCCTGGGAAAACAAAGTCGACGAACTTGCCTGTCCCTGGACGATGCGACCTTGCTTGTCACATATCGTTGCAACCATTGGTCCACGGCAAACGGCCATTTTGAACAGTTGGGGAAATGCCCGCCAAACCATTACCATCGGTCTACCAAGGTTGGACCCACTGGCAACATCGTTTTTGCAATCGCTTGACGACACGAATGAAACTTTCGGCAAAGGCACGACATCCGCCACCACCGTAGGTCAGCACAAGCCCGAAAACCTATCGGCAAGCGTTTGTTCCCAATCGACCTTTCGCATCTTGGTTATGACCGCCAAGTGCCCCGGCTTCACACCCCAGCAAATCGAAACCACTCGATTGTCGCTGGCAGCAATCCAAGCCCAACTGCAATCAACGATCGTCGAAGGGAAATCGGTCGAAATCGTTTGGCGTCTGTCTGGAGACCTGCCCGAACAACTGGGCGTCGTCAATGCAGGAACCGCCGGACAATCGTCCCAATTGCCCGACTTACTTTGCAATGTGGACGCTGTCATTACAACGGCTTCCACTGCGATACTTGAAGCCATGTTGGTTGATCGCCCCGTCGCCATCTTGGATTTCCATAACACAATTGCTTACACCGATGCGGCGTTTCGAATCTCACATGCTTCGCAAATTCTTCCAATCGTCCAGCAAATGACCCACTGGGACAAACACAGTGCCAAGCGACAAATGCAGCACTACTTTCTCAATGAAGCATTGGCAAGTGACGGGCGGTCGACCCAGCGAATGGTCGCTTTGATTAAGGCAATGCAAGACGTCGCCTTGACGCAGTGCCAGCAAAACAAGCCCCTCTGTCTCTCCAACATTCAGCTATCACAAGCAATTCCCGACATCGATTCGGTACAAAATTTTGAACATACCCACTTGTTCCCCAACAAATTATCGGTCTCTGACTTGAACCTGATTCAGTGGCAAACTTACGCAGCCCAACTTGAACGGGAGAATGAAAGATTATCCGGTCTAGTTATTCAAGCTCACCATGCCTACGAAAGTATGCAATCCAATGCCTTTATGCGCACTTTCTTAGCAACTCACCGTTTCGTTTCGGAGAAAATCTTACGTCGAACCGACGCTATGTCGATGCCAGAAGACGTCGTCCACCCCATCGAAGTGGAATTAGGGCCTGACTTAGTTCCTGTTGATTCCAGTGTAGACCCACGTGATGCGGGAGAAAGCAAATGAATCAACTAACCATGCAAACATTTGACGCTCAATCGATGCCTGGCACCGACATTCCTGAATTCTGGAACTGTGATGCGCCTGTGCTGATGTGTGCCACAGATGACAACTATGTCATGCCGTTGGCAGCGGCACTGACGTCCGTTGCCGCGAATCTTTCGCAAGACTATGGAAGTGCCCCCCTTCAATTGGTACTTTTGGATGGCGGGATCAGCCCGGATAATTGGAACCGATTGGCTCTTACGCTCTCGCAACATTCAATTCGAACCCTACGGGTCACCGCGAATCGTTCGGCCGTGGATCACCTAAACATTTCGCATCACATCAGTCATACCGCTTACTTTCGACTATTAAGCAGCCAGTGGCTTCCCCAGTGGATCTCCCGAGTCATCTACTTGGACTGCGATACCATTACACTTTCGGACATTCGCGAGTTGTGGTTTAAAAGCTTGCATGATACTTCGGGCAACGAAGTCTGGGCGGTTCCCGACATTGCCTGCCCCTTTATGGATGCATCCGTCGGTTGCGAACAATTTCGGAAAATGGGACCGTACTTGGCGGCTTTAACCCCGGTTCCCAACTACGCTGAACTTTCAATAACGCCTGGGAATCTTTACTTCAACAGTGGGGTCATGGTGATCGATTTGGCGGCTTGGCGTAAGCATCAACGCAGTCAAGAATTACTTCGCTGCCTAGAAGAGAACCAACAACACGTTTGGTGCTGGGATCAATATGCCTTAAACGTGGTGTTTGCCGAAAAATGGGGCATGCTACCGCTGGCTTGGAACTTTGGCGCACATGCCTTCGACTATCCGCTGGAAAAATCTGGGTTGCCGCAGGCGCCTCTCTTGCCAGACCAGTTTCAGCAGATGCTGGCTGAACCCAAAATCATGCATTTCACCACCGAAATCAAACCGTGGCACTACTATTGCTTTCATCCAAACAAAAACAAATTTTTCGAATACTTGGACAAGACCGATTGGAACGGTTGGCGACCCACCAAACCTAACCTTAGCATTTGGTGGCATGTCCAGTCATTTAAATTACAAAAGCGGATCATGGCCGCGAGTCGCCGTTGGAATGGGATCAAGAATTAGTCGACAGCATTTCTCCTAGCAAACAACAGATTCAGCCGAAGCGCTCTTTTTTTCCAGACGGCAGCAAACCTTTGCCCAACCCGAAGCGTATTTACATTTCAGCATACCAACGACAACAGAAGATCGGGTGGCAACAGGGAAGAACAAGCTGAACTAAAGCAAAGCAAACGACCTTACAAACCGCTACCACTAGTGAAAAACGTCACCGCACATTTACTAATGCCTATCCATTCCACGAGTTCTAGCTTGAAAGTGACAATCTTCGCGATTCCAAAAGCGATGGAAGGCGAAACTGCGCGTCTGCAACAAAACGCTTTCGACAGTTGGAGGCGGTTGGGAAGTGAAGTGCAGACAATTTTGCTTGGAGACGAAGTGGGACTAGCTCAGGCGGCGCAGCAATTCGGGTTTCAACATATTCCAACGATCCAGCGAAACCCCCTAGGAACACCGTTGATTAGTGATTGTTTCCAACAAGCAAGACAGGCCGCTTCGGCTTCCCTAATGGTCTACTTGAACGCTGATATTCTTTTGGGCAATGATTTTCTAGACACAATCCAACAGGTGCGGTCACTCGACACCAATCGTTTTTTGGGAATTGGACAGCGTTGGGAAAGTAACCTTGAAGATTCGGTTTTGCCATGGAACGATCAAAAATTGGAAGACTGGATTGTTCGCCAACGAACCGCCAGCACGCCCGCCAGCATCGTTTGCAAAGATTATTTCATTTTCCCTCGGCACCTGTACCAGGCGATTCCTGCGTTTGCAGTCGGGCGTGGCAATTGGGACAACTGGATGGTCTACCATGCTCATCGGTCGGGAATCCCTGTCATTGATCTGTCCCAGGAAATTACTGCGGTGCATCAACCCCACGGGCACTCACACTGTGGAAATCGCAGAGCTGCCTATGTTGTGGGCGACGAAGCCAAGGAAAACCAAAAATTAGCCGGCGGACGCCACCTATTGATTGGGTCGCATGCCAGTCACCAATTAGGTAACGCAGGACAACTAACGCCCATGGGTAGCCGGATATTCAGTCGTGCATGGCGAGATGCACCTCGGTTTATTGGGCTTCTGCGGTCTTTAATGAATGTAAGGTGATGTTCCCTTATTCCGATTATCTTTAGCCCTTCATTAACACTAATTTGTTGCCTACAATACAGCATGCTTTCCACTGCCGCCATTGTCGTTTCCGCTTTATTAGCCGCCACAAATCTTGGCGCCGCGGTCATGTTTTGGTTCTTATTCCATGCGAGGGCTGGGCGTTCTGAAGCCCAATCACAACCGAACACTTTCTCTGCTAAACAACGCAGCCAAACATCCAACACCGATGATATTGCCTCGGCTGACAAAAACGCAAGTAAAATTTCATTTTCACAAGCAAATCTATCGACCGCCTACCCCCAAGTTCGTGGAGCATTCGAACCTTCGGTTGTAGTTGTCCTTTGCCTTCGCGGCAATGATCCTTTTCTCCGGAAAACAATCGAAGGCCTTTCCCAGCAGGTCTACGGTGACTACCGCATCCTTGCGGTGATTGATCA
The DNA here is from genome assembly GCA_041688615.1 of Mariniblastus sp. Classification (GTDB taxonomy): domain Bacteria; phylum Planctomycetota; class Planctomycetia; order Pirellulales; family Pirellulaceae; genus M30B19. The sequence goes on along the minus strand of JBDNHU010000477.1, from coordinate 6,477 downwards.
CCACACAGATCCGGCTTGGCAAGTGGTACAGTCGGCCAAATCAGAATTAGGTCTAAGTGATTGCCAACTGGAAATTCAAGAACTGCAAAACAAGAGTGAAATTTGCGGGTTGAAGTGTAGCGCCTTAATTCAAGCGATTGACTCTCTTCGATCCACCGATGACTATCGAGAGGTCATTGTCACCATCGATGCCGATGCAGTTCCAGGACCGCATTGGCTACAACGATTAGTGGCACCATTGTGTGACCCAATGATCGGTGCAACCACCAGTAACCAATGGTTCCAACCCACTGGTTTAAACTTTGGTTCTTGGGTTCGATCTGTGTGGCATGCGGGCGCAATTGTCCCCACGGCAATCTTGGCCAATCCCTGGGCAGGCACGTTTGCCATGCGACAGAAAGATATCATCGACAGCGGGCTAATCGACGCTTGGGGGCGTTCAATTATTGATGACGGTCCGGTGCGAGAGTGCCTGGCCCGCTTAAAAAAGGGAATTCGATTCATCCCGGAAAATCTGATCATCAATCGCGAAGATTGTAGCCTTGGCTTTTGCTTTAGTTACGTGACCAGAATGCTCACCTGGAGCCGTTTGTTCGAATCGACATTTTGGATCACATTCACCCACATGGTGACGATCGTTTCCATGCACGCTGTGATTCTCAGCTGGGCAGTGATCGCGTTAGCTTTCAATACATCTTGGTGCTTGGGCCTGGGACAAGGGTTACTCAGCTGGCCAGCCGCTTGGTGCAGCTTCTTGATCTTGTTTGGGGCTCAATGGCTGGGCTACTACATTGTCAAGACCACCGTCATTGGTCAAACGGTTCAGGCACACACCGACGAACAAGCTGTTTCCATCTTGGGCGGGCGACCTGGGGCACCTGGTAGAAACCTCACCCCGAACAACTTTATGGTGACACTGATCGAAGCCTTAATCGTTTTTGCTGCGGTTCCGTTCGCGTTGGCAGCATACGGATTTGGTGCAACGATGGCAATCTTTAACGATAAAGTAAAGTGGCGTAAGATTCACTATCAAGTTCGAGGTAGCGACAACGTTCAGATGCTGGACTATCAACCGTTCGCTAGACAAGAGACTTCTGCCGGGCAGCATCAGCATCACTCGCTGTAAAGTAACTGCGTCCAGAAGCTATCGGTGCCCAAATGCTGACGTCTGAATTGATGTGCATTGATGGAAACCTGCATCTGCTGCTGGCACTTCTAGCGAACCCATCCACATCGACTCGACACTTCGACTCGACACTTCGACTCGACACTTCGACTCGACACTTCGACTCGACACTTCGACTCGACACTTCGGCGCGCGTATTCTCGCGCAATCGGAACTCTTCTCGCCCGTACTAGCCCATGTGATTGCATGACTTTACGTCGCTAGGCTGGCTAGGATTCACCGCACCAAGGATGACTTAGTTGCGGCTTGATCGATTCTGCCGTCACTTTTGAAATCTCGACAAAACCAGTCTAAATGGTCCGTCTTGTTAAAGTTTTCCGCTTAATCCAATCAATGCAGTTGTTCGGAACATCGTGCCTCGAACACATATTCACGATTTCAACAGTAACGCATCCGATAGTTCTGACTAGACGGGTCGTTGCGATTGATTGCAATGTACCCTAAATGCGTTGCATACGAATTCTAAGATGTGTTCGCTTCGTATTGAATATTTGTACCTAACCAATGATTTCGGCCCTTGCTGGTCCCAGTTTTTGGCGGTGAACAAGGTCGACTGCAATTAACCGTGTGTTTGGCAGAAACACACTGGTTCTAAAGGACAATGAATCATGGCGATGAAATTCGGCTGGAATCGGAACACTCAATCGATCGCTAACCCTTGGCTTGGTTGCATCTTCACCACTTTGGCGATTGCAGGTCTAATTGGTTGTAAAGGAAACAGTGGAAACGTTGCGTTGCCCACTTCGACGTCGTCGACTTCGGGCCTCATGCCTGCATCGATGTTGACTGTCGAATACCCAGACGTCCAATGCGACGTTCCGCGGCCGGAAATGACCATCACGCCTACGACACTTCGCGATTTTGAAACCTTAAAACCGTTTCCAATCACGCTGGACGATGCGATTCGGATGGCACTAGAACGCAGCAAAGTTCTGCAAAAATTGGGCGGGCAAGTGGTTGCAGCACCTGCGGCGGTCAGTACCGTTTACGACCCTGCATTCACAGCGTCCAATCCTGGACTAAGTTCCGAAGCGGCGTTAGCTGCATTCGATGCTCAGTTCTCTGCAAGCCTATCCCTCAATCACTCAGAACGTCGCTTTAACAACTTGTTTTTCGGTGCTGGTGCATCCTCGTTGATCTCGAACAATTCGCCATTCCGCGCAGAGTTGTCCAAAGCAACTGCGGCAGGTACCACGTTTTCGTTACGTCAGGTTACCGATTATGGACGGAATAATTCGCCAGCCAACTTGTTCCCCGGAGTCTGGGATGTTGTAACTATCGCTGAGGTTCGACAACCTCTGTTGGCGGGTGCCGGCGTTGAAGTCAATCAGATCGCAGGTCCTAACGGGACCATCGGAAACTACAACGGTGTTTTGATTGCCAGGATTCGCGAAGACATTGCAATCACTGATTTCGAAGCAGCGATTCGCGATTTGGTTCGAGACGTTGAAACGACGTACTGGCAGTTGTACTTCACCTACCAGGACTTGGACACCAAACTGATCGCCCAAGAAGCAGCGCGTGAAACTTGGGAGAAGCAAGACATTCGCTTCCGCAACGGTACCACTCGAAAAGATGTGGAAGCCCAAGCACGGCAGCAGTATTACAACTTTCGCGGCCAAGTTAACAATGCGATTGTAGGCACCGGTGCTGCCGGAACCGGGTTGTACAATACTGAAAGACAGATGCGCCGTCTGTTGGACTTGCCCTTGAATGACGGCACGCTTCTTCGACCGTCCTCCGCCCCTACCTTGGCTCCGATCGCGTTCGATTGGCAAGCGTCACAAGATTTGGCGATGGAAGGCCGAGTTGAACTTCGCAAACAACGTTGGGCCCTTCGGCAGAGCGAACTAGAGTTGATCGCTGCCAAAAATTTAAGCCAATGGAGTTTCGATATGGTTGCCAATTATGGTAACCGAGGCTTCGGTGACAACCTTATCGGGAACGCCGGTGCGGTAAAGGATCAATTGGCCGGGGATCTTGATGACTGGAGCGTGGGCTTCGAAGTCGGTGGCCCCGTCGGACGCCGCGCCGGTCTGGTCGGCGTTAGGAATGCACAATTGAAACTTGCCCGTGATCGAGTCCGCCTAGAGGAGCAACAAAAGCAAATCTTGACCGACCTGGCTAACGCCTACAGCGAAGTCGATCGAGCGTTCGCTCAAATTCGCGCCACCGTTAACGCTCGGATCGCAATCCAAGAAGAATTGGAACCCAAACGTCGCAGGTTCGAAGACGGGTTAGATGACTTGTTCTCGTTCCAAGACGTATTGCAACGAGCAGCGACCGCTGAATCAAGCGTTCACCGAGCCATCATGGACTACAACACCGCGTTACTGGCCTATGCGTACCAATCAGGTACCCTGCTTTCAAACTACAATGTATCACTGGCAGAAGAGCCATCATCCGAGGGAATTCTACAAGCGGCCCAAGTTAAAGCCAGTTCTTATCGTCCAAGCGAATCGGATCGTCCCACTTCCACCCCCGTCAGTGCCGGCCCTGTTTTAAAGGAAAAACTGCGAGGCTCTGTGTACGGCCTGAAGGAAGAACCAGCCGCTCCGGTTGTTGCTCCTGCCGACCTAAACTGACCATGACCTAAACTGACCATGACCTAAATTAGTTATGACAGTGCCTGGCACTAAATTCAGTCTACCCACTAAAATTCACCGACACTTAGAACTTTAGTCACGACAAAACAGAAAATGCCATGGTCTCACATTCAGGCCATGGCATTTTTTCGTTTGCCGAAGTCGTTTGAATTACCCGCAATTCGCCTACGTTACCTGCAAGCAATAATGTCCACCAGGTCCTGAGAATCAAGCTTCAGAATATTTAAATCAACTTGGGTCACTGCGATTTCGCCTTCAACTCCATCAGTTTTATTGCAAACTGCTTTCCCAAATCCAAGTAACCCTTCGAATCGTAATGCCACGGATCCGAATAGGCGTAACTATCGGTGCTTGTCACCAATGCTGCGGCCGGATCGTTTGTCACAAACGCTTCCTGCATGGATCGGACAACAGCACCATGGGCCCAGACCTTACCCGATTCGTTTTGTCGGGAATCAGAAATCCGACCAATGACCACGGGCAAATCATCTTTCCGCATCGCTGCTCGGATCAAGTCCATGAGACGCTTGAGATTCTCCTGGTAACGTTGGGCAGTCTCCAACTCTCCAGCACCGTCGCTCTCACCTTGCATCCACACGATTCCAGCTGGCATCAATCTATCCACGACACCATCATCGTCTATGTCTGAATCTAAAAACGCATTATTCAAGGTCGCCAAAAAATAGTCGTACTGATTATTTGCACGAAAATCACCCGCTTTGGCCACAAAATTGGCCTCCCAACAACCCCACCCTCCGGCGGCGGCAGCAGCAAGGGAAGAACCGTTTCTGGCATACTTGATAATCGCAATCTTTCGACCTGGACTTCGATTCCTAAGTTCTCTTGCCAGGCTCAATTCAACGCCAAAGCGATCAGAATACAGGTTCTTTTGGCTTTCCACACGAAAACCTGTTCCGTGACCGGGTCGCAACGTCGCCCAAACCCCTTCGCCGTTGATGGCTTCTTGATCGGGCTGAGGTGTCGATTGGAAAATATACACGCCTTCCACGGAACCACTTTCAGAATCAGGCAATTCACTGACTCGACCGAACCCCTCCATATTGGATTGACCACCCAAGAAGTAAACATCAAATTCGTCGCCCAATAATATGCGATCAGGGAATAAGCACAAAACCACAAACGCTACCCACCCAAGGCAAGCAAGCTTCAAGACCATCGAACCAACTCCTGCAAAGAAATTAATGGACCGAAATCACTTTTTGGTGCCGAACGCTAACGATGAAAAATTCCAATCACAAGCCATTCCCCGCACCAGCAACAACGACAGATTTACCGCAGCGAATGTCCAATCCAAGCAAGGATCAAGCAAGGATCAAGCAAGGATCAAGCAAGGATTAGAAATCGGCATTCACTCTACCAACATTCTAATCCACAAAGACGAAAGAATTCAGGTTCAGCAAAACCCGACACAAATTTGCCATTCCAAACTCATCTGCGTATTCCACTAGAGCTTCCAGCTGCTGGTCGGTCGGTTCCTGGCCAGCGATTTCCCAATAAGCCATCCTAATTTGTTGCCCACGATCAGCATGACTGAACTGCAATCGCTGCGAAAAATTTTCCGACATCGTTAGCATGAATTTGTTATTCAATAGCGATAATGCTTGCAGGGCGGTCAAGGTTTCATCCCGTTTAGGGACGCTTTGCGATGAATCCGCACAATCCAAAGTCGCCATGAACGGATCGGGTTGACTTCGTACAATTTTTCTATAAATCGATCGGCGATGAGAGCGAACATCATTTGGATCATGCAGATCATATTCGTAGTGCGGTGAATTCTCGGGCTGTTCCATAACGAACAATTCATATCCGGGCCCATACATTGTTGGATCCAGTTTCCCACTAATTACAAGAGTCGTATCGCGAATTTCTTCGGCCGTCAAACGCCGACGATTCATCCGCCACAGGAATTGATTTTCTTTATCAATTTCACTGTTTTCCGATTGTTGATGCGAAGCCTGTCGGTAAACCGAACTATTGACAATCAAGCGGTGCAGATGCTTAACCGATTGACCACCATCGCGAAATTCAATCGCCAGCCAGTCCAAAAGTTCTGGATGCGTCGGCAACTGCCCCATTCTTCCAAAATCATTGGGTGAATCGACAATCCCTCGTCCAAAGTGATAACCCCAAATTCGATTTACAATCGATCTCCACGTTAGCGGGTTATCGCGATCGACCACCCAGCTGGCTAGTGCGACACGACGCTGCCCCTCAGAATGTCCAACTGGCAGTCGGAATTGCCAACTGTGACCTTCAATGATTGGAATGGTACCAGGCGTCACCTCCTGCCGAGGGTTTTGAATATCACCGCGATGAAGTACGTGCACAGGACGCGGAATACCTCCATTGACACCGGTCCCGACGAAGTTACCACCGCCCGAATGCACCACACCCGCGTAAACCATTTGCTTCTGAGGCAAATTCGTAATTGCAGTGTCATTTTCGACAATTTGGTTTTGATTGACCTCAATCGCCGTTTTTAACTCCCCACCTAAGCAACGCTGGATTAGCGTTTCACGTTCCTTTTTCAACTGAACTAACTTTGATACGATCGTTGAATCCGCATTCTTGCCAAAGTAGTAGTTGTCTACCAAATTTTGCTTCTGCCAGCGAACAGGAGCCTCGATTGAATCCAAGGCTGCGACTGCTTTTCCCGCCGCGATG
>JBDNHU010000476.1:0-3631 GCA_041688615.1 Mariniblastus sp. | reverse complement strand
GTTTGGTTGTGATTTCACCGGGCTGCAAAGGTGAGACTCCACAATCAACTCTGGATTATTCGCCAGAGAACGTCGAATTGATTCGGAAGATTCAAGGACTGGAAGTTCCAGGCTTGGACGTGGAACAGGCCGCCCAGGCGGACGGGTCCCAGGGTGTAGAAGACGGGTCCCAGGGTGAGGTAGATGGGGCCGAAGCAGGATAGCGAATTCGCATTTCGCTTTGTGTGCTGTCTCTTGTAATGAAGAAAGCGATCGAGCTTGTTGTTGATTTAGGTTGGCAGCAAGCCGTTTTTATGCGCTTGCCGAAATGGAGTGTCTCTCTATTCGGGTGGTCTAGACTTTTTGTTTATTTTGATTTGTTTGGGTATGAGAGTAATCATCGGAGCTTGACTTGAATTCTTACGATAAAAATCGATGGCGTCTTGGTGGGATCTGGGTGTGGGGTGTCATTGCGATTTTGGTGTGCAGTCGGTGTCAGGCACAGGGTACCCAATCTGATTATCAGAGGATGGCTGCCCAGTCTGGGTTGAGTCGCGACTTGGTTGTGATGAAAACAGTCCGTCCTAATTGGTTAAGTTCACAGCAAGCAATGTGGTATTACGTCCAGAATACTGAGGGCCAGACGGAGTACAAGTTGGTGACGATCGCGACTGGACAGAATAAGTTGATGTTCAGCAATGCTTCGCTGGCCAAATTGTTGACGGATTTTCTGAAGTCAGGAAGTGGTGAGCCAAGTGAACGTACTGATCTGGGTGAGCAGGATTTGGCTAATGGAGATTTGGTCGAGTCGAATCTGGACCGTGTTGCCGAAAGCCAATTGACCAAGTTGCAACTTTGGTTCGGCAATACGTTGGATGAAGTCTTCTTTCGACATTCGGATCGGTACTATCGATTTGAACTGCGAAGCGGCAAGTTGAGCGATGTGGAAAAGGCTAAAGTCCCGGGCATAGATAGAACTGCCATTGTAGAACTTCGTACTTCGGTTCCAGGGCAACGGCGTGTGAATGTGACATTCCGGAACCAAAAAGATGAAGCGGTAGATAGGTATTGGGTGGATGTTGATGGAAAACCAGTGCCCTACGGAACAATTGAAGCGGGTAGTGAAGGCAAGCAAGACACCTATCAAGGACATATTTGGCTGTTTCGAGATCAAGCCGGCAAGAATGTTTGTTTGTTAGAAGTTGAAGAAAGCGACCAGATCTTGACGGTGCAGGCGGAGGCGACGGTTGAGATTGAAGTGCCGCAACGTCTTGGTCGGATTGCCAATTTCTACGAACGCGGGAACCGCGGCAATGTTAGTGCACAGTCGGGCCAAAGGCGTGGGGCAGCCGGATCGGGGACGCGTCAATCAAGGGGGGCCCAACGCCGCTCGCCCGATGGAATGTGGGGGGCCCAGGTGCGAGATTTTAATCTGGTGATAACGCATCGGCAGTCCGGTGAATCGACAGTCGTCAGTTCAGGGGGAGACGCGCAGCGATACTTTAACGACCAGTTCTTTTGGTCGCCAGATTCGAAGTATGTGGTGGCACTCCAAGAGCAGCCCGCGCAGGAACACAAGGTTTTCTTGATTGAATCTTCCCCCAAAGATCAACTGCAACCAAAACTGCAAACACTGGATTACTTGAAGCCAGGGGATCGCATTCCAACGGTGCGTCCTTATTTATTTCAAGTGGAATCAGGGAAGGCGGTTGAGGTTTCCAACGATTTGTTTTCAACGCCGTGGAGTGTGTCGGAGATTCGCTGGATGGCGGATTCATCCGAATTTACATTTCGGTACAACCAACGCGGCCATCAGGTAATGCGAGTGGTTGGTGTGAAGACGGACGGGCAAACCAGAGCGATTGTCGACGAGCAATCGCCGACGTTTATCGACTATTCGCGCAAGTCTTATGTTGACTACTTGGACCAGAGCGGTGAAATTGTTTGGGCCAGTGAACGCGATGGCTGGAATCACCTATATCTCTACGACCAGTTCACGGGGCAAGTGAAGAATCGGATCACGCAAGGTCAGTGGGTGGTTCGTGAAGTGTTGGAGGTTGATCGGCAGATGCGGCAAGTTTGGTTTACGGCCAGTGGAATTTTCCCTGATCAGGATCCTTACTATTTGCACCACTGTCACGTTGATTTTGACGGGAGCAATCTAGTGGTAATGACGCAGGGTGATGGCGATCATCGGATTGAGTATTCTCCCGACCAAACCTATTTAGTGGATACTTATTCACGGGTCGATATGCCGCCGGTCAGTCAGTTGCGGCGCGTGGCTGATGGCCAGCTGGTTTGTTCGCTGGAAGAAGCCGATTGGCAACCGCTGTTAGAGGCCGGGTGGCAAAAGCCGGAACGGTTTACAGCCAAGGGGCGAGATGGTCAGACGGATATTCATGGAGTGATCTATCGTCCATCAAATTTTGACGCGTCGAAACAGTATCCTATCATTGAGTATATCTACGCTGGTCCGCAGGATTCGTATGTGCCTAAATCTTTTTCAACGACGCGTTGGGAAAAGTCTCTTGCCGAACTGGGGTTCATTGTGGTTCAAATTGATGGAATGGGAACCAGCAACCGCAGTAAGGCGTTTCATGATGTTTGCTGGAAGAATCTGGGCGATGGCGGCTTCCCCGATCGAATCATGTGGATGAACGCTGCGGCCCGGAAGTATCCAAACATGGATTTGCAGCGGGTGGGGATCTTTGGTGGTTCGGCGGGCGGGCAAAACGCAGCGGGTGCCGTGTTTGCGTTTGGTGAATTTTACAAAGTTGCGGTTGCCGATTGTGGGTGTCATGACAATCGAATGGACAAAATCTGGTGGAATGAACAGTGGATGGGCTGGCCAATTGGAGAGCATTATTCCCGGCAGTCCAATGTGACTTTGGCCGGTCAATTACAAGGTAAGTTGTTTCTGATTGTGGGCGAATTGGACCGAAATGTAGATCCTGCTTCGACGATGCAAGTGGTGGATGCATTGATCAAGGCGGATAAGGATTTCGACTTGTTGGTAGTGCCAGGCGGCGGGCATGGAATTGGGTCCAGTACCTATGGTCGCAGACGGACGGCTGATTTTTTCGTCCGACATTTGTTGGGGGTAGAGCCTAGGGAAAATTGAAATTTAGGACTATGATATTCGCATTGACCTGTTCCCTGAGTGTGAGGGGGCGGTAACTGGGCTTACTGGCGTGAACGCATGTTAACTATTGCACTCGGCGTTGTTTAGCTTGAATCATTGGCGAAGCCCCCAGTCTGGGCGATGTTGGAAGTAGATACGTGAACCACTTAAATTGGTCCCCGCAAAGTTGGCGAGAAAAAGTTGCCGCCCAGCAACCGTTGTATGATGACCAGGTTGCATTGGAAAATACGCTGGCGAAGTTGGCGAATCTGCCGCCACTGGTGACCAGTTGGGAGATTGATAATTTAAAATCGCAATTGGCGATGGCGGCCCGTGGTGAGGCCTTCCTATTGCAAGGTGGTGATTGTTCCGAAAGTCTTGACGACTGTCGAACCGATTCCATTGTCCGGAACTTGAAGGTTCTGATGCAAATGAGTCTGGTGTTGATGTATGGTTCGATGAAGCGAGTGATTCGCGTTGGCCGTATTGCGGGACAGTATGCAAAGCCAAGGTCGGCAGAGGTAGAGACCC
>JBDNHU010000475.1:0-2730 GCA_041688615.1 Mariniblastus sp. | reverse complement strand
GGGCGGCTTATGAAGTAAGCTTTGGTAGCAATCATCCTGGCTTGGCACAGTTTTGCAATGGTGATGGTTCGATTACGACCGTCAACGATGAAATTGATCCAGCTGTATTCAGCAGTATGGGTACCCGTCGTGGCAAAGAAGTTATCGCTGTGGATAACTGATTTGTTGTAGAATAGTCATCTGATGTGACCGGGTAGCAGGCGTTGCATGACGCCTGCTATCTTTTTTGGATGGTACCGTTTGTCGCCGATGCTAGAGAGAATTCATTGAACCCTTCCGTCTTTCGGTCAAAAAAATTGACATCGTGGCTAGGGAGAACTGGCGAGACTCAGTTTTCTCTTTTTTGCATCGTCGCCGCCTTTGCCACTTATGCTTGCATGTACGGTTTTCGCAAGTCGTACACTGTGGGAATATTCCAGCAGACCGAAGTACTGAACATCGGCTATAAAGCGGCGTTGGTGGCCAGTCAAATCATTGGCTACACGCTATCGAAATTTATTGGGATTAAGTTTGTTTCCGAGATCCCGGCCAAGAACCGTGCGTTCGCCATCTTGGCCTTGATTGCGTTCGCCCAATTTGCATTACTCTTATTTGCGATCGTTCCGGAGCCTTACAATATTGCCTGTTTATTTTTGAACGGGTTGCCGCTTGGAATTGTTTTTGGATTGGTGCTGACGTTTCTGGAGGGTCGCACGGTAAGCGAGGCCTTGGTTGCTGGGCTGTGCGCCAGTTTTATTTTCGCTTCAGGTTTCGCCAAGACGGTCGGGAAAACGATGCTAGAAAATGGTGTCTCGGAGATGTGGATGCCCTTTGAAAGCGGTTTGGTTTTTGTGCTGCCCTTGTTGTTTTCTGTCTGGCTAATCAATCATATTCCTCCGCCCAAAGCGAACGATGAATCACGTCGAACCAAGCGACAATCGATGGACCGAACCGCTCGATGGGCCTTTGTTGGGAAGCACTGGTTTGGTTTAGTGATCTTGGCTGCGGTGTTTATTGTCTTGACGGTGATTCGCAGTATTCGTGATGACTTTGCCGTCGAAATTTGGAAGGACATGGGATATCAAGCCGCCCCCGAAGATTTCACGCAAACCGAATTGTGGGTGATGGTGGTGGTGACCGCAGTGGCAGGAGCAACATTTCTGATTGGAAGTCATCGGCTTGCATTTTTGACGACGATTGGGCTAATTGTGGTTGGACTGTTGATGGTGATTGGCAGTGTGATCAGTCGTCAAAACCAGATGTTGTCGCCGTTTAATTTTATGGTGTTTTTCGGCATTGGTGTTTACATCCCTTACGTATTGTTTCACACCACAGTGTTTGAGCGGTTGATTGCTGCCTATCAAGAGAAGGCCACCGTTGGTTTCCTGATGTATTTGGTAGATTCTTTGGGCTACCTATTCTATTTGTTGATTCTACTTAGCAAGACCATTACATTGCCCACGGGTGTGCAGGACGAACGTCAGTCCTTGTTGGCGTCTTGGGTGGGTGACTACGGTTTCTTGGTGTTGTTAGAATCCATTTCGTTCTATTCTGCGATAGCGTGCGTGGCACTTTGTTGCCTACTAGGGGCTTACTTTAGTTGGACTTTGCCAAAAAATCGTGGCGAAAATCCAGCAGATTTGAAGGTTCAACCCGTGGAAGCGGGAGCAAGTGAGTGTGGATGAACAACGTCGAGGTCAAGAATTTGTTGGAGCATATTGAACATTTATTTACGATCAAAGGTGGTCAAACCTATGCGGGTGAACCGGTGACCCAGACCGAGCACGCTTTGCAGTGTGCAACTTTGGCGGTCAACGAACAGGCGCCGTCGTCTTTGGTGGCGGCAGCCTTCTTGCACGATATCGGTCATTTGTTGCATGATTTGGACGAAAATTGTGCGGATCAGGGGGTTGATGATTTGCATGAAAGGCTGGGCGGACAGTGGTTGGAGCGATATTTTCCCGAATCCGTCACCCAGCCGGTCACGCTGCATGTCGACGCCAAGCGGTATCGATGTGCGATTGACCAGCAATACCATGATTGCTTGTCCGACGCTTCACAGTTAAGTCTTGGGTTGCAAGGTGGGCCGATGGATCAGCGGCAGCGTGATCATTTTGAAGGCTTGCCATTTCATCGCGACGCCCTTACTTTACGTCGATGGGATGAAGCTGCTAAGGTGCCAGGTTTCCAGACGCAAGCGTTAGGGTACTTCTTGGATGTGGTGGCACAGTTTTTGCCCAAGCAATCTTGATGCACAAAAGTAACTTGAAAAGAAGTTGTTTTAAATGAGCCAATCGATGGGTCAACCTGCCAGCCAAGTTTTCGATTATCCTGCGCATTCCAAAGCGGCGGTCTTTCAGGAAGCGGGCAAGCCCATTCAGTTGATCGACTGCTTGGTGCCCGCACTTCGGCCAGGCGAGTCTTTGTTAAAAGTGGAGGTCGCAACCATTTGCGCCAGCGATTTGCATTCATTTTTCGGACGCCGGCACTGCGATGCCAATACCATTTTGGGGCATGAAGTCGTCGGGACGATTGTCGCCCAGAACCCTGAAGTGAGTAAGGTCGAGCCGCATGATAGCGTGTCGTTGGTCGATGAAGTTGCGTTTGAGTCATGGCTTGGGCAGCGATGCGTGATCGCAGTGCCTGTAAGTGCGTGTACGAAATTAGACTTTTCCAAGCAATGCCGTTTTTGCCAGCGTGGTTTGGCGCAGAAGTGTGTTGGCGGAATCAAGTATGGGCATTGTGCAGAAG
>JBDNHU010000474.1:0-11185 GCA_041688615.1 Mariniblastus sp. | reverse complement strand
TGGAAGTGCAGCGTTGAAGAACGCGTTGTTGGAGTTCTTTCCTGACGCCGTGGTTCAGCGCTGTTTGGTTCACAAGGAGCGTAACATCCGCGCGAAATTGTCGAAGCGTCACTGGGGCGAGTTGGCGAGATTGTTCAAGCGGTTGCGTGAGGTTCAGGGCGCGGAGGCAGCTTTGGAAGTGGTGGGTGAGTTGGAGGCGTTTTTAAAAGGCAAGAGTGCGACGGCGCACGCGAGCCTACAAGAGGCCGGCGAGGAGTTGACCGCTTTGGTGTTGGCCCTGGTCTTCAAAACCAGTGGGTCGCATGGTGATCATGTGATCGGTGGGTTCGATTCCCATGCACTTCCGCCATTTTTTTCCGCGTACTCTCGCAGCGCTTCTTGCCACTCATGGAAATTCAATAGCAGTAATGGCTATTTTCCCGACCTGTACTTCTTGAAATTCTCAGCCTGCTCATAGATCTCTTTGTATACCTCGTCGCGGTCGACCGGTGGATAACCGTGATCGGCCAGCACCAGAATCAAATCGACTTTCAGTTCCGCCTTGATGTCGCCGCGCTGGCTCCAATCGGTGTATTTAGCTTTATCATCGACGATCAGCTTCACGGCCTTTGCCAATACGATCAGTTTGTCTTCCGGATACGTAAAATCGTATTTAACCGCCAGTCCTTTCAGGATGTCGTAGAAAGCTTTCTCTTCCAGGTCGATTCCCAAATCCGTAAACGAATCGCGTTCGGTTTGAAGTGCGCGAATTAGATCAACGATCTCGTCAGAAAAGTCGTCCAGCACATTGCTGACTAGCACGTCGTCTTCGCTGCGTTCGTTGTAACGATCAACAATGGCTTTGAATTTCTTAGAAAAGTCGACCCCTTTAGACCGGTTCACTTTCTTGAAATCTTCGATCGCCTTGGCCAACAACTGCTGCAATAGCTTGATCTTTGTATTGGGCAGTTTGATCTTTTCGAGCTTCGCCAGATAGTCATCATCGAAGATGTCAATCGCGTCGGCTGTGTTCTCGCCGAGTTTGAAGATTTCCTCGACGCCGTCGCTTTTCAGGGCTTCCGCGATCATCTCGCGGACCTTCTTATTCATCTGGGCTGCGTCAGGAACGTTGCCCATGGTCAGCTTGAAAACGATCGACCGAACGGCCAGATAGAAGTGAATCTTGTCTCGCTCTTGTTGGCTCAACCCTTCGCTGCCGCAGCAAATGTCGTAGGCCGCCTTCAACCGCTTCACCAATGCCATAAAACGCTTTTCAATCTTCTCCGTAAGCTGCACGTACTCCGACGCTCGGTTCAGGCAAACAAGCTGCGCAACCGAATCGCCGGAGAAATAGCCGGTTGTGTCGAACTGGTGGAACACCTGACGAAGCAGGTCCAAGTGATCCTTCACCACCACGACCGAATGCCCGATCTCCTCGATGTTTTGCTGGTCGGCTTTGTTGTAATGGGCCATTGCCAGATTCATCTGGGTCTTGATTCCGATGTAGTCGATCACCAAACCCTTTTGCTTCGATTCAAACCTTCGATTCACACGGGAGATCGTCTGGATCAAGTTATGGCGTTTAATCGGTTTGTCGATGTACATGCTGTCCAGCGAGGGGACATCGAAACCGGTCAGCCACATGTCGACGACGATCGCGATTTTGAAGTTTGACTTCAGGTTCTTGAACTGACGATCCAGCTCTTTTCGGTAGTCCTTACCGCCCAACAGATCGTACAACTCCTTCTCGTCGTCTTTGCCGCGAGTCATGATCATCTTGATCCGCTCCATCGGCTTGATCTTCTTGCGCTCGGTCTCCGTCAAACCGACCCCCTCGGCACACTCGCGGACTTCGTTCCACTGCGGGCGCAGCGCGATCACTTCTTGGAAGAACGCCCAAGCGATCTCACGCTTGCTACAGACGAACATCGCCTTGCCCTCAACCGTCGCCCCCTCCTCGACTCGTTTTTCGTAATGAGCCACAAAGTCGGCGGCCACGGCCTTGAGGCGATCGGCGTCGCCCAGAATCGCGTTCATCTGAGCCGACGCTTTTTTGCTATCTTCAATCTGATAATCACTGGCACCTTCGTCGGCGCAGCGCTGATAGTAAGCCTCGATCTCTTCCAGTTTCTTGTTGTCCAGCAACACTTTCGCGGCGCGTCCTTCGTAGACGATCCGCACGGTAATTTCGTCCCTGACCGATTCGGTCATCGTGTAGGCATCGACCACTTCGCCGAACACATCCAACGTGGCGTCGATCGGCGTTCCGGTGAATCCCACATAGGTGGCGTTGGGCAGCGAATCGTGCAAGTACTTGGCGAACCCGTAAGTCTTCTTCACGCCCGATTCGGTCACCGTCACCTTCTGATCCAAGTTGACCTGACTGCGGTGGGCCTCATCGGAAATGCAGATCACATTGGTACGATCGGTCAACAACTGAGCGTCTTCGGTGAACTTGTGGATCGTCGTCAGAAACACGCCCCCGCTTTTGCGTCCTGCCAGAAACTGGCGAAGCTGCTCACGGCTTTCAACGCTCATCACGGTCTGGTCACCGATGAAGTTCTTCGCATTGGTGAATTGTTTCGAGAGCTGGTCATCCAGGTCGGTGCGGTCGGTGATCAGCAGGATTGTCGGACTCTCGAATTCGAGGCTCTTCATCAACAGCCGAGTCAGGAACAGCATCGTGAAACTTTTGCCGCAGCCGGTCGCGCCGAAGTACGTACCACCCTTACCGTCGCCATCGGGTTTGCGGTGCTGCAAAATGTGTTGGTACAGTTTTTGAGCCGCGTAGAACTGCGGGTATCGGCAGACGATCTTCACTTCCGCTTTGGAAACGTCGGCGAAGTGAATGAAGTGCTGGATCACCTGCCGCAGTCGCTGTTGGTCGAACAAGCCTTGCAGCATGGTGTGCAGCGAGTTGACACCATCTTTTTGCGTCGCGCTTTTTGCTTCCTCGTTGCCGGTGATCTTTTGCCACGTGTAAAAGAACTCGTAGTCGGCAAACAGCGACCCCATTTTGTTGTTCACCCCATCGCTGATCACGCACAGCGCGTTGTACTTCATCAGTTCGGGAATATCGCGGGCGTAGCGAATGGTCAGTTGCTTGTAGGCATCGTGCAAGGTTGCGTTTTCGCGAATCGCACTTTTGAACTCGAACACGACCAACGGCAATCCGTTGATATACAAGATCGCATCGGGAATCCGTTTTTCGCTGCCTTCGATTTCCAGTTGATTGACGATGCGGTAGATGTTGGTGTCAGTGTAGCCGGAGTCGTAAGACTTCGGGCCCGACGTTTGAGATTGATTGGTGGAATCCTGAACTCTGGCGAGTCCAGCTACGGTGAACTCCCCCCGTTTCTCGGCGACCGTCGCCAGTTCTCCCTTGTAGCCGGAGCCGTCAGACTTCGGGGGGCGACCTGCCTGGACTCCGGCGAATTCAGCGACATCGTAGTCAATCAATTGGATATACAAATCCTTCTGGTTACGGTCTTCACGTTTGAGCAGGAATCCATCCGAAACCCATTTGCAGATCGTTTTGTTGGAGTCATACAGATCGGCGGCGTTGAGTGCATCAAGCTGGTGAATGATCGAGTCGATTTCGCTGTCGGTGATATTGTCGGCGGCATAACGCCGTGTCAGAAAATCTCGCAAGTCGGATCGGATCAGGACATCGCCGGGAGAGCGATCAATGTCTGTACCGCGAGTGTACGGATAGCCTTGGCTGCCCAGCAGCGTGATGATCGCCTCTTCGAGTTTTGCTTCGGTGAACTTATTCACGCTTGCCACGGGCCACCTAGCTTCCATGTTTTATTGAACGGTTTTTGATCAACGATTGACTCTGCCACGGGCGTCAAGAAATCGGAAATCTCCGCAATCATTTGCGGAAGGCTCTCGGGAGCGGATTCGATTTTGGATTTGCGGCAAAAGCCCTTCCACTGACTCTGCTTGGTACCGTCCTCGATAAAGACGGGCTGAAACGCGACCGGATCGGACTCAACATCTGCGTTGCGATGGGAAAATGTCCCAGCGATCGCTTTCTGCAGCGTTGCGCCATTAAATTCAAACTGTTTTGACACGCTCCAGACGTCGTAAAAGTCACGAATGCGGCTGTTCAGCTGGCCCAGTTTTACCATCGCTTCAAACTTCTCCGCGACGACAGTTTCTGCCGGATAACCACGAAGCTTTGGCGGCGCGTGGTCCAGGATCGTTGGGTAATCCAGCATCAGCGGTCCTGGCGCAACAACGTCTCCGAAGCCCATGTCAATTTGCATGTGTATTTTGGCGGAATCCAAGTGCCCCTTAAATGTGACTCGGACGCCTTCGTAGTCGGCGTCTTCTTTAATGACGATGGCTTTGACCGAATTAAGATCAAACAGAATCCCATCGGTGCCGTCTTCGATGAAGGCGATCTCCTTGACGACGTTGGCGGCCGTTTCGACATCGTTTGGCATGTTGGCCAGGAAGTCGATGTCTTTGGTCGGGCGCGTGTGCGACGTATTCCAGACGGCGAACATCAGACCACCTTTCAGGATGAATTTGTCCACATGCTCCGATACCGACAGACGCGACAGAAACCGTTCCATGGCAAAGTACTGGAGGACCTCTTGGAAAGGACGACCGGTCGTCTTGCCGTAGGTTGTCAGCTTGGCACGAACCGATGCGGCAACGTTGGTGGGATTTCGCGTGCTCACAGGATGGATTCCAGATAGGGACGAATCGTCTTGGAAATCCTGCAAACGGCGGCGTAGTCCAGTAGTGCCTGCACGTTGCGTTTGGGTTGCGTCTTGTAGAACTTGATCGCCTCGATCACGGTATCGAGCCCAATCTGGTTGCGAAACTTGAAGCAATCGGCGATCGTTTTTTCCCGGCAATAAACCGGAATCTCAAAACCGTCGATGGACACTTTCTCAATACCTTCGGTGAATGCTTTTCCGCTGAATCGAAAACTGCGAATGGGTGGGTATTCCAGACGCGGCAGCGTGGTGGTGTCACGCGATATTGCGACGTAAACCTCGTGCGGTATCTGCGTCGTCAGTTCATGGAGTGACAGGGCCGAGATCAGGCAGATGACTCCCTTGGGAATTTTTGCGGCAACCGTCACCAGATCCGGATTTCCCAGTGGCGGTGTGTCGGTCCGTCGATACAGGCCTCGACTGACACGCTCCAGCAGGTTGTTATCAACCATTTGGTAAAGTGTGTTGCGATGGATTCCAGCGCGCAGGGCGTCAGCCATGCGAATCATGCCCTTGTGTGCGTCGATGACAGTGATCGCCGATTCGATCGCCGGTGAATGGCTTTCTTTAACCATGGTACAAAATAACTCCACTTATTGAATTCTGGTGTCATTATGTACCTTGCGTTTGAGGTTAGCAAGCAGCAAATTAGCAAAAAAGGCGGCTTTTGCGGTCAGGAGCTTCCGTTCAGGTATCGTCGGCAGAACGCCGAATATCAGTGCCGCGCGTGTACCGGTAGCCCTGGCTGCCAAGCAGCGTAATCATCGCCTCTTCAAGCTTTGCTTCGGTGAAGTGTTGGGTCGTACTCATGGCGTTTTCGGGTGTATTGCACGATAAGCTGGAAACGCTGGGTTTGGGCTGTTTTCGCGCAATGATTGCGAGAAAAATTGCGTGAAAGGCTGTGATTGGCAAGAATCGAGTGTTTTCGCGCAATCACTGCATCGCGCCGTTTCGACGATTATTTTGGCCCAATGGATTGCCCCTTTTGCTGATCGGAGGTTACGGAAAACCGGGTATTCAATGATGTTTTATCTCTAAACAGGAATTTGGGGCCTTCAAACGAACATCTCTCTTGATTTTCGGTGCCAATAACCGATACTTGTGTTAACTCATCTACCATGTGTAGAAGGAGTACCGAAGCCGTCCCTTGGGGCGGCTTTAGCTTTTTCAGGGTTCGTTCTGCGCCCTCCATTCCTCATATTCACGCTCCATTCGCCGGCGCTGATTGGGATACTGAACGTAGTAAGCAGTCCAAAGCAACACGAAATCTTCTCGATCATCCAAGATCACAACGTATGAGAAATCTTCGACTGCGATAAGAATGCGTTCGCTTCTTCCACGTCTGTTCTTCCAAATTCGAACATTTTCGTCGCCGTTCGCTTCAATGATCGGTTTGGGCCAAGCAATACGCTCGCAACGTCGCATAACGGGTGTTCGTTCCTCTTCGTCTTTACCTTCTGAGATCAAATGCCAAAAAGTTGCGGCCTTTCCGTCGTATTCAGGATGACGTTTTAACGCGAACCGTTTCCCGGTGTATGTCGGTTTCGATTCAACGAAGTCGCGGTGGAAAATCGCATAAATCGCCTCGCAGTAATTTGGCCAATCGCCGTCGTATGCGCCAAGTGTTATCAGGTCGGGCAACCAATCAAAATTTTCGCTCATGAATCGCTCGACTCCCAGACGAGGAGATTGAGCTTTGGCTCACGTAGCCAAGTTGAGCGAGTCAGCGAAAACCCTGTTCGTTGCTTAAGTCGACTGACCATTGAAAGTTTCGCAGGACTGGAATCCAGCCCACGATTTGCGTAAGTGACGATCCCCATGATGAGGTCGGCCAGTTGCATCAGTTCTGACTCGTGCGATCGAATCTGCTGGACGCGACGAATGATATTGCCTGTCCCGTCGTAGTTGGCAGAACGGAGAACCTCTTCAAGTTTTTTTCTCTTTTGCTCGCTGCGAGTGTCTTTGATGTCCAGATAAATCGAATACTGTTTTTTCGGCACGATGATCGGCTCAAGCAGCGTGAAGCACATCTTGTAATACCAGTCATTGTGGGATTGGCCGAAGCGATCGTGATCGAGCTTTGATTTGTCGGGGATCACAACGCCTCGAAATCGCAAGTCATCATCATCCAGAAAGTAGTCAAGCACCGCACGGTAGAAGGCTTCCTTGGCCGGGGAGACCTTCGTCCATTTGATTTCAAATGTATCTGCAAGCCCATGTTGTTTTTGTATATCTCGAACTCGAATGCTGATTTCTCTAGCCTTGTCCTGAGGGCACCAGATCGCGCCCAGCATCATCACGTTGATCGAGTCGTTTTCGAGATGGCAGCTTTCGTCGAGGTAGATGTTAAACGAGTCAGCCATTGGTGATGTCCTCCGTGATGAAGTACGGGTAGCCTTGATTGGCTAGCGGTTCGGTGATGGCCGCTTCGGGCTTTGCCTCGGCGAATTTTTGAGTCGTGATCATAGGCTGCCTGCCGCCAGCTTTTCGGCCTCCGGAATGCGAAGCTCCCCCGAAAGAAGTTTCGGGAGAAGCGTGTCGCGAAGTTTCGCGAGAGCCTCATTCTGCTCCATGTTTTGAACGCGGCTTTGAAAGTAAGGGGCGGTCATCTCATCGAAAGTTTGGGCAAGGTCTTGGGGCGGTGCAGCGACCTTCGTCCGTTCGATGATCCCTTTGTTGATGTTCTGCTGGGCAGAGCCACGAGCTTGATGGGCTAGTGTATCTTCGTTGCCTGAGAGAAATAGATAGTTGAATAAACCGAAGCCATGGTTTGGCACGAGGCCGCAAACAGCCTGATTTGTCGTGACCGGACGAGACACATACGCCACCTGCCCAGCAGTTGCACCGTACATCGCTACTACGGTTGCGTTCGCGGGAAGCCACTTCGCGGAACTGTTCTCAAGTCCAGCTTCCGTGATTTTGTTCGCAACGGATGTAATCACAGATTGCCTAACTTCACCGGAGGT
The DNA here is from genome assembly GCA_041688615.1 of Mariniblastus sp. Lineage (GTDB taxonomy): Bacteria > Planctomycetota > Planctomycetia > Pirellulales > Pirellulaceae > M30B19. The sequence continues at coordinate 3,507 of JBDNHU010000474.1, read as the reverse complement.
CAACCACGGTATCGTGCCATTTTCCCAGTAACTCTCGTTGTTTCGGCGTGGTGTTCCGCCGTTCTGAATCTTTGAACACAATTTGGAGAATTTGGTCAGTTCCCAGCCCGCTGGCATCCAGCCCATTTCATCGGTGAAGACGAAGGAATTGGGGAAGAGTTTTTGAATGTTTTTGGGAAGTGGTTTCCGCTGGCGGCCGAGGGCGCGGCGGGTTTCGGCTCGGGCGGACAGAGGCTCTGGGATGGGGTTGCCGGCGGCCAAGGCATTGTCGATCACCGGATCAAAATCCACAAACCAGCTCTTGAACAACGCCCGAGCCATCGACTCCAGCGTCTCGTTCATCCGACGGTTCAACTCGATCTTGTCGTCCAGCGTCCCAAGGATGTGTGCAATCGCTTTTTGGTGTTCAATCGGTGGTAGTGAAAAAGAGTATTCCCTAAGTATCCCCAAATTGGTGTGCGGAACGCCGGTGACGATGGCGTTGTTGCGCAGGTAACGCACATGGTCGTGTGATCGAAAGACGAAATAGAGAAACAACGTGTCAGCCACCTTTGGGTTCGGTGACAGTTTCATTTGGCTTTGCGAAACGACGTAGCGTGCATAGCCGTTGTTCGGCACGATTGCTACTTGCCCACCTTGGAGAACCGCATTGCCTCGCTGTGTAAAAACGATATCACCAGCTGCTGCGAGGTTTGCCGAGAGTGAATCAGCTTTCTCGTCCGATACGAATACAAATTCGCCGCCAACTTCACGGCCTCCCCAAGACAGGTTTTGGCCTCGGATAACGGGAACACCTGTTTGCGTGTAATCACGAGAAACGAGATTGGATCCGAATGGGCCTCCAACGATGGCGTTTCTTTTCTCGGCAGCCAAATCTTGAACAGTGCATTCTCGCCAGTCGGTCGACTCACTTGCCATAACCCAGCGCCTCCAGATTCTTTCGGATCGCCTTGTCCAGCTTCTTCGCGTCTTCCATCTGCTGGTACAACGTCGTCGTCAAGTCGGTCATCTTGGTTTCAAACGGGATGCCGTCGTCTTCGATCGCGGCCGCGCCGACATAACGACCCGGCGTCAGCACGTAATCGTTGGCTTTGATGTCTTCGAGCGTCGAGCTTTTGCAAAAGCCGGGTTTGTCGGCGTAGGTGCCGTCTTTGGCTTCGCCGCGCCAAGCGTGATACGTTTTGGCAATTTCAGCGATGTCCGTTTCGGTTAACTCTTTGTGCGTGCGGTCGAGCATCGTGCCATGATTTCGCGCGTCGATGAACAGGGTTTCGCCGATGCGTTTTCGGTGTTTGATGTTAGCCGTTTGGGCGCTAGCCCCGGTTTTTTTGCCGACGGAACCGGGGCTAGCGCCCAAACGGCTAATGGTTCTGGCCTGCTTGCTCTTGGTCAGGAACCAGAGACAGACCGGAATCTGAGTCGTGTAAAACAACTGGCCTGGTAACGCGATCATGCAGTCGACTAAATCGTTTTCGATCATCTTCTGACGGATGGCTCCTTCGCCACTGGTGCTGGTCGACATCGAACCGTTGGCCAGCACAAACCCGGCCACGCCGTTTTCTGACAGCTTGCTGATCATGTGCAGGATCCAGCCGTAGTTGGCGTTGCCCGTCGGCGGCACGTCGTAACCGCTCCAGCGAGGATCGTCGCTCAGTTCGTCCGGGCCTCGCCACGCTTTCAGGTTGAACGGCGGATTGGCCATGATGTAGTCGGCCTTCAAATCCGGGTGCTGATCCTTGAAAAAGGTATCGGCGGGGACTTCGCCCAGGTTGCCCGAGATGCCGCGAATGGCCAGGTTCATTTTGGCCAGCTTATAAGTCGTGCTGGTTTGCTCCTGACCATAGATCGAGATGTCTTTCTGGTTGCCGCTGTGGCTGGTGATGAACTTCACCGACTGGACGAACATGCCGCCGCTGCCACAGCAGGGGTCGTAGATCTTGCCGCTGTACGGCTCGATCATTTCGGCGATCAGGTTGACCACGCACTTGGGCGTATAGAACTCGCCGCCCCCTTTGCCTTCGGTGGCCGCGAATTTTCCCAGAAAGTATTCGTAGACTCGGCCCACGACATCTTCTTCGGAATCCTGAATTGTGTTGATGTTGTTGATGCTGTCGATCAGGGCTGCAAGTTTGGCAACGTCGATGCCCATCCGCGAGAAGTAGTTGTCCGGCAAGGCTCCTTTGAGTGACGGGTTGTTCTTTTCGACCGCATGCAGAGCACTGTCGATGCGGATGGAGATGTCGTCCTGTTTGGCCAGTTTGACAATCGTTGACCAGCGCGAGCCTTCTGGCAGGTAAAAGACGTTCTGCATGGTATAGAACTCGACCATGTCGACGTAGTCGGCTTTGCCGTCGTCGATAATCGACTGCCGCCGCGATTCAAACCGGTCGCTGACGAATTTTAAAAAGATCAGCGAGAGGACAACGTGTTTGTACTCGGACGATTCGACGGAGCCACGTAGCTTGTCAGCGGTGTCCCACAGCGTTTGCTCGAAGGATTTTGTGGCGGTCGGTTTCTTTTCAGAAGTTGCCTTCTTCTTGGCAGTTACCTTCTTCTTGGTGGCAGCTTTTTTGGCCATAGATTTTGTCGTAGAGCGTTGGGAGCAGATTGGAGCAGATTGGCGTCGGTTAAAGCATGAGTGTAACAACTCTCTCAGGCTGAATCTATGCAGCTCCTAGCACTTATTGGCCGTAGACGTCACGTATTGAGCCTTGAACGTAACGAGATTCACCAAACCCAGCGAAGGAAAACGGCGGGTTAAGTCGAATATAACCTTCGCCCGAGTTCAAGATATGTTATAGTGTAATTCGCATCGCCGCACCGAAACGAAATGCCCCATGACGCCAACAAATCCAACAACTCCCATCTCAAAATCCGGCAGTCCCGCCACTGAACCGCCACTGAACCGCCACTGAACCGCTGCTCAGCGCCGCGTTACTAGCGAAGCTGGAAAACATGGAGCTGATCAGCCGGAAGATTTTTCGCGGACGCATGAAAGGCGAACGGCGTAGCAACCACAAAGGCCAAAGCGTCGAGTTCGCGGACTTTCGCAATTACGTATCGGGCGATGATCTGCGTTTCATCGATTGGAACATGTACGCGCGGTTGGATAAATTATTTCTGAAGCTGTATCTCGAAGAAGAAGACCTGCACTTCTTCACCTTGATCGATGTTAGCGATTCGATGAAATTCGGCAGCCCGACCAAATTGCGGTATGCCAAACAATAGGCCGCCGCGCTGGGATACATTGGCCTGTGTCGGGCGGATCGAGTTAAGATTGAACCACTGACTGGCGCGAACGTTAAAAGGTGCAGAAAAACAAAGGTGTCAAGTACCGTTTGTACCTTCAGACTGCCCATTTATCCAAAACGGTACTTAACACGAATGGCGTTGTCATCGGGTTTTTGCGAGTTTTTCTCAGATTCGTCGCGCAGTCGTTCTTGATGCCACCCAAGATTCATTTCTCCTCGCGGCTGCGCCATGTTGATTAGGTGCAACGAACTGTTA
>JBDNHU010000473.1:0-5297 GCA_041688615.1 Mariniblastus sp. | reverse complement strand
TAGACTATGTGCTGCCTTGGGGTGAGCAGAAGACGATCGATTTTACACCGCCTTTTCAACGTGCAAAGTATCATGATCTGATCTTGCAGCAAACGGGAGTCGATCCGTTTGACGAACAAGCATTGACGGCATACGCCCAAGCCAATGGAATCAAAACCCAGGGCCGACATATCGACGTCATTAAGAACAATGTCTTTGAAGAGAAGGTCGAACAGACGCTAATCGGTCCCGTCTTTGTAATTGACTATCCGGCCAATATTTGCCCGCTGACCAAACGGAAGATCGATCAGCCAGACGTTGCCGAACGTTTCGAACTGTTCATCCACGGAATGGAATTGGCGAACGCTTACACTGAATTGAATGACCCGGATCTACAAGAGCAACTGTTTAAAACTCAGCTAGATGGCCTAGCAGAGGACGATTCCATGGCCAAAATGGACCACGACTTCGTTCGCGCTCTGCGGAACGGCATGCCTCCGGCGGGCGGGTTGGGAATCGGCATCGATCGACTGGCGATGTTGCTGACCAACAGCCAATCGATTCGCGACATCATTCTCTTCCCACTACTGCGAAACGAAAGTTAAAACATCCGGGCACAAAAAAACTCCGAGAATTGGCTCTTAGACAGTGCCAAATTCTCGGAGATTTCGATATCAATACCCCCTAGGGGAGTCGAACCCCTGTTTCCGCCGTGAGAGGGCAGCGTCCTGGGCCACTAGACGAAGGGGGCGGGTATTGAGGGACCGATTATGGGAAACTTCGCCCGTTTCGTCAATCCATTAATCTACCGATTCATACTGCTAATTTGTCCCGATTACCGATCCTAGGCCTGGGGCAACAAGCGAAGACATGCTTGGATAAACCACAAAGGCACTGACATGAAGTCATCGTCAAAAGTCCAAACTTCGCTGCCTTACAAGTCGTCAAAGCTGTTTGAATTGGAGAAAATCAAGTCTTGAATCCTAACTTATCCAATCCTACTTAGATTCGGCCCAGTTTTATCACCATCTTTTGGCAATCACCGATCAAGCTTGTCCGGTTGATCTGCAGATTCAATCGACCAGCCAAGTGATCCCAAGGCGTTTGCGAAAAATTCAATCGCGAAATCGCCCTTACTCAACTGAAAACCTTCACACTTACGCTCCCAATTACTTCCGCCGCTTTGATTTGCTACCGCTTGATTTTGCTCGCGTTTTATTCTCGTTGCCAGACGGTCTGTTCGTCTTACTGTCGGTTGCCTTTTCGGAAGTCGCTTTAGCCGACGGGCTACCTGTAGCATTCGTTCCCTGGCCAGTTTGAACGGCAGGTCCACTTCCGGTGTTCCCTTGGTCTACGTCCTGTTCTTTGTCTGGCTTTGAATCGCGAACGGGAGCAGTCTCTTGGCCTTGACTTGCGCTGGGCACGGGTAGCGAAGACTTTGACATTGGCGCGGGCTTGACGCTTTCCCGCTTTTGAGCGGGAAGATTAACGACGTCGCCCGACTCTAAAGCCAGTTTTTGACTGCTGTCCAAGTTCAACAATTCATCACGCAAAATTTTCAAGAGCGTTTGCAAAAATGCGACCAACATGGGTCCCACCACTATGCCAATCGCTCCCAGTGCTGTCACACCGCCTAACACACTAAGCAGCGCCAATAATGGATGCAAATTACTTTGACCATGAAGAATGTACGGCTTGATGATGTTGTCAGCAGTCGAGACGATCAAAGCGCTGTACAGAAAAAGTACGCCTGCCGCCACTGGCCGACCTTCGAAGAACGCCAAGTAGAACACGACGGGCAGCCACACACTGGTCGCCCCAAAAAACGGAATCATTGCCAACAGCATGGTCAGCATCATCAACAGGAACACCGATTGAATCCCGGCGACGTAGAAGCCTATCGCTGCCAGCAACCCTTGAGCAATCGCTGCCACTAACGTTGCCAAAACAACCGCTCTACTGACTCGATCAAATTCTTCGATCAATTCGCGTTCGTGACGATCATCCATTGGCGACAACTGCATCAAGGACTCCATGATACCGGGACCGTCCAGCAGAAAGAAATAAACCGCAACCACCGCGATAACGCTTCCAAAAAGCAGGCGTCCAATGAACAAAGTCGCCGTACCGCTCCAGGAAAGAACATTGCTTTTGGCTAATTCCAAGGCTACTGTCGAATACTGCTGGACCTCTTCTTCTTGAGGGTTGGCCAATTCTTTAATCCACGCCGACAACGGCCCACCGAGTGAATTAACTTTGAATTCGCGAAATTGACTGTGAGCCTTCGCTATCGCAGCCCGCAAGTTCAATTCTAGATCCCGATTTTCGGAAACTTTCTCCGACCATTGGTCTGATGACACCAACGCCTTGGAGTCACGCAATTGATAAACGTAATGAAACCAGTGTTGTTCCAATATCGAATTTCCGTTTGGTCGAAGTAGCTTCACATCCGTCGGGTCCTGCAAGTCTGCAACAAAAAATCCTACTGGATCTTTTAAAAACGATCCTCGTTCTTCACGGGGCTCGGTTTCACCGGGCAAGGAAACACCGCCAGCCTCTTTAACGCTGTCGGTCGTTGCTGCTGAACTATTGATTGAATCGGCTGTCGGCGTTAGCGGAACACTGCCATCTGCGGGTTCTTCAGGACTTCCACCCGAGGCGTTTGGGGTTTGCGAACGGTTTAAATCTTCAGCAGCTTCGCTATTTTCTGCCAATATTTCCGCATCCGTCGGAGGCCACGACAGGTTATAAACGTCACCCAATTGTTGACTGTTGGCTTCCAGCATTGCTAAAAGGCTAGACAATTCTTCACGCTCGGGTCGCGTAAAATGTTTTGGCGAAAGAAGCGTTGGATCATTGTTCCCCTCTTGAATCGATTGCCGCAATTCTTCGACACTTGATTCCACTTCAGACAAGTCAGTCATGTTTTCCACATTCAACCCGAAGGATGAACGGAAGTCACTTAGCTTTTGAAGAATTAACGCCCGGTCGAAGCGTTTCACAATTTCCCGACCTTCGGCGGCTGCCATCGCAAACATGATGGCAAAGGGAAGCACCACAGCTAAGATCACAGAGACCGTGGTCAGCAACGCTGAAATCGCCGGTCGCTGATTCGTCTTCTCAAGAAACCAAAGATGGACCGGACGAAATATGACAACAAGCAAAGTAGCAACGAACAGCGGTACCAAGAATTCCGCCATGACACGAATGAAGAACGCGGCAATCACCACGATCACACCCAATAGAACGACAAACGAAATCCAACGAGTCAACTTTCAGTTCCTGTCAAAAGTGTTCCAACCAGCGATTCACCCATATCTACAGGTTTGTCAGTGTTCGCAAAAACCACTGCCAACCGTCTTAAGGTACCATCTTGAGAACCGATCGCCAACGCAATTTAACGCCCAATCCAACTCTTGAATCGGTTCGGTTCGGTTCGCTTGCCAGGGCCACATTAGTCCGAGCAGGCTGACCCGTCGATCATTCAGACAACACCCTCTCCTGAGGAAGCCCAAGTGAATTCACCCAAAATTCACTTGGGCAGGCCCCGGTAAGGATCCTTTAGACGCGGAATTCCGTCGGGAAACTGCTGCCGAATCAGCAACATGATCTTTTCGCGACGATTGCCCGGATTAGGATGAGTGCTGAGAATTTCGGGCGATTTTCCACCGCCGGCCTGCTGTTCCAGCACATCCATCACGGCGATCATGTTTTGGGGATCGTAGCCAGCCAAAATACAAAGGTCGACGCCCCAGCGATCGGATTCTAATTCATCGTCACGACCGTATTTCATTTGAATCAGATTCCCTACCATTTGTGCCACTTGCGCCTGACTAACACTGCCACTGGCTACCGTCAAGGCCCCGATCAAATCGCGAAAGAAGTTGTCCTTTGCCATTCTTTGGGCACCATGACGTTCAATCACATGTCCCATTTCATGACCCAGCACACCCGCAACCTGTCCGGGCGTTCTTAAATGCTTATACAATCCTTGTGTTATGAAAATTTGTCCGCCCGGAAGCGCAAATGCGTTAACCGTCGATTCATCACTAAGTAAGTGAAATTCGAATTGATAAGGATTCTCTCCAACACCGTTTCGCTTCAACTTCCGTTCCAAAGCGTTCAGCAATTCGCGCCCGACTTGGTCCACCAGATATTGATCACGTTCACTTCTGGCCAAACCTCCGAATTGCTGAATCATGCTTGGGGCACTCTGCAATCCCAACGCCACCTCTTGCTCAACGCTTAATCCAACTCGGTCCGCTTTGCCAGTAATTGGATTGACGCTCGTTGCGGAACCAAAGCGAATCAACGCAAACAAAATCAAGCCGATTGCAAAAATGACTCGGATGTTTAACCCACTTCGCGTCGGCGAATGCATCCCATAGCGGCCACCTGAGTATCCAAAAACGTCTCTCATCACTTAAGTCTCAATAAAAAAAAAGGCGTAGATTCATGAAATGATTCTACGCCATCGTCGCCATTTTTTCACAATCTAAACGTCACTAAACGCTTTCCGACTCGTCGCTCTTTGCCTTATCCCAGAACATAAATCCAAAGATTACCAGCACGATCCCGGCCAGAATTCCTGGGAAGATCCAAAATTCTCCCCACTGGTTCATTGTGGAATTCAACAGTTCGGCGTCCAAAGTCTCAGGCAACTCGCGCGAGAACATCCGAGTGAACGTTTCAAAGAATCCCAGCGATTCGGACTCACCTCTGGCCGTCTTCAACGCTTCGACATATTTCAACGAATCCACTGGGACCCCATAGCCACCAGGACGCCAACTTAATGGAATACCCAAGAAGTCACCGGCTCCCATGATGCGAAACCCAAAGAACATCCCAACACCTTGTGTCAAAAATACGAGCAACGATTGCGCCTGACCGCGAATCGCCTTAGGGGCCTTTTGATCGGTGTACATGAAGCCTGTGACAAAGAAAAAGTCGTAGCAAATACCGTGCAACGCGACAGCCAACAAAATCATCCAAGTGATTTGATTTGGAGCCCCAAACGAGAACAACAAATACCGTAACACCCAGCAACCCATGCCAATCATGATCATCATCTTCAACCCTAATTTTCGGAAGACGAACGGGATCAACAACATAAAGATAATTTCAGACATTTGCCCAATGGTCATCGTCGCACCAGGTTCGGCAAACCCGATTTGGCTAAGGTAAGGTGCTGTTTGTCCGTAATAGAAAGCCAATGGAATGCAAATTAAGGTGGAACAAACGGCAAAGATCAAGAAGTTAAAATCCGCCATCAATTTCCAGGCGTCAAACATCAACAAGGATCGTATATCCATCGGTTC
>JBDNHU010000472.1:0-16452 GCA_041688615.1 Mariniblastus sp. | reverse complement strand
TACGAAAAGACGCTGAACACTACAGTAAAGCGATTATTGTGTTGGCCGGCGACGAGTTCTTACCGATTCAGATTCAACTTTATGCCCCCGATCATAATCCGCAGAAAATAATGCTTACTGATGGCACGACCCATCCGGCAGTCATTAAGTTCCAAATCTACGATTTTGCCAGCAGTGAGAAGAATTTTGACCTTGGTCTGAATGTCGCGCGGTTGTGGCGAGACGAATTTTCTCCTCGCCCACAAACTTTATTGGGCTGGAAATTGGTCGAAAAGGCTGCTCCTAGCATTCAGCAAGCGCAAACCACCGATGGCACGGTTCCTCGTTAGAGTTTTTGCTTTACAATTTGAACAAGGATAACGCGAGCGGTTTGCACCAGAGCTCGCGTTTTTTTGTATCATCAGTGATCGGTTGGAAGCTTCGCGGTTTTTTCAAGACGATTTTCATCGCAGTACGTTTTCAATCGGTCACGACCCTCTGGCTTCGCAATCCCTCATGCCTTTTGTTTATTAAATATGATTGATCGAAATTGCCGATTCGTGCTTTGGATTGATTCGATAGCTACGGTATTGGTATGCCCACAAGATGAGGTGTGGATTGGGCAAGCGGTTCCAACGGCAGGCGTACAACTTGCCTTCCAAGCGAATCTTAACCGACGCCATGCAAAAATTAGCCGAGAAGATGGCGGGTACTGGTTGCAGTCGGAAGGTCGAGTCGAATTTTCAGACTCAGGAAACCGCCAAGATCTAGCTGGCACGACTGTGATGCTTAGGCATGAACAGAAGTTCGAATTAGGAAGCAGTGTTGGCTTGCAGTTCTTTCGCCCGCATCCGCTCACAAGTACCGCCGTGTTGAAATATACTTTGCCACAGCGAACGGTACCGCGGACAGACTTCTCAATCTTGATGGCAGAAGCCTGCCTGTTGGGGCGCCAGACGCAAGACCACATCATGATCCCTGAATTGGATCAAGCCGCCCTGTTTTTCCAGCAGGGGCAGTTGCATTTTAGGTGCAAGCATTTGTATAAACACTCGGGGGCAACCTGCAATGGAGTCGTCGCGGTCGCAGACGGCAGTTGCATCGAAACGGAGTGGTTTGCAATGACGATTGAAAAAATCGAAGGTACTGCTTGAAGCGATGGATCGATCAAGCGACGGACGGGCTTGGCCGATAGGCGGTAGACTTGCGTGTCGCTAACCTGTTCGGCCAAAAGTCCTTAGCTAACTTGGCTGGCTACTTCCGGTAGCACTACGGTTACTAACTTCTGCTTCAGGTTGTTTTTGCCGTCCAGTTGAGCGGTAAGTTTTTCGATCAGCGAAGCGGTCAGACGGCGGCCTTTTCCAATCAGGATATTTCCTTCTTGCGTGAAAATATCATCACGCAAGACCATTCCACTTTTCAAGGCTGGGATTGGGATTTCCATGATCTTGGGGGGCGCAACGTGTTCCAGTTGAATTTTGTCTAGGGCCTCAATGACAACTTCGGGCAAGTGCGGCATTTTTCGCCGCAAGTCTAAAACGGATGCGGTGGGTGAGAGAGCAAGCCGCTTGCTGTTTTCCCATTCTAACGCAACCCGCAACAACGTTGCCCCTAGTTGGATAACTTCGGCTTCGGTGTTTAGATTTTTTGGAAGGTAGCCTACCGAGTCCGGGGCCTGTTGAATAATGGTCGCAGGCGTAGTAAGTCGAGGGATACGTTGTAGGATTCTAGCCGACGTCAAGCATGCATTGGTCAATAGCAGTAGGTCATCGAATTCGTCACTGGGCTGCTGTGTTGAAGCGTCTTGATACGATTTACTTACCAGTCCGTAGCCAATTAGGGCCAATCGCGAGGATAACACGAATTCCCATTTTGCGGGAAGTCGCAGTTCGTGCAACAATTCCCGCACAATCTTTTGAATTGAAGAGGAGCGAATCATTCCGTTGGGGATCATCGTTTCGAAGATGTCCACAATGGCGTCGATCGCTCCTATAAGCGTTTTCTGTAACAGTTGTTTTTCGGCATTGACGAGGTTGTACTGCCGCAGCGCGGCTTCGATGGTCGAGTGGATCTCTTCGAATGAGCAGGGTTTGGTTAGGAAGCGAAAGACTCCGCCTTCGTTCATTGCTCGACTTGCGGTCGCTTGGTCTTGCTTGCCCGTCATCATTAGGTAGATTGAATTTGGGCTATCGCGGCGTGCTGCTTGGATAAATTGGATGCCATCCATTCCCGGCATTTCCATATCGGAAATGATCACGGGAAAAGGTGGCGAATTGGCCAAGACTTCAAGTCCTTGTTGACCACCACACGCGATTTCAACGTCATAGTATTCGCCCAAGCGGCGTTGAGTTGCCGACAGGACAGAAGGATCATCGTCTACAAGTAATAAGTTAGGTCGCTGAGATGACATTGTGTTTAAGCTCCCTGTTCTTTAAGGGTCGGAGAGGAGTCGTGCAAGTTGGGAAGGCGAACGGTGAAGCGAGTCCCCTGTTCGGGTTGTGTTTCTAGGGTGATCGTTCCTTGGTGCTGTTCGACAATAATGCTGTGGCAAATGGCGAGTCCTTGGCCGGTGCCTTTGCCAACCTCTTTCGTTGTGAAAAATGGATCAAAAACCCGATCTACTAATTCGCGTGGAATACCAGGGCCGTTGTCTTCGAATTCGAAAACGGTGCAGTCTTCCTCGGCCCAGGTTCTAATTCCAATTCGCCCAGACACGCTATTCGTTTGTGCGTGTTCATCGATTGCGTCCACTGCGTTGATCAACAAGTTGATCATGACTTGGCTGACTTCGCTTGGAAGCGCCATCACGCTGGCTAGGTTCTCGGTCAAAGCCAAATCAACAATGCAGTTTTTCTTCCATCGCTTCTGTGTGATCGTGACCGTGTCGTGAACTAATTGGTTCAGGTCCGTTAGAGTCTTTTCCGTATTGCCAGGGTGAGACAACAGTTTCATTGCACAGATGATCTTGATCACACGATCAATTCCCCCTGCACTTTCATTCAAGGCCATCAGGAAATCACGTCTTAACTGAGCTTTTTTCGAGGCGGACGGGTGATCGCCGTCGCCAGGTGATGATTCAGCAGTGTTTGGGAACAAGTCGATGTGGTCTTGCAATGGACCATTGAGCAACGACTGCATGTACTCGAGATTTTCATTCACGAAATGGATCGGCGTATTGATTTCGTGCGCAATGCCAGCGGCCAATTGGCCAATCGATTGCAGTTTTCTGGCTTGAGCCAATTGCCGTTCCAATAGCTTTCGTTTGGACAGATCCAGGACAAATGCGGCATAGACGTGACGTTCAACCAGTTTTGTCTTCTGCAAAAATACGTGGATAGGGTATCCGGTGCCGTCCTTACGTCGATGTGTGGTTTCGAATTGAATACGTTGTTCAGGATTGGTATTAAGTTGTCGTACCAGCGAATTGAATCGTTGGGCTGACATTTCAGGCATGGTGTCTTGCAAAGTCAATTCGTTCAATTCATCCAGCGTGTAGCCCAGATTTTCTCTAGCGCCTCGGTTCACCGAAACAAACTTCAGGTCGTTTGCACCAAAGATATAGAGTTCGTTGGATGATTCATCGATCAACCGAACCAAACCTTCGATACGCAGTTCAGTGTTTTTTCGATCTTGAATGCAATATTGAACACCGCACATCAGTGAAGGTTGACCATTATGACTTCGCTGCACGACTCGGCCGCGTGAATGCATCCAAAGGTATTCGCCCGACCTACTGCGTAATCGAAATTCGACGTCCAGTTGTTGATCACCAAAGTCGCCGTTATCGTTCAAACATTGCGAAATTTTGGTTTCAATTCGCTGCTTGTCCAAGGGATGCAACAAGTTTTGAAAGGTGGAAAAGTGCTGTGGAAGGTCATCCAGGCTATAGCCTAGACCTGCCGCCCACCGCTCATTGAAAGTCATCTGGCCAGTTTTCGGTGCCCATTCCCAAAACGCCAGGTCTGCACCGGAAACCGCAAAATCGAGGATTCGTTTGTGGTCCTGAAGTTTGCTTGCCATTTCTTCGGCTTGGTCAAGTGCTTTACGAAGTTGTTCTTCTTTGTTTCGACTTTCGGTGACGTCGGTGCAATAGCCTACCAGGCGAGGTGATGAAAAGTCTTCACTGGAAACTAATCGCAATTCCAATGAAAGCCACATCCCCTGCCGGTGACCATCGTATGCGTAGACTTCGCCTTTGAAATCAGTGCGTTCCATCAATGCCGTGCGAAAGCGATCTAAGTAGTGAGTTCCGCATTCCATCAGCTTTAACACTGCTGCAATTTCCCGGCCTTTGATTTGAGCCAATGGAAAATGGAACAGACGCACAAAGGCGGGATTCACCCATTGAATTTTTCCTACTTCATCAAGCAAGAAACTAGCCTTGTCTGAACCTTCGGCAATGAGTCGGAAATAGTGTTCATCGCGTCGTTGCAGCCGCTGATCTTCATTGGCTTGAATGGTTGAAGTGACTTCCTCGTGGGACACCATGCAAGTCAACTGGTCGTCGGACTCCATTAGAATTGCTCGATTGCGAAACCAAAGCGTGCCGTCTGAGATTTGAACCGGAAAAATGGTCTCGAATTGAGGAATTTGGCCAGAGATGACGGCGCGAACCGCCTCGGCGGTTTGGATCAAACTAACCAAACTAGAATCGTCATTGTTTGCCTGACACTCTTGTAGAAAGTTGGCTTCAAGCGGCAGGCCAAACGGTCGACTGGGGGGCAATAATTGATGGTCGATTAAACGAGACCTGGCAATGATCTTCCCGCTGGAATCCACTGTCAATGTAATGTTTGGGGTGTCATTGTCCGATGACGCCATCGTATTAAAAACCGCAAAATAAGAACGGTTGTTAAGTGGTAACGCCGGAACAAGCGACGGAGTTAGATCAACGTGATTGTGGTTTGAAGTTGCGAAATCCATAGTTCTGCCTCAAGCGGTTTACGCGACTGGCCTCACGAACATTGGGTGTAGATCTTAGGTGTGGTGAGCGATGGTGTATTGACTAAAAACGGTGGAACAAGATGTGTTACTCGGACGTGAAGAAACGTACCGCTTGGGTAAGTTGTGGCTGTGGGCACTCGAAGATTTTCCCTGTTCCACTAAAATATCTGGAAGGAAGTGACGGTTTTGTCGATGGTCCGGCCCAAGTGTTCACTAATAGTAGAGGGCCTTCAATAACTTCGATGACTCTTGCCACGCTTCAACCGTGCGGTTCCAGTCGACGTTTAAGTAGCGGGGTGTGGGTTGAACTTCAAGCTTGGAGCGTATTTTCAGTCTTGTGTCCAGCGGGAATTGCGCACTAGGACCTGTCGCTAGAGACGTTTCTACAGTACCAGACAATGCATACTGAATCAGCTTTATAGCATTCTCGCGATTCTTCGTTCCCTTGATCACTGCCACAGTGTTGGGGATCAAAAGCGTTCCCATCAACTTGGGATCTTGATCAGGAAAAACCATCGCCACGGGACTACCGGCTTCGGCTTCTAGGTTGTAGTCGTCGGTGTCCGTCAAGCCGAAGGCATATTTGCCGGCCGCAACATCGGCTGCAACTTGCCGATTGCCCGAAACCACAGCTACGTGATTGGTGGGCAATTGCGAGACAAAGGTTTGGAACTGGTCCTTGCCCCAGATTTGATAGAGGACCGCAAAATGAGTCGCCGTAGTCCCAAACAAAGGCTTAGCGATGCACGCTTTGCCGGCCCAATGAGGATCGGTCAGCGCGTTGATTGAACTTGGGTATTGACTAGAATCGGTTAGCAGATCCGTATTGACGATGAACACTCGGGCCCTGGCGGCTAATCCGAACCACTGTTGATCAGGTGAACGAAATGTCGGCGAGAAAAACTGAGCCTCTGAAATTTCAACGGTCTGAAGAAGGCCCGCTTTCTGCAGTCTAAGTGTGTGCAAGATTTCGTTATTCCAAAACACATCGCATTGACTACCTTCACCTTGCTGCAAAATTTGATTAGCCAAGCCGACGGTCTTCGTAGATTCGGTATCATATTTTGGCAGAACTCGAATTGCTGTCGCCTTGGAAAATTGATCAAATTCATTTTGGCTGAATTCTCGGTCAAGGGCCGAAAATACGACCACTTGGTTGTCTGTTTGCTGAATGCACCCCAGCGGAAGCAAGGCCAAAATGCCAATGCCCAGCGAAAAACAGGAAGGTAGCAGCCAAACGCAAGCCTGCGAAGCGATGGACGCGCGCCGGATTTGAAATCGCAGGATTTGAACAGATTTTATATGCATTTCTCTTCACTTCTATCTTGTTACCAAGTCCCGTTTGGTTGACTACAATAGGATCCCATGCCGTTGCTACTGCTTGGCAGTCTTCATCAAGTCGCCGTATTCAAGTGGCTGTGGCAAAGTCGCCGTGTACTGAGGCATGACAACCTGCTACGGCATGACAACCTGCTACGGCATGACAACCTGCTACGGCATGACAACCTGCTACAGCATGGCAACGTGCACCCAGGCAGGTGAGGGTGCCCAAGGTTCGCCCAAATTATATCCAGAATTGGCATGGATGAACTGCAAAACCTAGGCGGCTAAAGAAATTTGTTTGCGCTCGATTACTTGGCGGTAAGTACCAATCCTTACACACCCATGGATACAAAATTGCAGCGTGCCCAAGAATGGCTAAGGGAAGAATGGCGAAGGTATGTTGTCCGTGGAATTATGTGTTGGCTAAGTGATGATTGAAGCATGTTTGAATTTCAGGGCAACATGGTTCACCATTTGGTACGCGTGGATTTTTTTGCGGCTGACCTTTTTCATCGCAAGATGCTACAGGGTTACCGTGAGCTGATTGTGGATTTGAGTTTTATCTGTTTCGTTGAAAGCAATATCGTGCAAGAACGCTCTGGCAATACATCACCCGGTAATTCACAGGCATACGGCAGTTCACAAGTTCACTCAGATGCGGGGACTCGGTCCAGTCTTTTGAACTTATCTGGCGTTTCGGATTCTGCAAATTTTCGACGTTGGGGTTGGCATGGTGCCTGGCTAACAGGCCTGGTTATGCTGATTGCGTGTAACGTGTTCTCTTCGGGTTTGGCTTTGGGACAGAATTTGCAAGAGGAAGAATTCGTTCCCGAGGGGCGTTACCTTCTCCGCTGGAAGTTCCAGCCAGGACAGGAATTTGAAGTCCATGTTGACCAAAGCACGACGACTCAGACGACTAGTACGTTGATGAAATCTGGCAAGTTGCCAGTACGAATGAATCTTTATCAAGATTGGATGGTTGAAGAATCCGAAGGGAAACTAATCGTGATCTTGCAGACGTTCACTCGAGTCAAGATGCAAATGAGCTACCCGGTTGTTGGCGAAATCTTTGTCGATACTGATGCAGAAGCACCCCAATCACCGGTTGCCAATAAGGTCTACCAGAATTTGAAAGCTTTGGTGGGCCGAGCGATGCGAATGAAGATGACTCGTTTAGGCGAAGTGAAGTCGTACAAGTTGGTGGACGATCCATCGCTGACCGCAGAAGACGCAATGGGGCGGTTATTAAGCAAAGATGCCTTGAGTAAATTGTCTGGCGAAATGGTTAAGTTTCCCTTGCAATCGATTCAGCCAGGGTATCAATGGACCGAGGCACCCAAATTCCTACCCAAAGAACCCGGTATGGAAGCTAAGGTGACTTCGGAATATAAGTTTCTGGGTCCCAATGCCCAACAGCCAGAACTGGCCAACATTAGCGTCACGCCCGTTTTAGAAATCGCATCGGAAAAAGATCAGGTGATGATAGAAAGTCAAGAAAATATCGGAGCCATTGTCTATAACCTCAAGGAATTGCGAGTCGTTGAAACGTCGCTAACGCAAAAAATGGTCTTGAACATTAAGGCCGAACCGCCAATCAAACGAACCATCGACACAACACTAAAAATGACGATTCAGATTAAAAATCCTGAAGCCCAACCAAGCGAAGAATCCAAACCCAAGTTGGAAACTGGTGCGGACGAAGCACCTTCGCCGACGGACAAAAACTAGGTCTTATTCATTTCTAGGTCATGCTGATTTTAGGGTGCCAGGCTGCCGATTTTAGGGTGCCAGGCAAAATCGGGAAGGGCATCTGGCGTACCGGAGGCGTGCCGGAGTGATGGCGATCGGTATTGCCTGAGTTTATCGCGGCAGGCATTTTCCTTCTGCGAGGTCCCTTGGTCGCCCCTTCTGGTTGGCTCGTGAACAGGTGGGTTTGCTCTCAGTCGCATCTGCAAGTGCCTGCTTGCCTTGGAAATCGAGTTTTCAACTGGGTACCGAACGTTTGGTAAATTCGATGATGTGCCGTGATTGTTGTTCAGGGTAAAAGTGAGGGTTGTCCGGTTTGAAACGCCTGTTTTTCTTGCCATCCTGACGACCCGCCCTAACCGAAGCCTCGTTTTCACCCTACAGTTAATCGACAAGGTTCATTTCGGTTCCAACTGCGGCCTTTGAGCCGCCTGGCAGGTTGCCTAAGTTGAACCGCTTTTTTTGGAATCGCGGGGCATTACATCGACGTAAACGCCTATCGAAGGGCATTTATGGATCGCCCAAAATTCGGAAATTCATTTTAATGGTATTAAGTCGTCTGTTCTTCTGGTCAGCGTTTGTCGCTGGATTGATGCTGATCGTGGCGATTGTCATGTTGATCATTAGTGCCAGCAACAAATCTATTCCGCAGGGTCTCTCCACTGCCGCCGCGGAGACCTACCATCCAGGCGAGGCCTTTGTCAGTCAATTAAATCAAGTGGATTGTTATCAACAGAAAATCACGTTCAACGGACGTTTGGTTCCTAAGCATCAAAGCGAATTGGCTTTTGAACAAGGTGGATTGGTCATTCAGATGTGGGTCGACCTAGGACAGACGGTTCAAAAAGGTCAAGCCATCGCCAAGCTAGATACGCAGTTGTTAGACTTGCAAGTCAAGCAAGCTCAAGCAGAGGTTGCCGCCGCGGCCGCCACACTGGCGGAAATGCGTTCGGGTCCTCGGACCACCACTCTGGCTGCGTCCAAGGCTGATCTGGAAGCCACCGAGGCGGAGCTTGAAAATTTGGAGCGGCAATTCGAAAGACAGTCGGAACTGGCGCGCAAAGGGGCCATCTCCGTTAATGAACTTGATTCGGTAACCGCAGGGGTTACTGCTTCTAGAAAAAGACTGCGAGCGGTCAGGCAACGGGTTGCCGAATTGGAAGAAGGCACCCGTCAGGAGCAAATCGATGCTCAGTTGGCCCTGGGCGATGGACTCACTGCCCGTTTGCAGCAACTGGAGACCCAAGTTACTAAATCGACATTGTTGGCACCGTATGACGGCTACATTGCTCAAACGCTTGCCGACCTAGGGAATGTTTTGGCGGGCGGACAACCGATTGTTCAGCTAATCCAAGCCAAGCCAATCGAAGCCCATGTAGGCGTTTCGTTGGCGGTTTCGGAGCAGCTGCGCATTGGGCAAGAGTATCAGTTGTTGTGTGACCAGCAATCCGTTCCAGCCAAATTGGATCGAATGGTTCCAGCCTTGGATCCGGGACTGCAAACCGTGCTGGCAATTTTCAGTATTGACGAGGTTAAGCAAGTTAAGCAAGTTAAGCAAGCGGAACTTGGGAAGCGAGTCGCCGTGGAGGCACCACCACGACAGATCGCGGTATCTAACAAAAATGCCAATGATCAGCTGGTGGTAAGTCAAGATTCGCTGGGGGGTGCGGTTGGGCAAACGCGAAACGATCGATTGTTTCCGGGACGTTCGGTATCACTGGTATGGGAAGCCACAATTCAAGAGGCCGGTTTTTGGCTGCCCAATGATGCGATGTGTCGCGGTCGACGCGGACTGTGGAATGTCTTTGAATTCTACCCCGATTCGATTCCAGAATGGGAAGCAGCTACGGTTAAGTCTGCCGCAAAGCACGACGGAAATGCCTTAAACATAAAGTCGATTTTGAATATTGAAGAGGTTGCAAATCTTGCGGTCGCTGCGGGAAAGTCAGGCAACGTGGACCTTAACGTCGAGAATTCTGGATCCGCAAATGTCGCGTGGGAAGAAAATTTACCGCCTCGGCATTTGGGTGTCGTCAAGAAGCAGCAAGTCGAGGTGCTTTACACGTGTGGAGAACAGTCCTTTGTTCGCGGGTCAATTCAAGATCAACACTGGATTGTCAGCGAAGGGTCGCAACGATTATTAGACGGGCAAAGAGTCCAAGTCGTTGATCAGGGACTGCTGGCGCAGGCAGCTGCGGTTGAGTAACCGGGGCCCTTATCTCGGGGCCAGTTTCCTCGGGGCTAGTTTCTGTTCATCTTTTTCGTAAGGCAATTCGCTCGTGGGTCGTTTGGCACTGCTGTTCTATCATAATCCCCGCTTGCTGATCCTATTGGTCGGTGTCGTGATTGCATGTGGCTGGACAGCGATACAAGTGCTTCCCCGGATGGAAGATCCGTTGATGAAGCCGCGGGCTGCTACGATTCGAACGTTCTTTCCAGGTGCGTCATCCGGACGGGTGGAGACGTTGGTCACCGAGCCTATTGAACGCAGGTTACTAGAGATCGAAGAGATTCGATTAATGCGGTCGGGAAGTCGTCGGGGCTACAGTTTGATTGCAATTGAACTGCAAGATGATGTGGAAGAGGTCGAACCCGTTTGGTCTGAAATTCGAGACAAGTTGGCCGACGCTCAGTCAGAGTTGCCAGAGGGTTCGCTACCTCCGGAATTCGAGAACCTTGAATTTCGAGCCGCGTCGCTGATGGTCAGTGTTCAATGGACCAGCGACCAGCCGACCAACTGGGCAATTATTAGCCGAATCGCTAAAGACGTTCGTTCGGAACTTCGGGGCATTTCTGGCACAGACAAAGTCGAAATTTTTGGACTTCCGGGTGAGCAGTTCTCAATTGAAATTTCTAAGGATCAATTGGCGGCCAACGGTTTGTCGATGCTGGACCTTGCATCGAAGTTAAGTCGAAGTGACGCAAAGATATCGTCTGGTTTGATTCAGGGTGATTTTGATGCGACGTTATTAGAAATGACGGGTGATTTCGATTCCCTCGAACGCCTTTCAAACATTCCTGTAGGCATCAATGCAAATGGTCAATCGGTCACACTGCGACAAGTCGCGACGATAACCAAATCGGTTAACGATCCGGCTGCCCAGCGTGTATTGGTTGGCGGGAGAGATGCAATCGTCTTGGTCGGTTACCAGCGAAGCAATCATCGTATCGATCGGTGGACCCAAGAGACCGATAAAGTCGTGGCGAGCTTGCAAAGTGATCTGCCGTCGGGCGTCGCAGTTGAGGTCGATTTTCAACAATCGCGTTACGTGATGCAGCGTCTGAATTCGCTGGTCCTCAACTTAGGCCTCGGGGCTTTAGCGGTAATGCTTGTTGTTTTCATTATCATGGGTTGGCGAGGAAGTATTTTAGTTGGGCTAACCCTACCGTTGACTTGTCTTGCGGTCTTGGGGTCGATGTGGATGCTGGAAATACCGCTGCAGCAAATGTCAGTGACTGGGATTATCTTGGCGTTGGGTTTGTTGATTGACAACGCGATCGTGATTGTCGATGAAGTGCAAGCGGCTTTGGACGAAGGGGCCTCGGTCGTGGATGCGATTCGCGATTGCATTGACCATTTAGCGGTACCACTGTTTGGTTCAACATTGACAACGGTTTTGGCATTCGCGCCGTTGATTATCATGATTGGGCCAGCAGCCGAATTCGTGTACTCGATTTCGACAAGTGTGATCGCCGCGATTATCGCCAGCTATTTCTTTTCGATGACCGTGGTCCCAGCGTTGCTGGGTTGGCTTCGTGCTCCGGTGAATTTTCCAGCAATCGATTCGCGATCCGAAAAAGTGGTTCCGTCTGCAGACATTCAACGGGAACTGGACGGGACTTCGAATCCAAATCCAAGCATCATGAGCACAAGTTCAGAAAATCTAAAAACCACTGGAGTCGTCAAGCAATTTTGGGTCAATGGTTGTTCCAACAGTCGAGTGACCGAGATATATCGAGCCAGTTTACTTGTCTTATTTCGGTTTCCGTTGCTGGCGATCGCGATAAGTTTGGTGTTGCCAATCGCCGGATTCATTGGGGCAACTCAATTGCCCGAGCAATTTTTCCCTTCCGCAGATCGTGATCAATTCACGATCAAGCTGGAACTGGGCCCGGGTAAAACCTTAAACCAGACAGTCGAGATTGCAAGGAGCGCGCGTCAATTGATGATGCAGGATCCTAGGATCAAACGGGCCGATTGGTACATCGGTCGCAGTGCGCCGCCGTTTTACGTGAATCTAATTCCATTGCGAAAAGATACACCGAATTTTGCTCAAGCGTTCGTTGAGTTGGACGGTGAAGTTGCTGACGAGACCATGTTGCAGCAATTACAGGATCGTCTGCAAATGCATCTTCCGATGGTTCGAGTCAATGTTCAGCAATTGCAATTGGGCCCTCCGCTGGATGACCCGATTGAAATTCGTATTTTCGGTCCAGATCGAGACACCTTGAACGAATTGGGAGATCAAGTTCGTTCCGTTTTGTCGTCTACGAAATACGTCACAGCAACGGTGGCTCAGTTGGGAACGGTAACTCCTGCTTTGGCTTGGAACTTCGACCCCTCGCTGTTGCAACAAGTGGGACTGGATCGACAAGCCGTTGCCAATGAATTAAGTGCACAACTGGATGGCGTTTTAGTGGGCTCGGTTCTTGAGGGGCGAGAAGAGATACCTGTTCGCTTACGTTTAGATCCAGAAGATCGAGGCACGGTCGACGCGATCGCTTCATTGACATTCAATCGGAAACTTGTCGGCGAAAATCAAAGCATCCCAATTTCGACCTTAGGTAATTGGGAATTGCAGCCCAGTGATTCAAGCATCCAGCGAATTGATAATCAGCGAGTGAACGAAATTCGGGCCCAAGTGGAATCGGGACAACTTCCAAGCGTGGTCTTGTCCGAGTTTAAGTCTAGATTGGTTCAGCAAGGGTTCAGTTTGCCGCCTGGATATTCGATTTTGTACGGGGGCGAATCTGCCGAACGGGATCGAGCGGTCGGGAACCTATTGGCAACTGCGCCGGTGTTGGGTTTGATTATGTTTTCTACCATTGTGCTTAGCTTCCGTTCGTTTCGGGCAGCGTTTCTGATCGGCGGGGTCGGCTTTTTTAGCATCGGATTGGGACTGCTGTCCTTGTATCTGTTCAATTTCCCTTTTGGATTCATGGCCATTGTTGGAACGATGGGGTTGGTCGGTGTTGCCATTAACGATTCCATCGTGGTGCTGGCCAGTTTGACAGCGAATCCGAAAGCTCGGCAAGGTGATCTCGAGGCGACCGTGAATGTGGTTGTTCGCTGCACTCGGCACGTTCTGGCAACCACGTTCACCACCATCGCTGGGTTTATTCCGCTATTGGTACAAGGCGGCGGTTTTTGGCCTCCGTTGGCAATATCAATTGCTGGCGGAGTCGGAGGCGCTACCTTGTTAGCTTTGTACTTCGTTCCAGCGTTGTATCTGTTAACCGTGCAGGCTAAAAATTTCTAGCAGCACTTGTATTTCTCGGTGATCGACGACTAGCAATGTCGAGCCGGAGTTTCAGATAAATGCGAATGTGTTTTAGGGACTCAAGTGTGTTCGAGTCTTCCACCTCCATTGCCAGAAATCTTTGTAGCGATGCACGACGAATTGATCGGCTTGGTCAAAGACCAGGATGTGTTTACAGCGTTGCTGTTGGAAGTAGATCCACGTGAATTTACTGTTCGCAAAAATCGACTTGGTTGCGTCTTTGAACTGTGCGTAAAATTCGTCGGTTTTGCAAAGCTGGTCGACTAACCATTTGCTTTTTAAGTAGTTGGCCGTATCTGTGGTCGCGGCAACAGCCGCATTGGCCAAAGCTTGGCAGGCGGCACATTGCCCTCTACTAAAACCGCTTTTTTCGGTCGGCATTGAACACTTGGGGCAGGTCGTCAAATTCGCCGTCGTGATCCATTGATCGGAAGTCGCGGACTTGGTCAGTTTAGAAAGGCAAACCCAATTCTGGCTGTTTCCACAGCGGTCCATTTTGGTTTGCAGCAATCGACGGTTAGTCACACTACAAGGAATGATATTCTTGTTTAAGCCGATATCGCCTTCGTCATCGGCAGCAAGGTGTTTACCCGAATCACCCGTCAATGGACAATGGTAGGGTTGGCACAATGACGGATTCTGCTGCAAAATCCCCGACCAATTTGAAAATTGGTTGCTCACTGATTGTGATTCAATAGTGAACGTCAGTTTCCCATTGACGTAGGAAAACATGCCAACGACTATCAAGTTGACTTCAGCTAAATTGACTTTGGGATGAACGGCAGAAAAATCACGCACAGCCGATTCTATTTGTTTTTGATCTTCTGTGCGTGTGCCGTGTATGTTTTTGTCGGGTAGGTTGGCCAAGTCTGGATTTTGTGGCGCGGCCAATTGCTGAACCACTGCGGTTGCGAATTGCAAAATGGACAATACCTGCAAACACTGGGGCGAAAGCTCAATTCCATCTTGGTCAATCGCTGCCAGCAAAGAAGGTTTCATTTCCGAGTTCAATTTCAACAGGCAGGTCAACGGCCGCAGTTGAATTTCGCATCCTCCCAATCGCGTCGTTCCGGAATCAACTTTAAATTGAGAGAACAGCAACGCGGACAATTCAGAGGCCTGTCTGATTTGATTCAACGGCGCCGCCCAAAACGTCGGGATTCGATGGTGCAAAATCTGTAAGTCGCAGGTAAATTGAATTTTTGGTTGCCGCAAAACCTGGCTTGCGCAATCATCGGACATCGTCGGCGAACCAAGCGGCGAAGCATGTGGTGGGCTGCCAGAGGATTCAGTCATTGGATTTGAACGGATCTAATGAGGGGCAATGGGTGATGGAGCCAGGGGATTGGTGCGGGGGAATGAGTGTCGGGAATGAGTGCCAGGCGATTGTTGCCTCATAAATCGTCTAAACTACCCAGTCTGATCTTAAGCGTTAGCCAGTGAATAAACTAAGTCGTGTTTGGCTTGCTTGCGAACCCAAAAACGCATTTTGTTACAACCGCGGCACAAACAGGTGGGATTGGGCATGCTATAACCACGAAGCTTCGAACGGATTACCAATCAACCCATTGGAATCTGCTTAAGCTTAGATCATCATTCTAGCTAGTTCATCCGGTTGCTCCAATCGGAATTCAAACCAGCAACAAACAATACCAGCCAATAAGCCCAGTGGCCCAAGACGACCACAGCGGGTCTGGAAGGAAATTTATTTTGGATCGCTTAAATCTTTTTCGACATTTAGTTGCCATGGCCGCCAGTGATGGCGAATTTAAACAAGCAGAAGTTGAAATGTTGGCAGTTCGCGCCAATCAATGGGAAATCACTCAGCAGCAATTCGAGGAAACCATTGCGGACATTCAAGCAGGAAGGTTGGAATTGGCGATTCCCGTTGAGGAAGAAGCGAAAATTCTCCTGTTGAAAAACATGGTGCACATGATGGCGATTGACGGTGAACTTGCGGAAGAAGAGAAACGTCTTTGCGCTGACGCCTCTGCAAAAATGGGCTTCAAAGGTGCTCAATTCGATGAAATCTTGAATGATCTGCTGAACGAAATCGGTTAGGCTGCGTCGCTGGTACTTCATCGGTTATGGAAGCTTATGAATTAGCAATGGACGACTGGGTGGCGGTTAAGGCCGGGCTAAGCCCATTGGAAATTGAAATCTTTATGGGCCAAGCAAGATCTGGCGTCTTGGATTTTCTATGCACATGGCCCGCTTCCGAGCGAGTACTTCTAAGTGCCACCGCGTTGCTTGGCTTGCCGGTTTAGATTAATAGCTTCGGTTTTGAATATGCAAGTCAATCAACCAATCGTTGTAGACCTTGGGCAAGTCGATCGATTGATGACTTCGCAACCAAGTGTAGATCTGTCTGGCGGTATTGTGCCAATGTTGGCAATGATCCAAAATCGCACTGTCACACGAGACGACGACGTCGGCAGGGCGTTTTAAGACCACATCCGGGGCTTTGACGACATTGACTGACCAAACAAGCGGTTCGCCCTGCCCTGCTTTGGCTTGAGCGAAATCGCGTAATCGTTGGGCGAGTCTGCCACTGTTGGAAACGGGTTGGTTCAAGTACCAATGCACCGAATCGACTTTGTGTTTGCAATGAAACCAACGATAGACCATTTCGATGGCGGTTTGCGTTTCTTGGACAGCTCGGTAGGTGCCATGCACAGATCGGTAGGTGCCATACACAGATCGGTAGGTGGCATACACGCTGGCCGCGATGTTGGTCCGCGGGACTCATGGGTATTACGCGGTCTCCCTAAGTTGCCAAACTCGGTTTTGTCAAGTCGCACTTCGCTTGCTGGAATTTTGAATGAAGCCTGTTCAGCGGGGTTAGCGGTTTGCGAGCTTTCGTTCTTGCCATCCCAGAAGAAGGACTTGGCAAAGCAGTGACGTTACGGAAAAGAAAACCAAACCGATTACTGTCAGAACAAATAGGGTGGCAAACATC
>JBDNHU010000471.1:0-4423 GCA_041688615.1 Mariniblastus sp. | reverse complement strand
CTTCTTGATCAATAATCCGTTGTTGGATTCTTCAAATTACGCTCGTTAGAAAAGGGTTTTTATCAGGTGCTACCGGGAATTGGCTATCAAGAGATGATGATGTTCATGATTCTGGCCGTGGTGCTTTTCGGTAGCCGCTTGACCGAAGTCATGAAAAATTTCGGACGAGCTTATTCACAATTTCGGAAGGGGCTGTCGGATTTTCAGTACACCATCGAAGACCCCAGTCCTACGACGACTACAACCTCCAAGTCGGTCCCTCGAGTCAACTACGACGAGAATGAATTCGCTGACGAACCGATGAATTCTACTTCAGCGCCCCGCTTCCAAGCTCCACCATCTGCTGACGAAGATTAGCATCGGTACGGACTTTGGGTGATCACAGACCTTGTTTCTTATTTTCGAAGCATTCAATCAACGTGTTTAACCCCTCGGATACTTCAAAGCAGAAACTAAAAAAGCCTTCGGTTGAAACGATCAGCGGATCGCGATTAGACTTCGCCAGATTGATGGTTCCGCCAGTGCTGCAAGCATCCGCCGAATCGACATCGAAGAAGTCTTCGCTGACCTTGTGATTGGATTGGCCTATGTCGTAGCTATCGGCGTTATCATCCAATCCATCGAAATTACAAACGTCAGTAAAAAGTCCTGAAAGTTCCGGGTCGGGCTGGCCTTGCTTCGCCTGTTGAATCTGTCCCAAAATCGCGCCCGCCAGTTGTATTAAGCCGGCAGCAGGGATTCCCGAGTCCTTCAATTCTTTCCATTTTTGGTTGGCATGCGATCCAATTTGCTGAACCTGAAAGGGGTCAATCTTCTGCCGCGACTTGGCTTTGGTCCGATTGGTTTCTTCGACATGCGAATGCGGAAATTCAAGCGAACCCAAGGTTGGGGCGGGTTTCGGAAATAGATCAGATAGCTTGAAGCGAGGTTTCATGCATCACCTAGATGGATAAAGATAAACGGAGCAGCGAAGGCTTGGTTACGAAATCCAAGCCAGGTCTACCCTGTAATTCGATTCCAACCCACAGAAGGTTCGCTCAATTTTACGGTTTCACCATCACTTTTACGCAACCTACATTTCGCTAGTCGAATTCAAAGGATTCGGGTTTACGAGGTGTGCAAAATGGTAATAATCGGAACAGTCGCTTTCTTCGCGGTTGCTTGAACCAAAAGAATAACGGGAACGTATACATCCCTGAGAGTGATGAAAGTTGCTCAAAGTGCCAGAAATTTAGGACTTGGCTGAAAACGCCGCCCTATTTGGCCATCAGCGACGGCCTCACAGGGCAATGATCATGGACTTTGCTGCACGGGAACGGGTTCTTCATAGACTTCGATCCAAGCAAGCCTGCATGATCGTTACATAATGCAAAAGTTGATCGCTAGCAGTTTTATTACGCTATCAGTTTGCCGCTGTCGATATTCATAGTAGCAAAGCTAGTATGCGTTGATTGAAGTAGACTGTGGCACGGATGGCAACTTTCTGCGACTGTTAATGTGACGCAAACAAGTAATAGTTGATGCTAGTGAAGATCGTGTTAGGCCTAGGGCCTAACATCAACCTGACAAATGCCGTAGAAATCCTGCGGGCCTCATGTCGGTTGCCATCCAAGGAAGTGCCACGATGGGTTTTTCTGGAATCCTGAAAATTTTGCCTGAACAAACACCCAGCGCTCGTGAAACTTTTTTTCAGCGCCATCCCGGCTACGGGGAGAAATGACAATGCAAATCAACGGACCTTCATCTTTATCCAACGCCCAAGCGGTCAAGCCAACGAACGGTCGCACAAACGGCGTTGAAGCGGCTCAGGAAAGTCGTTCGATCGACACCACGGACGAATTGACTCTGTCCAGCGAAGCTCAAGCGGTCGCTGGCAGTAGGGTCAACGCTTCGTCGACGGATTTCCGAGCCGACAAAGTCGCACAACTGCGAGCCCAAATTGCAGACGGATCTTACGAGACACCAGAGAAACTGGATGTCGCTTTAGACCGCTTGATTGATCAATTGGGTTAATTGTCAGTAAATCATTGACCCCTGTGGGCGATAGGTATTTGAATTCTTCGGAGCGATCAGAAATGGGTCGAATCGATTAAAATTCTTGAATGCCCGCCATTTTGGGGCGTTGAAGGACCATTTGGAATTACCCGATGTTTCGGGATCCTCGAAAAAGAGCGTTGACCGCCTCCCGGTCGTCGCTCTTTTTTCGTTAAACCGGGCAATAAGCAGCGAATCGAGTGATAATCGTTCGATTTGATGCTGTCTAAAGGTTTTATTGCAAGGCCTTTTGCGGTAACCTTTACACTGTCAGCCGATACCTACTCAGGCGTCTAGCCAACTTCTGCCTTAGAATCCTATGAGCGAAATTAATAAAGATCTACAACGACTGGAAACTGCTTCTTCACCGGAAGAACGATTCTTGGAATACCTCCAGAGTCGCGGTATGCGCAGCACCAAACAACGCCAAGTCTTGTTGGATCAGGTATTCTCGCAACACGATCATTTTGACGCAGATCAGTTGATCGACAAACTGCCCAAACGCGGAGCAGATGATTACGTTAGCCGCCCAACCGTGTATCGCACACTAAATGAGTTCGTAGACGCCGGCTTGTTGCGTAAATTTGAAATCGATGGGCGTAGCGTCTACGAATTTGATTACGGCTATCCCGAACACGATCATTTACACTGCAATTTTTGTGATCAATTAATCGAATTTCAGGCTGAAGGCTTGGATGCAATCATGCAAGAGTTTGCCGAACATCACGGCTTTCGCATCAAAAGTCACAAACTAATCGTCAACGGTATCTGCGAAGATTGCTTTCGTCGAAAGAGTCGTCGCCAACGACGGCCAGTCGATTTGATCTAACGACTTCGAACGTGGGTGAGTGTGCCGCCATACCGCACACTCTTGCCTGCCTACCAATCCTTGGTTATCAAATCTTAGAAATCACCCAACGATGCTAACCTGGGTGATACCCATCTAAGTAATGCCAACCTGTGTTGTCTGGCATCGAAAATATGCCACCATTCTTAAACGCAGCCTTTCTTGCTGCCCACCGCTAATATGTTTGGTCTTGCGACTGCCTGAATGTTTAGTGGTTCTTGCTGAAGTCCCCCAGTCGAACGACCATTAACAAGATCCACACAGACTTAAATTTACCGCACGATCAAAAGCGGTATACGGCAGAATTTTACCTGGACCTACCTGATCGGCTCAAGTTACTTTTCTGCCGGACTTTGTTGCCGGACTTTGCTGCACGAAAACCGTGAATAGGTCATAATGCAGAAGCAGAGGTTTTCTGCTGGGCAGAAGCCAACGTCGAATTCTTGTTTATTTGCAATCGATACCGATCACAGGAGATTGAAAATGGGATTGTTGACTGGAAAAGCGGTTGTTGTGCCATGGGATTACTCTGACTTATCCCATGAAGCCTTGGGCAAAGCAATTGCGATGGCTGGTAAGGCAGACTTGGTTCATGTAGTGCACGTCACTCAGATGCCGCCAGTGATGGAACCTGGAATGGTTTGGGGAACGATCGATGCAGCCTCGATCATAAAACATTGTGAAGAGTCCTTCAGTCAAATCGTCGAAAAAAATCCGTCCTTCAAAGGCGTCCACTTCAAGACTTTGATTGGGGACCCTGGTCTATCCGTAGCCCAGTACGCCAAAGAACACGCTGCGGAACTGATTGTGATTTCGTCTCACGGGCGCACCGGCTTGTCCCATTTACTGTTGGGGAGCGTGGCCGAACGAGTCGTCCGATTGGCACATTGTCCGGTGTTGGTTCTGCGTAAGTAATTGCGTGATTTCCCCGGCAGTAGTCAGCCTGATTCACAATGTAATCGTTGACGATCCCAATCGGGATGAAATACCAAATCGAAGGCCCGTCGCTCGCCTAACCTTCGAAGAAACCGCACGGAATTTCACCCTGAAAGGGTTTGATCTATTAGCCGGAGGTCTAGCGAAGCGACCACCTCCGGACCCGATCCCCCGCGCCTTTGCCACCCTAAATGGGTCGAATCCATTCCCGAACTCAAAACCGAACTCAAAACCTATCTCTCAATTTAGAGCTTTATACGAAGCTTTCCCTAACATTGCCAACAGACTAAATTCAGACACAGTGGCATCCCTCTCGCCGCCAACCGATATGCTTGCGATGGCAACTGGATACCATCTCAACTTGCGCGCCTCATCTCAACTTGCGCGCCTGGCATCTCAACTTGCGCGCCTGGCATCTCAACTTGCGCGCCTGGCACTTGTATTGCTTGTATTGAATTTCGCGTATTTCGTGTATTTCGCGGTAGTCACTCCCCTGTTTCGGTGAAACGAACAATAGCGAACAATAGAGCGAACAATAGTGCCGGAAGCGTCCCCAAAATTGTTAAAACTTGAAAAGTGGTCTCCCACTGAGCAAACTTGCTCAGT
>JBDNHU010000470.1:0-1330 GCA_041688615.1 Mariniblastus sp. | reverse complement strand
CCGATCTTTAAACGTTCCTGAACAAAATCGGACTTTAGTCGAGACTTGCAGGCAAAACTAGAATGTTCGTCATCGCGGTTAGTGAACCATTGGCCGCGAAAACGAAAAATATCGCCAGCGTCGTTCAATTGGTTCGACTTAGGTTCAGTCGCCAAAACTAGTTAGACAGTGGAAGTGGATGTTGGCGAGCATCGCGATCAAGGCTAGTATATCAAGAGAGCTTGTCACCTTTTTTCAGACCGCCAAGACCAAGTCGAGTGTCTTTCGAACTTAAGGAGAACGCATTGTCCAGTACGCCGATTGACTTGGGTTGCCAAAAGAACATTGACGTGATCAAGCGTTTCGTCGAACTTGAACGTAAACTTGTGGTCGACGCTGGCTGCGGTGGATTAGCGATGACCCTGCAGTTGGCGCAGTGCCAATCCAGAGTATTGGCGATTGACCCTGACCCTATTCAAGCGGCATTGAATCGAAAAACAACTGCGATTCCAAACGTTCAGTTTGTTGAAACGGGAGCGCAGTCGATTCCGGCAGAAGATCGATCGGTCGATGGTGTCTTCTTTTGCTATTCATTGCATCATGTTCCGGCGAGACTTCATTCCCCTGTGTTTGCCGAAGTGTTCCGAGTGCTGAAGCAGGGCGGCTTTCTTTACGTCATTGAACCGACGGACAGTCCATTGAATCAGGTCATCAAATGGTTCCACGATGAAGACGTCCAGCGCTGTGCTGCACAAGATTCTTTGCAATTTCACGCCGCAGATCGCTTTGAGCAACATCATGCGGTCACCTACCATAGCTTTACGAAATACGATTCCTTCAACGACTTCGCAGATCAATATTCTGCACGTTCTTACAACGGTGGTTATGGCGAAGCGGACGTCCGCCAAGAAGGCGTCCGTCAGGAATTTGAAACGCAAGGTGCTCCCGATTACAACTTTTTGATGCCCAAACGAGTCGATTGCTTTCTGGGATTGATCGTGTGACCAGTTGAGGCCCAAACTGAACTTCACTTTTAGGATGGTTGCGTATCCCAACAGGTAGTGAGTAGGGGTTCATTGAATGCTGTTCGTCCCTTGTTAAAACCGGACGACAGCGAGTGCCCTTCTGTGAAGGGCATTGGACCGCGGGTCCTTTCCCATCACGGCGAATGCTAGATTTGGGCACAAACGCAACTTCTCGGCCCCGATGGCGGAATGTGTCAATGACTTTGAGACAACATGTTTTTGTAATTAGTGTGTGGTGTTGCATACGCTCGGGGGCCAGCCCCCGAACCCCCGGGATTTTCCAGGTATGGCTCAGGTGTTCAAAGGTTGTTTTGTGATTATGTTGT
>JBDNHU010000469.1:0-8279 GCA_041688615.1 Mariniblastus sp. | reverse complement strand
CTACCAAAGCCTTGATCGCTTGAGGTTGATGATGCCAAAGTTGCTGGCAGAGTCGATGGGTCGAGCGAACCTTCAATGGCAACGTTTCTCAAAGACCCGGCCATGTCGGATGCTTGATTAGCCACCGCATTGATAACGGCAGGACCGGGCAGCGATTGACTGACGGTTGGGGCTTCGTTTACATCGACGGCCGTTTCGCTATTTCCTGCTTGGATACCCGACAATGCAGTAGGTACCACAAGGGTCTGAAGATTGCCAGAATTTTGGTTTACTGTGGGCAGTTGGCCTGGCAGTTGTGCATTGGCAGCCGAAATCAATAGCAAGCCGATGGCGGTGAAAACCCAGCCAGTTAGAAGTCTCTTTGTCATTGCAGGTGTTCCAATTGCAACAAAGGTATGAAGGTGGTCCTTCACTGCTATCGGAACAGAAGCCTTTAATGATTTAACGCAATTTTAGGATTTGGTAAGATTTTACAGTTAGTTCAACCTTAACGGTGCTAGCGGTTAGTGACCGACCCGGCGCAATACCACCCGGGTCCTAAGAAATCGATCGTGAAGACACTCGGAACCGGGAAAGACGATTGCGGTGACGTCAACAAAGAACAGCGTCCAAATGACACCAGCTATTAAATAGACCGGCTGCTGCGTCATTCCAGAACCTAAGCCAGGAACGCATGTCATAAAGATCCAAAAGACCAACGTACGAAATAATTCGCGGATCAGCCACGTGTTTCTGGTCGGCGACATTCCGCTGGCATCGATCAAACGAAGTTGCATCGCAAAGTAGCCCAGTGATTTTCCCCAACGACTACACAGCCCGATATAGGCGATTGCTGGCAGAAGAAAAATCAATGGCCATAACATCCAGGGAAGGGTTCGTCCTAACGAATCAAAGAGTGTCGCTAGCCCCATCGCGACCGAAGCGATGACAACTTGATCAACCGCCCAAGCGACCAGACGCGGCAATCTACCAGCGGCCATTTCCGACGACGGCTTGGCCGTTGCCAGGCAAGCCAATAATTCATCGTACGATTGAAAGGCTTTTTTAGGGTCACTTTCTAGAAGTCGGTTTAAGATTGGCAGCCAATCGCGAGGGATTTCATGCATGCCAGAATGAGGGGCAAGCAGTACCAATTGCGATCGTTCGTTGAGCCATTTTTGGACACTAGTGCCTTCAAGAATCTGAGGCGGCTTGCCAAAGGTCAGTTCGTAAAATGTAATCCCCAAGGCGTACATGTCAGAATGCATGTTGGGCTTGTGCCCACTCATCAACGCTGGTGACAGATAGTTGGGCGTTCCGCGCAGACCCTGTTGTTCTTCATCCTGTTCGTTCGTGCGTCTGGCTAATCCGAAGTCTGAAAGCTTGACGGTGCCCAATCGATCGATCAACAAATTACTTGGTTTGATATCGCCATGGATGATGTCCAGTTGATAACTGGCCTTCAATGCTTGAGTGACTTGGATGGCGATATCGACCACGGTCGAGAACGACAAGTTGCCACGGCCTAGGATCGCGTTGATCGTGCCGTTCATCAATTCCATCGCCAGGAACGGCGTCTCTTGATCTTGACTGACGTAGTAGATCGTGACAACGTTGGGATGGTGGACTCGGGCCTGAGCGACGGCCTCCTGCAACAAAGATTGGGTCTTGCGACTGTTAGGCGATTCATTGGAATTGGATCGAATGAGTTTCACGGCAACATAACGTTGCAGCGAACAGTCTAACGCGCGGTAGACAGCGCCCATGCCGCCGCCACCCAAGCGTTCAATGATCTTAAAGTGGCCTAACTGTCTGCCGATCCAAGGATCCGCTTCGGACAATGCGGGTGCGGTAAAATGTTCATGTTCGATGAACGAGACCGTTGAAGAAACCAAGTCCTGTAATGCGGCCGATGACACCCGCCGCTCGCACTCAGGGCACTCGCCACCATCGTTGGCCGAAACGCGAAATTCCTCGCCGCACGGACAACGATAACTTACCAAAAGTGAGTCGGCGATCGTTTCATCCATTGGTTCGAACACTACGATCTGTGCGAGGTAAGTTTAGCACGCATGACGATAATCTTGTCAGTAAGGCGTTGGGTGCGTTTTTGGGATCTTGCTTCGTGCGGTTCGCTCAAACGCCCTGGTGTGAATTGGTATTGTAATCCTAAATGGGACGCCGTTGGATAAGGTCTGTTGTAACCACCGCGTCTTAAGCTAACCACCACGTTCTTTGCAAAATGTGTTTTTGTACAACCTTCAGGTGCTCTGACAGAAATTGAGTCCCCGCAAAACCAGACGGTGAAGAATGGCTGGTTAAGCAAAGATCACGCATTCCCCAAACCGTAACGTTCTAGCCAAAAAAAAGACCTGAGATTCCAAATGAACCTCAGGTCGATTGCGTTTTCAATTGTTCAAAACTTTGGTGTTTAACAACTGCAGGCGATGACCTTCAGTTCCCAAACGCCCCTCAGCGACTATTTCTCCGAGTACCGACTTGGCAATTTGCTTTCGTTGGACTTTGCTTTCTCTGCCACGTTAGCTACGTAGCCAGCAACTTGTTGAGCGGCTAAGACCTGGTTGTAGGAGAAAAATTTCTCCGTGTAACCATTCCGAAAGACAATACGATTCTTGTCCGCCAAAGCGGGGAAAGACATGTCGTCGGTGTAGTGCCATGCGGCCGCTTGTGCGACTTGCTGTGAAATTTGACCGTTCGCCAAAAGACGGCAAGTTTCGATCACTTCTGCCTTCTTTGTGAACTTCTCAATTGGAATGATAGTGTAGGGAATCTTTGGGTTTGGATCACGCTTTCCGTGTTCCAAGCAAACGGTGTTGACTTTGACGCGAGCCTTCATGCCGGCAGGAATGTTAAACATACCGCCGCCCATTCCGCCGCCGCCCATGCCACCCATTCCACCGCCGCCCATTCCGCCGCCACCCATGCCGCCGCCACCCATGCCCATGCCAGCACCCTGTGCTAGAACGGTTGGAACACCAGCGAAGACTTCAGGCAATTGGATTGAAAGGGGTTTGTCCGATTTGTTTTCAAACCAAACAGTCGCTTCGGTCGCGTCCTTTGGAATGTAACGCACGTCGATGGTCCCATCTTCCATCGCCGCGAACATGTCGACCACTGCAAAGCCTTCAGCAGGCTGGTAGCTACGCAATGGACGATTCAATGAAACGTCTTTGCGTTCTGTTTTTTCTGTCTTGTCTGTATCCGTTGCAAAAATCGGAGCAACCGAAAGACTCGCGGCCATTACAGCTGCGAAGAAACCTAAAAATGTACTTCTCTTCATCCGAGTAGATCCTTGTCATATCGCCGACACCTTGTCCCCTGGTGCTAGTCGACATCTTCGATGGTGAGCAAAGTTTATGGGTGAAAACGCAACCAATTTGCTCTCAAACTTATCTTGCCACTGCCAAAATGCAGGACAAAAATCTGTTGGGAACGAACTTATAGGATAATTAGCGACTCACCATCTTGCTAACTAGTTTTACCAAATACGTCACGAAGGGTGAACCTTTTTTTGGGAAAACGAACCGCAAAATTGCCCTAATCCAGTTTTTCGGCTCGCAAATCACCTCAGAATCACCAAAAACTGCCGTTTTAATTGCTGGGCAGAGGTGGAAACCACTTTTAAAACGGGTCGTTGCAGCCAAAAAAGTCAAAATGACCGCCTCGCAGGTCGACCGATTCTAACGTTTAAGGCGAATAAATCGCCGGGAAGTTTCCTAACGGTGGCGAAATCCAAGGCTGAGTTCCAAGCGAAAATCACAAGTTGGGTTGGCTCTTGCCCTAACTCGCCCTAATTTATACTGAGCTAATTTTCGCTTTCCAGCGATTGATAGAACTTCCAATCTGCTTTCCATTGAGGCGTCAGCGGTAGGTTTTCCAGTCTGGCGCGAACCATTTCAATCGGGATAGAATTTTGGTGCAGTATCATGTCATGAAATTCTTTGTCGGACATCGTACCATTTGCGACCAGCTTTTTATAAAGTGAGCGAATCTGTAGTCCGCCCAGCATATACGCTGCTTGGTAAAGTGGCCCGTAGCCACCCATAATGCTGCGCCGAACTTCTGCCGTTGCATTGTTTCTTTCATGTCCGACTCGTTCGACCAAATAGTCGATACACTGCGTCGCGGTCATTTGCTTCAGGTGATAGCTGAGCGAAAAAATAATCCGAGCACATCGGTGCTTGCGCCAGAACAACATCCCGATCTTATCTTCGGGCGAGCGTGCAAAGCCGCGGTCCCAAAGCAACATCTCCCAGTACAACGCCCAGCCTTCCATCCAAAAGGGTGTGCGAAATTCCGAACGATAGGCGCGGTGTCTTTGCATCATGAACATCTGCAAGTGATGACCTGGAATCAATTCGTGATGCACCACCGCGCGGGAGAAGTGGGGGTTGTTTCCTCGAAGGCTCATCAGTTTGTCGGGGTGACTCATTTCGTCCGTCGGGTAGGAAACAATAATCGTGTCGCCTCCCAAGAAATAGGGATTCACTTTTTGGCGTTCAGGGGACATCATTTGCGTTCCCCAAACCTCGCGGGCCAGATCGGGAACGGTGACCAGATCATGTGCCGTAACGTAGTCGGCTGCTTCTTCAGCCATTTGGCGAATCAAGTAAGTTTGTTGGCCCGGCGGAACAAATTTGTCTTTCACGGATTCTTGCGCAATACGCCAGTCACTGAAGCCCAGTTCGTTCGCCGCCTTATCCATTTCCTGATCGCACCACTTCATTTCTTTTTTGGCAATTTCAACCAACGCTTCTGGCGAGTAGCCAATCATGGCGTTTTCTAGTTCCGCATAGAGGGCTTCGCGGCCAATCGGTTGCCCGACGATCGCGTTGGGGTCGGACGAATCATTCCCCAGAACTTTCAGTCGGATCGTCTGTTGGTAACTTGAAAATTCTTCACTCAGATCTTCAAACGGTTTCCTCGCCCACCAGGAATAGTCAGGGTCGTAACCGTTGTAATAACGATGCAACAAATTCATTGTAGACTGCATGGCTTGCAGGCGATCGAGCGTCCAAAGGGCCAGTGTGGGATCTTTCAAAATCGCCTGCAGCTGCGGAGCCGGGTCGGATAAATTCTTCTTGAGTTGCTGAATTGTTTTCTGCATTTGGAAATAGTCCGTTGCCATCGATTGGCCTTCGATGGGTTTGCCCACAATCTTGGATTCCCACATTCGAATGACCATTTCGACGTCCGGCAAAGCACTTCGAATTGCGGTATCCTGCTGGGTCTCCAGTTCTAGTTTTCGGGAGAGATAGTTCAAGCGATTCTTCAATAGAAGATAGTCAATTTTGCTGTCCTGGTCCAAATTTTGAAAATCGACGCGTTGCAAGTCGTTGGTGGCAGCCCGGTAGAATTGAGCCATTCGGACTTGCCGCTGGTGCGATAATTCGAACTGATACTTTTTGTTCAAACTGACATGGTCGGCGACAAATTGTTCGATCATGGTCCGCATGTCGTCGCTACGTTGAATCCGTGTAGACGAGGGATCACCGTTGGCCAGGCTGTTCACGCCAGCCCCAAGCAATGTCGATCCAGCCCCAAGCAATGTCGATCCAGCCCCAAGCAATGTCGATCCAGCCCCAAGCAACACCAATCCAGCCCCAAACAATACCAATGACGTTATGGCTGCACTTACGATAAGATTTTTCATCAGTTTCAGATCCGAAGAAAGAAATGGTTGCCGTAGGCAGTTAGTGGTAAGATTCAGCCAAGCTTTGCAGCACCCCGTTGGCATGTGGTTACCATCTTGGCGGACAGGGCTTTGCGTGGCTAGATAGCTTCTAGATAGCTTAAGGCAGCAGTTGGGTCATTTCGGACGGTGATGGGGGCGATTCGACCCAGGACTTTTGCCAATGTTTGAAAATCACTATTTTAGCGATGTTGAATAGCAGTATTCTAAAAGTTGGTAATCGGCGTTTGCCCAATGCAAGAACCATTGTTGACTGTCCAAGACGACACACTTAACTCAAAGAGAATTTGATGATACGCGTTGGTATTGCCGGAATGGGTTTTATGGGCTGGATTCACTGGTTGGCCTATCAAAGGATTGAAGGCGTAGAAGTGGTTGCCATTTGGGAAGTGGATCCAGCCAAACGAAAAGGTGATTGGACCAGCATCAAGGGGAATTTTGGCCCGGCGGGTCAGCACGTTGATCTTAGCGGCATTCAGACATTTGCGTCTTTGTCTGAAATGTTGTCCCAGGCAGACTTGGACTACGTGGATATTTGTTTGCCTCCGGCGATGCATCACGAGGTTGCCATCGAATGTTTGTCAGCCGGTAAGCATGTCTTTAGTGAGAAGCCGATGAGTCTCTGGCTGGACAAGTGTGACCAAATGGTTGCCGCGGCTGTTGCCAATGATCGTTTGCTAATGGTCGGCCATGTGCTGCCGTTTTTCCCCGAGTATACCGTCGCTCGACGAGTTATTCAAAGTGGTGACTATGGCAAATTGATCGGCGGTCGATTCATACGAATGATTTCGGACCCGCAGTGGTTAACTGGTTTTTATGACCCGCAAAAAATCGGCGGCCCCATGTTAGATTTGCATGTGCACGACGCACACTTGATTCGCATGTTGTATGGAATGCCCACCCAGGTGATTAGCCGGGGCAGAGTGCAAGGTGAGGTCGCGAAATACTGGAATTCTATTTTTGAATTTGCGGACCCAGAAGTTTCGGTCAGTGTGACTTCAGGCGTGATCGATCAACAAGGTCGAAGCTTTACTCACGGTTTTGAAATCCATCTGCAGCAAGCAACGATGCATTTTGAATTGGCGGTGATCGATGGGAACGCAGTGTCGATGCCTTTAAGGATTTTTGCTGCCGATGGATCGGTGATCCAACCTGAATTGCCAGTGGGTGACGATATTGCCGGATTCGAAGCTGAATTGCGAGAGGTTAAGCGGTCGATCGAAACGGGACAGCCTTCACCGATTTTGGGAAGTCAGCTGGCTCGAGATGCCATCGAATTATGTAACCGACAAAGCCAGTGCATTTTTGACAGCCAGTCATCGTCAACTGAAACGAGATTCTAAATCGTCATAAGCAAGTATAAAGTTGCATGGCCCCGTTAACGCCCACTCGGTGGATACTCAATGGGGTAGGACAGCCAATGGAGAACGATCTAGGGCGTTCAAACGGGCTTGTGCCAGCGGGGTCAATGTTCAGTGTGTGAATGTTCAGTGTGTGAATGTTCAGTGTGTGAATGTTCAGTGTGTGGTGGGTTCGCGGCTATCCTGTTCCATGATTACCGCTTTACGTGGAGGCGAAGATGTTCGTGGAATTGGTTAACTAATTTACTTTGGAATCGATACGGGTTCCAAACCAACACGATCTTGCGTTTGGGTTTGGGACCGGCAAGCGATCGATAGGTTCGTCGTTTGCTTTCGTCAAGAATCTGAGCCATCGCGGGGATCATTGATACGCCATGGTCTAATGAAACCAACTCTTGCACTGTCGCCAATTGACTGGTTCGTTCAACCGAAACGGGATTGAAGGAACGTTGACGACAGAAAGAAACGATGTTGTCGGACAAACAATGTGCTTCGTCCAAAAGTACAAACGGCAAGGGCTCAACATCGGTAAGTTTGACCTGTTTCTTGGACGCCAGGGGATGGTGGTTGGGGACGACCAAGAGTAATTCTTCTTCGAAGAGCTCCTCGATTTCTATGTATTTCGCTGAAATCGGCAGGGCCAAAATGGCGAGGTCAATTTCTCCTTGAGACAGTCGTTTGAGCAGGTTGTCGGTTGTGTCTTCATGCACAATCACTGCGGCAGAGGGAAATTTGAGGGCAAAGTCTCGAAGCAGGCTTGGTAGGAAATAGGGTGCAATTGTCGGAATGGCTGCCACTCGGACGCGTCCACTTTTGCCATCGTCGGTCAATTCTGTTTTTGTGTCTTCGATTAGCGTTACGATTTGCCGGGCTCGTGAAAGCAACAATTTTCCAGCGTCGGTAAGGACGACTTGTCGACTTTGCCTCTCGAAAACGGGTTGGCCAAGTTCTTCTTCCAAGCGTGCAATGGATCGGCTTAAAGCCGGCTGTGAGATTAGCATGTCGTTCGCGGCATGCGTAAAGTTGCCTTTTTCAGCAACCTTCAGAAAATTACGTAATTGATCAAATTCCACGTTGTTGGCTCTTGTTGAAAAACTGCCGCGTGTGCTGGCGCTAACGAAAAAAATACCAGCCGAACTTACGCTCGTCGGGTATTTCTAGAAGATCAAAGTTTAGCAGAATTCCCAAGCTCGTTCACGATTGAGATCAATCGCGTCACACGCCAT
>JBDNHU010000468.1:0-6903 GCA_041688615.1 Mariniblastus sp. | reverse complement strand
TCACCGCTAACCATTGCCTTGTCCAGAATTTTTTGAGCCGTCGCATAATACAGTTCCAGCAGCAAAGGCGACAGCGACAAGGCATTTCCGTTATTGTCAAATCCACCCGCAGGAGGATCTTCGGGGAAACCCGATACATCGACGTCAATTCCGACCAGATCGCGAATCGTATTTCGATACTCATCACGATTCAATCGTCGCAGCACGATCGACGAATCCTGCCTGGTTCGCTCAGCATCCACGATCTGCCCAGTAATCCAATCCACCACTTCGGAGACACGTTCGGTGCTAGGCTGTGGCTGATCTTCTGGCGGCATTTCGTGGCTGTTAAGCACATTGACCACTTCTGACCAACGAGCCTTGCTGGACAAATTATTAAAGTTAGATTCTAACCCGTCGGTGCTAAATTCACCCTCGGCGTTATCTTGCGAATGGCAATCTCGACAATATTGTTGAAAGAATGGCTGCACCTTTTTTTCGAATCCGTCATCGTCGGCAACGACAAAACTAAAATTCCAGCCGCTGCCAGACGAGAAGATCAAGAGTTGGAAAATAATCGCCAGCCGCATTTGATCACTCATTTCTTTGGTTAAAATTTAGCGTTACAATCGACTCGGGATGACGGCATGAAATTGCAACCCCATTCCCTGCGGCCTACAGTTTAACCAAAAAAAGTTTGACCGGCGAAGACATGACCCGAATAAATTGCCAGCTTAGCGCACGATTGGCAATTTAGAAATCGACGCGTTGGCTTGACGACAAACTTATTCACCTATTGACCGACTTCCACACGAGTTGACCGACTTCCACACGAGTTGACCGATAGCAGTTGACCATGCCGAGGAACCAAAAGGCTTCTTTGTCGATGCGAAATCCCACTTCACCCAATTCCAGTGCGATCCAAACCCAAGGCTTTGCGATACTGCCTAAGGCCTTCTCGCAGCAACAGGTGCAGCAGTTAAACCAGGCGCTGAGCTTCGCGTTCAGCCTTTGCCAAGACAATGTCTGGATACAATACCGAGCGGGTCAAATCTTCGCCGCCAGAAACATACTGCAGATCTTTCCGCAGATTGATCACTGGTGGCGACGGCCATTAATTGTGCAAACGTTGACAGACGTCTTGGGGAAAGAATTTGGTTTGGTCCGTGTCCTTTATTTCGACAAACCGCCCGGCCAAAGCTGGGCCTTGCCGTGGCACAAGGATCGTACTTTGGCGGTTCAAGAAAACCACTTGGCATCCAACTACTTCCAACATCCCACCAAGAAGGCGGGCGTCAAGCATGTCGAAGCAGATCAACGAATCCTGAACGAAATGTTGACACTGCGAATCCACTTGGACGCGGTCACCGATGCCAACGGGCCTTTGTTGGTCATTCCCGGTTCGCACTTGGAACCACTTCTTTGGGACCAAATGCTCTCGGAAAATGCTACGTCCCGTATGGGTGCATCTACTAGTAATGAAGCGCTAGAACACGTTGTGCCAGAAACCATTTACGCCAACGTTGGCGATGTCCTGGCCATGCGACCTCACCTGACCCACTGCAGCGGAAATTCGGATCCGCACACCGACAAACATCGCAGAATTTTGCATCTAGAATTCGCCGCCAACCAGCAACTTCCTGACGGCTACCAATGGAATCACTGGCTAAGCCTGAGAACACAGGCGAACCAACAACCTGAAACAGTTTGCGGTGGCTCCGCTTAATTTTGAGGCCAGTAAACAGCGGTTCCCGCCTGGATCGGTTGGATTTCAGGATGTATTGACGGTGCCCGTATCGCTTGGACCAAGGGCCCACTTCCTGGCGAAACCGGACCCATTCTTCGTTTCAAATGTTGCTACTTCCCTTCATGGAACAAAGGACGCTGGTAAATCAAATTTCTTCTGTTTTCTTGAGCGTATCCGGATCGTTAGACGATTTTCGTCGAACGGATTTGTCTGCATCCTGATCTGGGGAATTGGATGGTTTTGCCCATTGGGTGGCAACCGACGTCGCCTATTCCAAATGCCCTGACGACCGCCTGACCCAATCGCTGCCATTATTCTTTAGCTGGCAACCGGTCGACGTCCGGGGTGAAGATTATATCGACGGATTGATGTCGTATGACGAACGATTGGCTCCATTAAACTTGACGTCAATCGAAGCAACCAATTACGGCGCGTGCGCGGGTGCTCATTCGGGAAGATTGTGGAATGATCCGTTACGCGATGGCTTTCGCGGGGCAATGTCTAGCGATGAAAGGATCACGATATCCAATATTCGTGATGGGCTATCCCACACGATTGTGTTCGGCAAAACCAGCGGTAATGTGGACGCACGCCATCCATCAGATCCACGGAATTTAAAACGACTTTCTAGCGGAGTGATTGTTTAATAGAACAAGATTTTATGCCTATTCTGTACACGTCCGCCCGTTAATGAACCACCCTATAACGACATCAGGTATTTGAACAATTCAATGCGTTGCTGTTGATTCAAAGTGTTCAATAGTCCTTCGGGCATAAACGAATTCTCGGACACTTTCACCTCTTCGATGTCGTCCATTGCGATGGTTTCGGTGGCCGACGCCGTGCGAATTGTCAGCGCCGAATCCGTTTGATTTACTACCAATCCACTGATGACTCGGCCCTGGACTGTCAAAATGATTCGAGCTTGAAAGTCGCGCCCAATCACAGCGTTAGGTTGCACAATATTTTCTACGACATAGTCGATTCCCTTGGACCCCGACCCCTCTAATCGCGGTGCTATTCTTTCACTGCCTGGATCGTCTTGATGGCAAGTCGCACAAAGTTGCTTAAAATGTCCAGCACCCGCTGCACCGCTATACGCCCACAACGGCGCAGACTTATACTCTGCTACCATTGACCCAATCGCCGCCTTCTGTTCTTGAGACGACTGACTTAACTTACCCCACTGCTGTTCTAACTTTTGGTTCAGATCCGCATTACCAAGATTGGCAATTTGACGAACAAAGAAGGCGGTCAAATCGCTCTTGGGAATCACACCGGAATCGGTTGCTTCAAGGACCCAATGCGCCCATGAAACTCGACTGCACAACACTTCCATCGCTGCGGCACGATCCGCGTCATCCCAGCCGGGCATTCGCTGCAACAAATGGTTGGCGATTTCCAAATCATCAAATCGAATCAACATCGGCAGGACCGATTTTCGCAACGCCCCTTGGTCCAACAAAGGCAGCAGGAGAGACCCGTTTCCTGGCGATGAATCCAGCAGCAAGATGGACAGAGCGTACTTCTTCGCTTCGATGCCCGCACTGCTATTTACAAGGGTCTTCCTCATTTGCTGAAACAATAATTCATCACCAAATGCTGCACCTAACGAATGAGCGGCTTGCACCGTCACGCGATCTGTGGACCGATAAAGATCGGCGGCAACCGACGTCCAATCTTCGGGAACTTGCAGGCCTCGCATCCCTTGAATCGCCAACTCGAACAGCCGCAACAAACGGTACTGCTCGGGGCCGCTTGCCGCCGCCAGTCGCGCTGCCACAATCGCTCGTCCTTGGTCCGACAACTTCGCGGCGTACCAATACGCATAATCACGCAGGATCGACAACTTCGCCTGATCCGCCAACTCAATCCCGCGAGGTAAATCAGATTCCATCAGCTTGGCGACTGCGTACCAAAGTAACAAAGGTAGTTCGCGATCAACCGAATTTTCCTGCTGCTGACTCAGTTGGGTCGCTATTTTCCAACCAAGTTCGTCTGGCAATCGAGTAATCGAAGATGCCAAATACCGCCGCACCATCAAGGAAGAATCACTTTGGGCAATGGACATCAACAGTTGACTGACCTGTTGACTGGGCAGCGACTCCACTGACAACTGGACGACCCAAGACCGCACGTATTCGCTGGGGTCCGTTGCCAACGTTTTGGTCAGCGTCCAATCCAGCGATCCCACCTCATGCAAACACCAGATTGCACGCAGACGCCGAGTTTCATCTTCGTCGCTGGTCGCCATCG
This sequence comes from Mariniblastus sp., assembly GCA_041688615.1. Taxonomy (GTDB): domain Bacteria; phylum Planctomycetota; class Planctomycetia; order Pirellulales; family Pirellulaceae; genus M30B19. The sequence continues at coordinate 2,921 of JBDNHU010000468.1, read as the reverse complement.
CTTGAAGCTGGCTAATCGCGGACGGATCGATAGCACGCTGCGACGATCGATGACTCATTTCAAGCCTCGCCGCTCTGGCATGCCAGTCATTGGCATGATTCTGAGCGCCCACCAATTGCAAGTCCGAAGCGGCAATGTAGTCAATCGAAACTGGCTGGAAGGTCGCGTCAAATTTCATTCGATACATTCGCCCGTTGCCTCGGTCCCACTGTTCCCAGTCCGGGTTGTGGCAATGTCGCGGATCATACCAATCGCTCAGATACACCGCTCCATCGGGCCCCACTTTCAAATCGACACCTATGTACTGTTGATCGGCACAAAACAGTACATCTTGACCTGCGTGCACGGTATTGTATCCCCCGTCTTCGCGGAGATTCACTTGCTGATTCATTTGATGGCCATGCAAATTGTGACTGAATAGATGATTGCGATACTGATCTGGCCAGTTATCACCCAAGTAAATCATCGTGCCAACATGCGAATGGCCACCGTAAACTTGCCTTGAACCCACCTTGCCAGCGCCGCCTTCGCCATGACCATATCGAGCCGAAGCTAACATGAAATTCTTCATCGCCGGCTGCACATCGATCGACGTTGAAGATACAAACGGTAGATAACCACTGTTAACCTGGTTCCAATAATTGCCACCTTGGATAACATGAGTCGTTGAACCACGTCCCCAATAGCTACGACAATGGGTCATAAAGATTTGCCCGTGTTGGTCGTAGTCCAACCCCCATTGGTTACTGCCACCATGGGCAAAGACTTCGAATTGATGTTTCTTGGGATGGTATCGCCAGACTCCTGCTCTCATGGCTTGGCGTTGACTAGGTTCTACACCTGGCTTACCAATCATCGAAGAATTGAATACCCCTTGGTTGCCGTACAACCAACCATCTGGCCCCCACATGAAACTATTGAGCGTTTCGTGAGTGTCGGCCAACCCAAAACCGTCCAGTAAGACAATCGGTTCTGAATCGGGAACATCGTCTCCGTCTCGATCAGGTATAAACAGCAAGTCGGGAGCCGCCCCAACCCAAACACCGCCATGGCCAACTTCCATACCACTGACCAGGTTCAAACCTTGGGTAAAAATTTTCCGCGTCTCAAAGGTTCCGTCCCCATCCTCATCCGAGAAAATCAGAATGCGATCCAAGCCTTCGCCTTGGGGTCGCTTCTGCGGGTAAGAATAACCTTCGACCACCCACAACCTGCCTTTGGCGTCAAACGTAAACGCCATGGGTTGATGCAATTCGGGTTCGGCTGCAATCACATCGACTGAAAATCCCTTGGGCACGAACATTTGATTCGCAGTTTCGTTTCCTCGTTTATCACTTCCAGATGCCCCTTGATTGGAAACCAGATGCTGCAGAATCGGGTTCGCTGTAGAACGCCATTTCAAGACAGGTTGCGTCGAGACGGGTCGCTGGGAATGAAAACGAAAATCATCGAAATTCAAATGGCCCCAGGCGGCTTCGTTTTCATCCACCAAGCGAATGGCAATGGACTGCCCCTGATACTGCTGCAAATCGACAGCGACCTGTCGCATTTGCTCTCGATCCTCGCCCGTCGCCGAAAAAATCACTTCTGCCTTATTTTTGCCCTCTGCCACCAATAGTTCGACCCGAGTCGAATTGGCTTGACCACCGCCAATTCGGAAACTAGCGAAAGGATGGGTCACTGCAAAGGGTCGTGAAGTCAAAGTCCCCTGCCCTCGATCTTGAACCTTCTCATATCCAGCGATAAAGAAATCACCGTCCTTGTTACTGACTTGGGCCGGCCACCGACTGGAGATGCCATCTTGATTGATCGGTTGATCAGAAAATGCGTCACCGGTTGCGGTCCAGTCTTCCAAGACTCCTTTCTCGAAGCCCAAATTCAGAGCAACCCCAGAATCTTCGGGAACCTTGCCTTGGTCTTCGACTTGATCGGCCTTCTGGCGGACAACCGGCCCGGCAAGCAAAAAAGGGGCCAGGCGACTATTGCTAGAATTCAAAGCTTCCAAACGAATGTCACGAAATTCCACTCGAGTCTCTGGGCCGCTGTGCAGCTGCAACGCCAGCGAACCTGAATTCTCTTTTTGGTCGGCTTGACTGTCTTGCAATTCACTAAACAACGTCCCATTGACGTACACGGAGACTCGGTCGCCTTGAGCCACAATTCGATAGTCATTCCAAGCCCCCTGACGAAACAAGACGCCATAAGATTGCAGCGGCGCAAACGTCTGAACCTTACGATTCCCGTCCTGGCCAATTTCTACTCGGCTGCCACGTTCCACCAACAATCCGCGACCGTGCTCATCGTAGATTCGCCCAAGCCAAACCGCACCCATATCCAAGTCGGCCTGGTACCCTGAAACATGGTCAACGCTGTCAACCTGGCAACGAAATTGGATCCCTGAATTCGCAGCCACCGCGCCCGTCAGCTTAAACTGCAACCGCAAATCAAAATCTTCCAAGGACCCGCCATTCCAGACCAACCAAGTGTTATGATCCAAAGTCGTGCCAACTGGAATTTCGCCCACGATCGCTCCGCTTTCAACTCGCCAATGTCCTGGATCACCCTCCCATCCATCCAAGGATTTTCCGTCAAACAACGAAATCGCATCTTTCGTTTGGGCGAACAGTTGTAAATCGCCAGTCACTGAAAATTGCGATAGCAATGAACAGGCAACCAGCAACGCAATCACATATCGAACGGATAAAGACTTCATAAAGCAGTGGGATCGCAAAAATTCGGAAGTTAAACAAGAGATAAACTGAAGGTCATCGATTTATTAACGCAGCAAAAAATTTACTTAAGTCCGTCGTGTGGATGACCCACGGTTCATCAGGCACTGGGACATCGCTGGCAAAATACCCAAGAGCGAATCGACTTGCTCCGGCCCTAAGATTGTCCGCTCAATGAATTGTCAAAGATAG
>JBDNHU010000467.1:0-2735 GCA_041688615.1 Mariniblastus sp. | reverse complement strand
TTGGGCTGTCCCCGTTCAAGAGTTGATTGTCCCCGTTCAAGAATAAAAAAACTAATCCAAAGCCGCGTTCAAACGCTTTGGGGTTTCCAGTTTCCCGAAGGAGTGACCAATGTCTGTTGCGACCAATAGTTCCATTCCACAACCATTGCAATCATTTTTAAGCTCGCCCAAAAGACTGCTGATTGATGGACAATGGGTTGAATCCAAGAGTGGAAAGACCTTCGATGTTTACGATCCCGCGACGGATCAGGTGATCGCTCAGGTGGCCGAGGGCGACGCGGCGGATGTCGATCTTGCGGTCGCCGCAGCACGCAAAGCTTTCGATACCGGCCCTTGGTCGAAAATGACGGCGTCCCAACGAGGCCAATTGATTTGGAAGATCGGCGATCTAATTGAACAAAACGCCGACCAATTGGCTCAATTGGAAACCCTTGACAACGGCAAGCCTTTTGCCGTTGCCAAAGCAGCGGACGTAGCACTGGCCGCGGACATGTTTCGTTACATGGCGGGTTGGGCGACGAAGATTGAAGGCAATACGATTTCGCTGAACGTACCGTACGCGCCCAATAGTGAATTCCAGGCTTTCACCTTGAAAGAACCCATTGGAGTAGTCGGCCAAATTATCCCATGGAATTTTCCACTCTTGATGGCAGCTTGGAAATTGGGACCAGCCCTGGCAACGGGATGCACCGTAGTCCTAAAGCCAGCCGAGCAAACTCCTCTGTCTGCGATTCGCTTGGGTGAATTGATTCAGGAAGCGGGCATTCCCGACGGAGTGGTCAATATCATTACAGGGTTTGGGGAAACTGCGGGCGCTGCGATCGCGGGTCATGATCACGTCGACAAAGTCGCCTTCACCGGTTCAACCGAGGTCGGAAAATTGATTCTCAAAGCGGCCGCCGGAAACTTGAAAAAAGTAACTCTGGAATTGGGTGGAAAAAGTCCAAACATTGTCTACGATGATGCTGATCTTAATACCGCAATCGCTGGTGCGGCTGACGCGATTTTCTTTAATCAAGGGCAAGTCTGCAGTGCTGGTTCGCGGTTGTTTGTGCAAAAAGGAATCTATGACGAAGTGGTCGCAGGTGTTAGTGAAATCGCCAACAACATGAAAGTTGGCAACGGCTTTGATGCAAGCACACAAATGGGACCGCTGGTTTCCAGAGAGCAGTTTGAGCGGGTCAGTGGTTACCTGAAAGCGGGAATTGCAGACGGTGCGATGGCAACCGCAGGCGGAGCGACACTGGATCGGCCAGGGTATTTTGTTCAGCCAACGGTGTTAAAGAACGCGACTTGCGACATGTCGATTGTTCGCGAGGAGATCTTTGGCCCCGTGGTGGCAGCGATGCCGTTTACCGATGACGCGGAATTGATTGGGCAAGCCAATAATTCCGCCTACGGTCTGGCTGCTGGCATTTGGACACGAGACATTTCGAAAGCACATCGTTTGGCAAAATCGGTGATGGCTGGCACAGTTTGGATCAATTGCTACAGCATCTTTGACGCCGCGTTACCGTTTGGCGGCTACAAACAGTCGGGATGGGGCCGCGAAATGGGCCACGCCGCCCTGGAAAATTATCTGCAGACCAAATCGGTCTGTATCAGTTTGTAGGACTTCTACGGCGCCTTAGCCCGATTATTTTGGGTTGCTTTTGGTGTTCTCCTTGGGAAAGTTGAATCAATAATCGCTGCCTAAAGCCTGGCTCGCCGAGAGCCCTGCATTTAGGCAGCGTTTTCTTTTGAGCAGCACATGCTTCCCACAATCGACTAGCGGGGAAGATATTGATGCACGGACGTTGCCGGATTGACTCAAATTTGCTTAAATCTGGTACCTTAGGTAGCGGTTCGACCCTTGGGATGCGGGCGAACTGCTGGAATGCCGGCTAATTGGGTTCAGGCTAATGGGGTTCGGGCGTATTGTTCGGCAAGGACACTGTTTTATGGCAAGGCGCTGAACCATTGGCCTTGATAGGACTTAGTGGTAGGACGCCAATGGCTATCGAGCAAGGTAGGTTGCCGGCCTGAAAAATTTCACTGACAAATCAACATAAATCCCTTCTGGAGTCATCATTGAGTCAACGTTATGTGCCAGCCCAGATCGTTAGTAGCGACGAACCTGAATTTGGTGCCTACCGACCCACAGGCATACAGGGATGGCTGTTCTCCATCGTCAAGATTCCACCGCTGAATCGTGGAAAATTTCGCCGGCCTTCAGCAAACCTGATTCGTAGCATGTCGCCCAATGGGATCGTCGATACCAAGATGCGCAACGCATCGTTTCGGTTACGCACGGGAACGAACTTAATCGAAGATGCGATATTGGTTTGCCCAAAGTACAACGCGAAAGAAATTGACTTTTTGATTGCCGGCACGCCTAGCGACGGCGTCTTTATCGATCTGGGCGCGAACATCGGACTGTACACATTGGCGATTGCCAAGAACATCGGCCCTGAAGGTCGGGTATTGGCGGTCGACGCCAATGCCGACATCATTGCCGCATTGGAATTCAACATCGCCGCATCCCAGTGCAACAACATTATTGTCGCCAATGTGGCGGTCGGTGAATCCGATGGATTAGCTAGACTGGAAATTCGCAAAGACGATCTGGCGATCGTTGAAGTTGCCGAAGATCCAACGGGAAACATACAGATCCGCCCTTTGGCTGATGTGGTTCGTGACGCCGGATTGACGCGAGTCGACACATTGAAGGCAGATATTGAAGGCTATGAAAACCG
>JBDNHU010000466.1:0-9305 GCA_041688615.1 Mariniblastus sp. | reverse complement strand
CCCGAGTCGATCCGCATGTATCGCCAAGAGGAGCGTAGCGAGCGAGACGTTCGCAAGCAAACGCAGCGCGCCAAACGCCGCGACAACAAAAAGCGGCAGAGCCAACTAAAACGCAATTAGCCCGCCCCAGCAAGCGCAAACAGTCAACGGTGCTCAGAGACGCTTACAGTGTACCCAACACTCGACCGCCGCCACTAATCCACTGCACTGAGACGTTCTCATCGCGACAAAGGTGAATCGCTTGGGACGTAATCTGCGCTCCGCCATACCGCCATACCGTAATACTTGGTGAAAAATCATAGAGGAAGCGCTCGTGATTGCCAGCGACCGTTCGAAGATTTGAAAGGGCTTGTAGTGCTTTTGCTGCGCGAGAAGGATCTTGCAAACGTTCGGGAGTCATCGCTACTGCGTATTGGTACCGAGTCGCTTGAATTTCTGCTCCCTACGGAACAGGATTACTGACTTTTGGATCTTTTCCTTTCTTTGCAGCCGAAGGAGTCGCACCCGGTGAAGCAGCATTAAACGTCGTATCGCCAGCTAAGGCGTCAGGCTAACAGCACGGGTGACTCCAGAACGGCGCGACGAATCGTTGCCGGGCCAGCCCTACCTTCGTCTTTCCCGGCAGCAGCACGCATAAACCCCAAAATATCGTCGTCGATAAACGTTTTACCTTTCTTCGGGTCCGCCCAACCCTGAAAAGCTGGATCTTTCCAACCATTGACCCCCGCAACCTCGTCCCAAGTTCGGTTGGTTCCAGCGTCCTCCATCGTGGCAAGGGATTGCCGAACGGCAAAACGGATGGCAAACCGGATGGCAAAAACCCGATAGCCTAGTTCATGTTTCCAGACTCGTGACCAGAAAGGCCGGTGTCAGCCGCTGGGAATGTTAATGGATCTATTAGGGATCCTTGCTCAATAACGCGTCAATTACTCACTCTTCAGAACCGGCGGCGCCTTTGGGCAAGTCGCCTGCTGCTTGCGATTCAACCGTAACGCTGACTTTGGGTGTCAAGAAGATCGTTCGGTATAACCCAATAAGGCAGGTGATGACGGTCAACGGTATGACAAACCCCAGCATGATAACGCTGAAGGTTCGAGTGACTGTGGAATCAGTTGCTTCCAGAACCATATACGTTGTGTACGCCACATAATATCCAACGAAAACTGCACCTTCCCATCGTTCGATCTTGTGCCCAATAAAGAAGACGGGCAAACACGCAACCGAGACGGCAATCAACACGGGGATATCAAAGATCAAAGCGTCGCTAGACACAGGAAGGCCATTTTGAGCGACCATTCCAGAAATACCTAGCACGCCCATGATGTTGAATAAGCTACTTCCAATCGCGTTTCCCACGGCGATGTCTCGATCTCCCCGTAGCGCCGCCGTAACCGTGGTGGCCAATTCCGGCAAGGACGTTCCAGCCGCAACTAAGGTCAACCCGATCATCAACTCGGACATCCCAAATTGGCGAGCCAAGATCACCGCATTGTCCAAGAACATCTGGGCACCGTAAAGCAAGAGCCCAAGACCTAACGCAACCAAGAACAATTCAAAGGCAATGTTTCCGATCGATGGTTTGACTGCTACACCAAATTCGGCTTCGTATTGTTTTTCAATCTTCTTCTGTTCACGGCGACTCTTGTAGATCGCCCAGAACGTGTACACCGCCAACGAAGACGCGAACACCACTGCCTCGCCAAACTCAATCCGACCGTCTAACGAAAACACGCCAAACATCACCGACAGAATTATCAACAATGGAACGTCAAATCGTATCAGCTGCTGCGAAACGACCAACGGTGTAATCATCGCCGCAAATCCTAAAGTAATTAGGATGTTGAAGATATTACTTCCGATCACGTTTCCAATCGTGATATCCCCCTGACCATTGGCCAGGGCCTGCAAACTAACCACAAGTTCAGGAGCGCCCGTACCATAGGCAACCACCGTCAAGCCCACCACCAAAGGAGAGATCTTCATCGCGATCGCCAGCGATGAAGCACCTCGGACCATGGATTCAGCACCAGCAGTCAAAATCACTAAGCCTAATGCCATCCACAGCACTAATATCAACATGAGCGATCTCTTTTCAAACAAAGAAAAAGCCACTTGCTCTACTCAAAGAACAAGTGGCTGACTTTTTCAAAACCCCCAGTTACCCAAGTTTAGTTACTACTCGAGTAAGCCCTTATGATTCCTCATCAATAGATGGCTATCAATCTTGCTGATCAGATCGAATGCAACACTCACCGCAATCAGCAGACCCGTTCCACCATAGAAACTGGCAATCATCCAGTCAACATTTGGGAACAATGCCATAATAATCGACGGGACTACTGCAATTAAAGCTAGGAAAGCAGCACCTACGAAAGTCACGCGGTGCATCACTCGATCCAAGTACTCTTCAGTTCGCCGCCCTGGACGGTGACCGGGGATAAACGCACCGCTCTCCTTCAGATTGTCCGAAATCTCCTTTGGATTGAACATCATCGCTGTCCAAAAGAAACAGAAGAAGAAAATCAAACCAATGTTGCACAAGTTATAAACCAAGCTGCCAGGAGCAAACAGATTGGCTAACGCCTCAAATCCACTCCAACCTTTTCCAAGGAACTGGAACAACAGAAACGGGAAAATCAACAGCGTTGTCGAGAAAATAATTGGCATCACGCCAGCTTGCATAATTCGCAACGGCATGTACTGCTTGGTTCCGCCGAAAACACGTCGCCCTCGTACATGCTTTGCACTTTGTGTCGGAATCCGACGTTGAGCTTGCATCACATAGACCGTTGCAACGATCACACCCACAAACAGAGCCAACAATACCAGCATCAATTCGATACCGATCTTCTCCTGGCTGAAACCATTCAAGTTAAATTCAGCGTTTTGATAGAATGACTGAAACGCACCCGGCATGGCCGCCAAGATACCAGCCATAATCAACAAACTGATACCGTTGCCGATACCATATTCATCAATCTGTTCACCCAACCACATCAAGAACACGCTACCCGCAGTCATAATCATAACCGCGTTAATTTGCCACCCAAAGGAAAGGCTTCCATTGACCTCATACTCGGAGGCCGTCATATTCACGCCTCCTCCTTGGTCTGCCATCAAGAACATTCGTACGTAAACGAAGCTTTGCAGCAAACAGAGAACAACGGTGACATAACGAGTGTAATCATTGACCTTTTTGCGACCGGATTCTCCCTCCTTTCGCAACTCAATCAACGGCGGATACACATTACCAAGCAGCTGAAACATAATCGAAGCCGAAATGTACGGCATGATTCCAAGACCAAAAATAGTCGCTTGGTTCAATTGGCTGGCGCTTAGTACAGACACCGTTTCTAGTAGCGACCCAACGGCCGAACTGGAATTGCGTGCGCCTTCGATCGCATCGCGATCAACCATCGGCAAGTAAATAGTCCAGCCAATCCTATAGATAGCCAGCAAGAACAACGTCAGCAAAATCTTCTGACGTAGTTCAGGGATCGAAAAAACGGTTCGAATCTTCTCAAGCATGGGTCTTAATCCATCCTGCTTGGTTAGACCAAAATGCAGGTTACAAAATTGTTGGGTCAGAAATGACCGAAAAACCTATTACCTATATAAGCATTGCCGCTGACTTCTACAAGCCAGAGGCAATTCTTAAATGACAATTTGTGTCAAACCAATAAGCAACTGAAATTGCAAAAGGCCGACATAATTGCCGGCCCTTTGATAATGACTAACGACGATCCTTCGCACTGCGCTGCTTGTTCTTAACAACCGGAGCCGGCCCTGGAATAACGGTGATAGTTCCACCAGCCTTCTCAATCTTCTCTTTAGCTGTTTCACTAAAACGGTGAGCCGATACGTTTAAGGCCTTGGTTAATTCACCGTTTCCCAAAATTTTCAGCTGATCATAAGAATACTTCGCCAAATTCTTGACACGAAGTGTTTCTGAGTTAACTTCCGATCCAGCATCGAAGTTCAGTTCCAGGTCTTCAACATTGACCGAACCCACCTTCACTGCGTTTCGGTTGTTAAAACCACGCTTTGGCAAGCGACGAAACAATGGCATCGTTCCACCCTGGAACACAACCGATTGGCCGTGACCCGCACGTGATCGCTGTCCGTTGTAGCCTCGGCCACCAGTCTTGCCTTGGCCGCTGCCAGGGCCACGACCCAGTCGCTTGCGTGGTCGAAATTTAGTGATACCTTCGTTTACTTCATTCAAATTCATTACAACGTTACTCCTCGCAATTGTGCAATCGCGTCTCGTGTACGCAACTGCGACAATGCATTTACTGTAGCCTTCACAACCGTAACTGGGTTAGTACTACCCAAGTTCTTGGTCAATACGTTGTGGATTCCAACCGCTTCACAAACCGAGCGAACTGCCGCACCCGCAATGATACCCGTACCCGGACCCGCTGGAATCAATAGAACTCGGGAAGCACCAAAATGGCCTTGAACCGAATGCGGAATAGTTCCATCAATAATCGGGAAAGACTTCAATGAACGGGAAGCTTGCTTGTTCCCTTTTTCCACACTTGGTGGAACCTCATTTGCCTTGCCGTAGCCAATGCCAACCTTACCCTTGCCATCGCCAACGACTACACACGCAGCAAAGCTAAAACGACGTCCGCCCTTAACAACTGCGGCACAACGCTTGATTTTGACAACGTTTTCGATCAACTGGTGATCGTTACTGTTTCTTTTATCTACTGCCACTCAATGGCTCCCGCTAATATTATTTCCTGATAAGCTCAGGCATTTCGTTTACAACCGCTAACCAACGTCGACCCAACCAACTAGCAAAACCTCCAGCCAGCCAACAACCTGGCGAGGCGAAACAAGCCTGGGTAACTAGAACTGCAATCCGTTTTCACGGGCAGCGTTCGCCAATTCGGCAACGCGACCATGGTACTTATATTGTCCACGATCAAAGCGACAACGCTCGATACCGGCACTCTTGGCTCGTTGAGCCAAAGCAGCACCAATCACCTTGGCAGCGTCACAGTTTCCACCGTAAGCTAGATTTTCGGACAAAGCCTTCTCTTGGCTACTGGCCGCGACCAGAGTCTTACCGGTTTCGTCGTCAACTAACTGGCAAGACAAATTACGATGGCTTCGAAAAACCGTCAAACGAGGGCAATTCGCAGTGCCTTGCACTTTCTTACGAATGCGATTGCGACGACGCCAACGACGTAGGTTTTTTACTTTGACCGCTTTCACAGCACTGTATCCTAAACTTCTCGATTTACAATTGGACGCTTGATACCCAAGCCCTAAACGATCACCCAAACTGTTCGTTGATCGGTCACTCTGTTCAAAAACCAAACACTAAGATTTAGCCGACTTGCCAGCCTTCAGCTTGACGACTTCGCCTTGGTAACGAATTCCCTTGCCTTTGTAAGGTTCAGGCTTACGCAGCGACCGCACTGCCGCAGCAAATTCACCAACGGCTTGCTTGTCACAACCCTTGACGACAATATGTGTCTGATCCGGGCAAGTCACCTCCAAATTGGCAGGAACCTTCTTCTTCAGTTCGTTGGCAAAACCAACTCGCAAATTAATTCGTTGCCCTTAAGCGTGCAAACATAACCCACGCCTTGCAACTCAAGCTTCTTTTCATAGCCATCTTTGACACCAATGATCATATTGTTGATCAATGCACGAGTCAGACCATGAAACGCCTTCGCCTCACGACTGTCGTCCGCTTTAACCAGTAAGGTCTTGGATTCTTCGTCAATTTCGACACTAACTTCCGGTCGCAACGCAATATCCAGCTTACCTTGCGGGCCTTCAACGGACAAAGCCTGCCCCTGAAGACTCAGCTTCACACCATCCAAAATGGTGACCGGTTTCTTTCCAATTCGCGACATGTCTTACTTCTTCCGAATTACGTTTACCAATGCCTAATCTACTCAGCGTCCGAACCCATTCAGGCTACCACTAGGTCCCGCATTACGCTGGTGCCTGGTACCGTTCTTCTCAACGATCACTTCCAGACGCAGACCTGTTCAAACATCTGCTCGTATCTATTGGAACATCCACCAATGTTTTGATGAACCCCCGACTACAGATACCTTACCCAACAACTTCCACCAATTCGCTAATCACCTAGCCCGAGTGCGTCAAGCACCACTCTGCAAGGAAACTACCAAATCTCGCAAAGGACTTCGCCACCAACTTTTTGCTGACGAGCTTCACGATCGCTAATTACGCCTTGGCTAGTGCTCAAAACGCGAATTCCCAATCCGCCCAGAACTGGACGCAAATCCTTGGCGTGCGTGTAAACGCGCCGTCCAGGCTTGCTAATTCTCTTAATCTTCTGAATTACTTGTTCGCCACTAGGGCCATACTTCAATTCAATTTTCAAGATCGAAACAGGCTGAGCTTCAACCTCTTCCCAATCCCAAATATATCCCTCGCGCTTTAAAACTTCGGCCAAGCCGCGTTTTACCTTCGAGGCGGAAACTTCAACTTGTGGCTTCTCAACACTCACCGCATTTCGAATGCGTGTAAGCATGTCAGCAATTGGATCAGTCATCATGGTCGCGAATTCCCTGCTTACCAGCTAGCCTTACGAACACCAGGAATGAGGCCGTTATCAGCCAGTTTCCGAAAACAAATTCGGCACACACCAAACTTACGGTAAACAGCCCGGGGTCGACCGCAAATCTTACAACGATTTTCGCGACGCACGGGATATTTCGGCTTACGCAGCGTTTTTGCTATCTTCGCTTTACTTGCCACGGATTTTCATCACCTTAAAAAACAATACTCATGATCCCGCTTGCTGAAAAACAAACCTGAATCTTCAATTTACCACATTGGGGATCGGATGCACGACAAACGCAACCCATCCAATCAAACGCTCACACGAGCTGAACTCGTCAACCACGAAACTCAGATCCCCCTGGACTATACTCGCCCAGATGCAAACCTTACTCAGTAGCAACTGCCACTGGAGTGCTTTCAACTTCAACAACTTTGCGACGACGGAAGGGCATCCCGAACAACGAAAGCAAAAGCTTGCCTTCTTCGTTACTCCGTGTCGAACTGTTCACGAAACAAATGTTCATACCCTGCTCACGAGTGAACTTATCCGGGTTCAACTCAGGAAACACCAGATACTCGTTCAGGCTCAAACTGTAATTTCCACGTCCATCGAACGCTTTATCATTCACGCCTCGAAAGTCACGTACGCGAGGCAATACAATTGAAATCAGACGGTCCAAGAATTCATACATCCGATTTCCGCGAAGAGTCACCTTTACACCGATTGGCATACCCTCACGCAAACGGAAACCCGCAATACTCTGGCGAGCCAAAGTCACGACCGCCTTCTGGCCGGCGATCAAGGTCATCGCAGCCTGAGCGTCTTCAATGTGTTTCTTGTCTGAAACGGCACTGCCAACACCCATATTAATTACGATTTTGTCCAACCGCGGTAAAGAAAGAGTGTTCTGCCGCCCTGTCTGTTCCCGCAACTGAGGAACCATGACCTCTCGGTACTTGGTCCTTAGCCGTGCTTCGTAATTCTTTGCCAATTCCGCCATGATATTCTCTCAATTTGGCCGTCGGGATCTCTTTACGACAGGCTCTCGGATACACCCGAAACAACACACGTCCTGCTCGAAAAAAATTCAGCCAACCGATCTTCTAATCTTACCTACCACAACCTACTGCCGTAACCATCCTGAATCATTTTCGACTGATCGTTAGATTACTTCATTCGCCAAGCTTACAATTTTCATAAACTTGCGAGCCCGCAATTCTCGGGCAACCGCACCAAAGATACGCGTTCCCCGCGGGTTACCATCTTTGTCCACAAGTACTGCCGCATTGGTGTCAAACCGAATGTAGCTTCCGTCTTCGCGACGAGTAGGCTGCTTGGTTCGCACAACTACTGCACGAACAACTGCCTTTTTCTTGACATCACTTCCAGGGATTACACCCTTCACGCTACAGATGATAATGTCACCCAAACCAGCGTATCGACGGCGCGAGCCACCTAACACCTTGATGCACATCAACTCCTTGGCGCCAGTATTGTCCGCCACAGTCAAACGAGTCTCTTGCTGAATCATGCTTCCGCCTCGGCATCTTTCTGTTGACGACGAGCTTCCTTAAGGGCAGCAAGATCAACCGCTGTACTCTTCTCAACTACTCTAACCAATGTCCAACGCTTCAATCTTGACATTGGGCGAGATTCAATGATCTCGACCAAGTCGCCGATGCCAGCTTCGTTATTCTCATCATGCGCGTAACACTTGCTACGAGAACGAACATACTTCATGTACTTCTTGTCTTTTACAACCCGACGGATTTCAACCACTACGGTCTTTTCCATCTTGTTGCTCGTTACCACGCCAGTCGACACTCGTTTTGGCATCGTCAGTTCTTACCTTGTTAAAGGAGCGTCCGGCATCACATCCGAAAAGCTCTTGCAATATCTCAAGCTACAAATTCCGCCAGTCGCCACCGAACCCAAACTACTAGCAACCAAAAACCCACTCAAATCAGCCAATGCCTAACCGCTAAGTAATTCTGACAGCCAATCACGCAATCCGTGTCAGCCAAACCAACCCAGAATTACTCGGCAGTCGCAACTTCTTCGGCCAATTTGGGTCTGCGTTGGTTCTGGACCGTCTTAATACGAGCGATCAAGCGCCGGTTCCGATACAGTTCACTGGGCACATCCAAACGGTCTGTCTGAGCCTGAACTCGCAAGTGAAACAACGTCTTAGCTGTCTCACGCAGGGTGTCTTCCAACTGCTCGTCGTTCATCTCGCGCAGTTCACTCATACTCAACTTTTCCATCACTCACACCTAAGCAAACTTGCAAAATATTCCGTGCAACTTCAATTCAACAAACCAACAATGGCCTGTCAACTCTATTTAGCCACTTCGCCAGAACCGATTTCAATTCTGCGACCCACCATCCGAACACGCATTGGCATTTTGTGAGCCAAACGAGCAAAGCAAATTTTTGCCTGCTGTTCGGTCACATTACCCAATTCGTAAAGGATAGTTCCTGGCTTGATTGTCGCTACCCACCATTCCGGCTCACCCTTACCCTTACCCATTCGCGTCTCCAAAGGAGTCGAGGTAATGGAACGATGAGGGAACACGCGAATATACAGTCGACCACCCGCACCACGGACGTACTGCTGTGCAGCAATACGGCCTGCTTCGATCGTCTGTGCTTTTAACCAACCTGGCTCCAATGACTGGAGGCCAAAATCACCAAAGATGACGCGGTTGCCTCGGGAGGCATTACCTCTTATACGCCCTCTTTGGACCTT
>JBDNHU010000465.1:0-5492 GCA_041688615.1 Mariniblastus sp. | reverse complement strand
GTAGATCAATTTTGTTAGAACGCAAAGGTTGCTATTTAATTGAGGCAACTCGCTAAATCCGGTCCTAACCAAGGGCAGGAAAAACGTTTATAATCTGGTGCAAGTTTGGGCGAATCGCAAACCCAACGGGTGGAACTTTGTGGTGAAGTCGACCTTAAGCGACTTGCGAAATCCCTGCCCGTAAAGATACTATCTGCCCTGGGAATTTGATTTCCCGGTGAATTCAGTTCGCTAAGTGAAATTTTCGCCGGGCAAAGCACGTTTAGTTCAAACGAGTCCAATCGATTCGCGAAACAGAAAATCGATGGCGATTGCCGAACCACGTGACTCAGACCTAACGCCTTTGACCTAACGCCTTGCGCTGGGAAAACTTTGGGGCAACTGCTGGGATTGGCTGCCTTTAGAAACGGTGTTTTCGCGAGAAACCTGTACAGGGTGAATTTTAGTTTTTGGGCGGCGGACTGAACCTGGCAACGGTTGGAATCGGCAAACGGTTTGAATCGAATTTGCCCGAAGCAATTTTTTACAGTTGCCGACCAGTCACCAGCGACCGACCTGTAATTCAACAGTGATGACAATCGGAACTGGTCCGTAATCCGAACCGTCCACATGCAAGGTCTGACAGGAACTTGGTGGATTAGGTTCGTTGCGATTATCCAGTTTAGATAAGATATAAATCCTTTAGCGGGCCATGTGCTCGTTAATCGTAAACAATGACAATGCAAAGCCAGCGGATTGCCATTCGTGGCTTTGCCCGTAGCGTAAATAACCGAGGATAAACGATGTCTGACGTGATTCGACCTGAAACTGACGAGAATCTACCCGCGTTCCCAATGGACCTTGCTGCTCAAGGTGGTGATACGGACCCGACAGAAACTCAGGAATGGTTAGAATCGCTGCAGTACGTCATTAAGAGCAAAGGCGTTGACCGGGCTCGTTACATTTTGGAGGCCCTGGAAAATCAGGCTCGCCAAGAGGGTATCGAATTGCCGTTTGGCATGAACACGCCTTACATCAACACGATCGCTCCGGACCAGCAGCCAAAGTATCCTGGAAACCGTGAAATCGAGCGTCGGATTAAGAGCATTATTCGCTGGAACGCGGTGGCGATGGTCGTGCGTGCGAACAAGAATTTCGACGGACTTGGCGGACACATTTCGACATTCGCGTCCAGTGCCACGCTGTATGAAGTGGCCTTTAACCACTTCTTCCGCGGTCGAGGTGAATCGGGGTTTGACGGTGACCATATTTACTTCCAGGGTCACGCATCGCCTGGTATTTATTCGCGAGCGTTCTTGGAAGGCCGCCTAAGCGAACGACATTTAGAAAATTTCCGCCGCGAATTGCAGCCCGAACCGGGCCTTTCGTCGTACCCGCATCCTTGGTTGATGCCAAGCTTCTGGGAATACCCGACGGTTTCAATGGGCCTGGCGCCGATCATGGCAATCTATCAAGCTAGGTTCAATTGGTATTTGAAGAATCGCGGCATCAAAGATACGTCTAACCAACGGGTATGGGCATTTTTGGGCGACGGCGAATGTGATGAACCAGAAACTTTGGGTGCGATCACGTTGGCGTCCCGTGAAAAACTGGACAACCTATGCTTTGTGGTCAATTGCAATCTCCAACGTCTGGATGGACCGGTTCGCGGCAATGGTAAAATTGTTCAAGAATTGGAAGCGATTTTCCGCGGTGCTGGCTGGAATGTGATCAAGGTGCTTTGGGGCACCGAGTGGGATCAGTTGCTGGCCAAGGATAAGTCAGGCTTGTTGATCCGTCGAATGGAAGAGTGCGTTGACGGCGAATACCAAAAGTTCAGCGTCGCACCGGGTTCCTACATCCGTGAAAAGTTCTTTGGCAAGTACCCTGAATTGCTGGAATTAGTGAAGAACGTTTCTGACGAAAAACTGGAACGGATTCGTCGCGGTGGGCACGACCCTGAGAAAGTATTCGCAGCGTACCAAGCGGCGGTACAATGCAATGGGAAGCCAACGGTCATTTTGGCCAAGACGGTTAAGGGTTATGGCTTGGGCGACGCCGGCGAAGGTCGAAATGTGGCCCACAATCAGAAGAAGATGGATGAAGGCCAGTTGATAGAATTCCGCAACCGATTTGGCATTCCAATCTCGGATGCTGAAATCGCGAAGATGCCGTTCTATCGCCCGACCCCCGATAGCTACGAAATGAAGTATCTGCAAGAACGCCGCAAAGCGTTGGGTGGCCCGGTCCCAAGCCGCCCAACCACTCCTCTGACGATCGAAGTGCCCACGTTTGCCGACCATAAGAAGGCCATCGAGCGAGATTACAATAAGGAAATGTCGACCACCATGGGTGCCGTTCGCTTGCTGTCTCGATTGGCAACCGACAAAAAAATCGGCAAGTTTGTTGTGCCGATTGTGCCTGACGAATCGCGGACCTTCGGTATGGAAGGTATGTTCCGCGAAGTCGGTATCTACGCTCGCTTTGGCCAGCTTTATGACCCCGTCGATTCCGATCAAGTGGCGTACTACAAAGAATCCGCCAGTGGTCAGATTCTGGAAGAGGGTATTTCCGAAGCCGGTTCGATGGCCAGTTTCAACGCCGCAGGTACGGCTTATTCCGCTCACGGCGTGAACATGATCCCGTTCTTCATCTACTACTCGATGTTCGGTTTCCAACGCATTGGCGACTTGATATGGGCGGCAGCCGATATGAAGGCCAAAGGATTCTTGCTGGGTGGAACCGCCGGTCGCACAACATTGAACGGCGAAGGACTACAGCACCAGGACGGACACAGTTTGCTAAATGCAATCGCCTTCCCATCGGTGCGGGCTTACGATCCGGCGTTCAACTACGAAACCGCCACGATCGTGTTTGACGGTTTGAAGCGAATGTACCAGGACGGCGAAAATGCGTTGTATTACATCATGGTCGGCAACGACAATTACAACATGCCTGAAATGCCAGCGGGTGTCGAAGAGGGAATCATCCGAGGCATTTACAAGTTCTCCAGTGCCGACGTCAAGGGTTCGAAGCATCGCGTCCAGTTGTTTGGATCGGGTGCGATCATGAACGGCGTTCTGGATGCTCAACGCATGTTGGCCGAGAAGTATCAGATCGCTTCGGATGTCTGGAGTGTGACAAGTTACACCGAACTGCGCCGAGACGCCCAATCTTGCCGCCGTTGGAACATGTTGCATCCAGGTGAAACACCCAAGAAGAGCTACATTGAAACGGTACTCCAAGGGCATGAGGGTCCATACATTGCGGCCAGCGATTATGTGCGAGCCCTAGCTGAACAGGTCCAACCGTGGATCCCGGGCGATTACTTCGTCTTGGGTACCGACGGTATGGGACGCAGTGAAACGCGTCCTGCCCTTCGTCGCCACTTCGAAGTCGATGGCGAATTGATCACGTTGGCGACGTTGTATCAACTTAGCCAACAGGGCAAAATCCCTGCCGCTGACGTTGCTAAAGCAGTCACCGAACTGGGGATCGATCCAGAAAAGCCGAACGCGTTGTACGCCTAGTGCGCGGTCAATGGTGAATCAATCAATAGGAACCGATGAATCCGAATTGCAAGAGTGGCCCACGATGTACAAGACGGCCAAGGTGAGATGCTGGACGTAGTGATCTGCCGCCGATGGTTCGAGTCCGTTGGTTCGAATCCGTTGGTTTAGGTGCCAGTGGTTTGATGCCAATGAATTGGTGCTATGACTGCATGAAGTCATGATTGCAGTCACTAGCACGGCAGTCACTAGCACGGCAGTCACTAGCACAGCAGTCACTAGCACAGCAGAGGCAGAAATGTGCTGGGACAAAATGTTCGGGAGCACAATGGACGGCAACCACCACGTACCGTGACAATAACGAAGTTGAGAAGTAATAACGAAGTTGAGAAGTAATAACGAAGTTGAGAAGTAATAACGAAGTTGAGACCCGAAAGTTTCAGCTGCTATATTTTTTACTGCGGTGTCAATATTGAAATTAGGGCAGGGACTGCAGTTAAGTTTTCCAATCCATTTTCACGATCTAAATACCTCGATTACGAAACACTATGGCTACTGAAATTAAACTTCCGAACCTGGGTGACGGCATTGATTCGGGCGAAGTCCTGGAATTGTTTGTAAGTGTCGGCGACACGATCGAAAAAGACCAGACGCTGTTGGAAATCGAAACCGACAAGGCAACCACGAACGTTCCTAGCGAAGTGGCTGGCAAGATCGTGAAGATCGATATCGCTGAAGGGGATACCGTCACGATTGGACAGGTTCTGTTCCATGTCGAAGTGACCAGCAGTTCGGCACCGGCCCCTGCACCAGTACAAGCCGCGAAGCCGGCACCCACTCCCGCACCGGCGCCAGCAGCACCTAAGGTGGTAGCCCCGGCAACTCCAACCATTGCAGCGTCCACACCTGCTCCTGCTCCGGCTCCGGCAAAAACCCCAACAACCGCGCAGGCGATTGCCGCGGCGGTCACTCCAATCGCGGCTCGTCCAGGCGTTGACTTACCGGCCAGCCCGTCAATTCGCCGATTCGCCCGAGAAGTAGGGGTAGATCTTTCCAGTGTCCAAGGTACTGGACCTGGCGGTCGGCTTAGCCGGGAAGATGTCTTGCTAGTGGTAACCGGTGGGACGCGTTCGGCTTCCGGTTCCAGGTCAACCGGTGCGGCGATGACAGCGATGACAGCGGCCAATCCAGCCATTCCGGTCGGAAGCAATGACACCGACAGTTTCGGCCCAGTCACCATTGAAAAGATGAGCCGCATCCGCAAGACAATTGCCAACAAGATGCATGAATCTTGGGTCACCGCGCCCCGCGTCACAAACTTTGATGATGCTGATGTCACGGATCTAGAAGAATTCCGTCTCAGCAGCAAAGACGACTACGCTGAACAAGGCATTAAATTGACTTCGATGCCGTTCGTGATCAAAGCCGTCGCGATGGCTCTGCGTCACAACCCGGCAATCAACGCGTCGGTGGACATGGAACAAGGTAATATCATTTACAAAAACTATGTCAACATTGGCATCGCAGTTGATACCCAACGTGGCCTAGTGGTTCCAAGTTTGCGCAACGCCGATCGTTCTTCTATCCCAGACATCGCGCGGCAATTGCAAATGATTGCAACCAACGCCCGAACCAACAACTTTGGCATTGAAGATCTTCGCGGCAGCACATTCACAATCAGCAATTTAGGTGCGATCGGCGGAACTTATTCCACGCCGATCATCAATGTTCCGGAAGCGGCCATTTTGCTGTTGGGGCGTACTCGTAAACTGCCAGTGGTGGTCGGTGACGAAATCAAACCACGCTTGATGATGCCACTAAGCTTGTCTTATGATCACCGTTTGATTGACGGCGCGATGGCCGCTAGATTCTTGAACGACATCATCGGGTACCTAAAAGCTCCCAGTCGTCTGCTTCTAGCACTGTAACCTTTCACCGCGTCCAACTGAAAACAACAACCATCAACTTTGGTTGCACATCGCCTTTGGTTGCACATCGCCTTTG
>JBDNHU010000464.1:0-5531 GCA_041688615.1 Mariniblastus sp. | reverse complement strand
GCGCAGTCTGCAGATCGATCAGGATGTGGACCCGGAAGAATTCTGTGCTTGGATGGCTAAACATTCGATGCATTTGGTCAGCGTGGTGGAGTCGCCTGGCGAATTTTCTCGTCGTGGCGGCATCATCGATGTTTTCCCTCCTAATGCCGACAAGCCTTTTCGAATCGAATTGTTTGACACGCTGGTTGAGTCTATTCGTCAATTTGAACCCACCACTCAACGCAGTACGGGGCGGCTGGAAAGTGTGCAACTATTGATCGCTTCGCCGGAAGTGAATGGACAGCACTGTCTGTTAGACTTTTTGCCGGAAGATTCGATCATCTTTCTAATTGACCCCGAAACAGCTCAGGCGGAAGGTGCCAGGCGTGAAAGTTACGGGAAGTCAGTTTTGAAGATTCTGACTTGGGATGAGGTTCGTCGAAAAATGGCGAAGCATTGCCTTGGTTCTATACAGGAGTCTGCATTTGAAGTGGATGAATTTCGCCATCGTTTGCCGGTTCAACCGCTGGAAAAGTTTGACGGTGACTTGGGTGATTTGAAGGCGCACGTCGATCGCCTGGCAGCAAATTACTTGGTCTATATGGTCACACCTGTTGAAGGTGAGTTGGAACGACTGAATGAGATTTTAGGACAGACTCAAGCAGCATCCAAGGATCGGATTCATCTGGTTGTGGGTGATTGTCGAAATGGTTTTCGCGACGATGCGAACAAGATTGCGATTGTTAGCTGTGACGAAGTGTTCAACCGAGGTGAACTGCGGCGGACTCGATCTCGCGGGACGCTAAGCAAGGCGTTGGATAGTTTTTTGGACCTTCAAGATGGCGACTTAGTCGTCCACCTAGCGCATGGAATTGGGAGGTTCCGTGGCTTGTCGCTTTTGAAGAAGGATAATGTGGAACAAGAGCATCTTGCGATTGAATTTTATGGCGGCACCAAAATTTATGTGCCTGCCACCAAAATGGATTTGATTCAGCGGTATGTCGGGGGGACGAAACGTTCGCCCGTGTTGGCTAGGGTCGGCAGCAAAAGTTGGATTAAGCAAAAGGAAGCGGCAGAGGAAGCGATTCAAGACATGGCGGCAGAAATGCTGCAGGTACAAGCGCAACGCAGTTTGTTGCCAGGAATTCGACTGGGACCCGACACGACCTGGCAGGCGGAATTCGAGCAATCTTTTCCTTACACGGAGACCAGCGATCAGCTGGAGGCAATTTTGGCGATTAAGGGCGATATGGAATCTGCCCAGCCCATGGATCGATTGTTGTGCGGTGACGTCGGGTTTGGCAAAACCGAAGTTGCCATGCGGGCCGCCTTTAAGGCGGTGGAGAACGGTTATCAAGTTGGGTTGATGGTGCCAACTACGGTTTTGGCCGAGCAACATTACCAAACATTGCGCCGAAGAATGGCTTCGTTCCCATTGGAAATTGGTAAGTTAAGTCGCTTCTGCAGTCGCAAGGAACAGAAGTTAACCGTCGAGGGATTGCAAACTGGGCGAGTGGATATTTGTGTGGGAACCCATCGTTTGGCCAGCAAGGATGTTAAGTTTAACAATCTTGGGTTGTTGATCATTGACGAAGAGCAAAAATTCGGCGTGCAAGTGAAGGAGCGTTTGAAGGGGATGCGGGCCAGTGTGGACGTGCTTACCCTTTCGGCGACACCGATTCCAAGAACGTTGCATATGTCGTTGGTGGGCGTTCGAAATATTTCAAATTTGGAAACTCCGCCGGTTGACCGTCTGGCAGTTGAAACCCGTTTGACTCGATTTGATCGCACGATGTTTCGCGATGCCATATTGCGTGAGTTGAATCGCGGTGGGCAGTCATATTTTGTGCATAACCGTATTGGTGACATCTACACACTTAAGGATCGCCTTGAGAGTATCGTTCCCGAGGCCAAGTTTGTGGTCGGGCATGGGCAAATGGATGAAGGCGAGTTGGAGAAGGTCATGACTGACTTTGTCTCGGGCAAATACGATGTGCTGATCGCTACCACGATTATTGAAAGCGGACTTGATATCCCAAACGCAAATACAATGTTTATTGACGACGCCAATCGCTATGGTTTGGCAGACTTACATCAGTTGCGAGGGCGAGTGGGTCGGTACAAACATAAGGCATACTGTTACCTCTTGATTGATGCTAAAACCCGGTTGAAAGCTAATGCCTCCAAACGGTTGCAGGCGATTGAACATTTTAGTGAACTGGGTGCGGGGTTCAGTATTGCGATGCGGGATCTTGAAATTCGGGGGGCGGGCAATTTGTTGGGTACCGAACAAAGCGGCCATATTGCCGCGATCGGTTATGAACTGTACTGCCAACTGTTGGAGCGAGCGGTTAGGCAACTGAAGAAAGAGCCGCAACCGATATCGATCGACGTGGACATTCAATTGCCAGGACGAGGGTTCTTGCCCGACGATTATGTCGAAGATCGACGACAGAAGATCGATTTTTATCGACGATTAACTCGAATCGAAAACTACGATCAAATTAATGAATTTCGCGAAGAATTACTGGATCGATTTGGGAAAATTCCGGATGCTACCATGGATTTGTTTCAACGCGTTGAGTTGAAATTGGACGCTGCTGTGTGGGAGATATCGTCAGTTCGAGTCATTCCACCGTTCATGGTTTTTGAATTTAATAGCCGGTCAAGGATGGAGCAACTTCGTTCCATGAGTCGGTCTCGCTTGCGTTTAACTGACAACGGGCAAGCATTTTGGCCGTTAGATAAAGATTATCAATGGACCGATCAGCGTTTGTTGAAGCTAGCAAAGAAGATCTTGCGTCCCGAGTTGTAAATCGAGTATTGTGCGTCTGTCAAAGTAGAGGCTTAGTTTGTGACCTTGCCAATTCAAGTTTGAATGCACCCACTGCTGGGTATCGATTCTGTGGTTTCGCCGGGTAGCGATTTTCAGCTCTCGTTGGTGCGATGGCCACTAATTTGAGGCATCGAACGCCAAGTGATCGAGTCGTATACTTTTTGACGAACCTTTTGTAACTTTGTGGCGTACTTTGACCAGCTGCAATCATTACCCTTTTCTGTGGACCGAATCTCGCAAGGATGCGACTTTACGATGCTCCATTTTACACATCGGTTTGTTTTAGGCTTGGCAAATGCGCTCGTGTTCTGCCAGCTAATTGGTTGCTTCGGATCTGGGTCGATTGCTAACGCTCAGTTTGGCAGATTGGGTTCGCGTCTGCTTGGAACCAAACCCAATTCGACCGAAACATCGGATGCTAAATCCTTATCCAAAGGGCGCCAAAAAGAATTGTTGGATTCGCCCAAGAGTATTCAACAGGTAGGTTACGAAGCCTTGGCGCCGGCTAGCGGAGCGTCAAAATTATCGGCTACGGTTCCAAGTGGTACGTTGTTTGAACCGGGCCGGGTTCTTGCGATTGTCGCGGGCGAACCGATTTTTGAAGGCGATCTGCTGCTGACGATCAATGAAGTGATACAGACCAAAGCCGCAGACGCGCCGGATTTCGTGAAGCAAAAAATGATTGAACAAGGCATCCGAGAACTTTTGCCTCGTTCGATCGAACGGAAGATGTTATATCACGAAGCCATTTCTAAATTGCCTTCACCCGATCAGATTGAATCGATCAAGAAGGATTTGTTCAAGCAGTTGGAAGAAAAACAATTGCCTCAAATGTTCAAGAAATATGAAGTCAAAAATTTGGGCGAATTAGACGCTCGATTGCGTATGCTGGGTTCGAGTTGGCGAGCGGTCAAAGAGCAAGCCGCCGAGCAAGAGATCGCAAAATTTGGTGTCATGTCTCAAGTGACGATCGATACTGAAATTTCTCATGACGAATTGTACCAGCAGTACCTGAATCAGCGTGAAAATTACACGATGGACAATCAAGTGCGTTGGGAACATTTGTTGGTTAGTTTTGCAAGCGAACCCGACAGAGCAAACGCGAAACGGAAACTAGGCAGAATGGGAAATGAAGTCGTCTACGGTGCCAAGTTTTCCGAAGTCGCCAAGAAGGATTCCAGTGGATTCTTTGCAGCAAGCGGCGGCTACAATGATTGGACCAAACGAGGGGCGTTGACCAATCAAATCTTAGAGGAACAGATCTTTACTACGCCTGTGGGTCGTTTGAGCGATATTTTTGAAAGCCCGCAAGGCTATCACATTATCCGCGTCATCGAACATCAAGAGGCCGGTTATGTGCCTTTTGAGGAAGTGCAAGATACGATTCGCGAAGGCATGTTGGACGAACGCCAAAGTGTTGCCGCCAACGGCTTGATGGAAAAGATCAAGAATAAGATCCCGTACGAAATCTTAGTCGAAGGCGTGAAGTTTTGATGCAAATCGGGGTGCAGTAAGTTCAACATCCGACGTTTCTCAGAGTCTTCTGTGGCTTTGCTAGGCTCTTAATGGATCGCGGTTCTTATGTTTCAGCGTAGCATCTTTCGAGAAGTGGATGCGAAGACTTGTCGCTATCGCTGCTGGAGATGATTACCGGGTGAAGGTGATGTTGGGTAGTTGGAAATTGCCAGCCGCAATGAGTTCAATCCAACGGGTTGTCTGATCGATGACTTGCAGTTGAATAGTTAAATAGTCGCGTGGTAGTGCTTCGGCAATGCGTTGCCCCCATTCGATCATGACCACGCCGCCCATTTCAAAAAGTTCTTCGGCGCCAATGTCATAAAATTCATTGACGTCGCTCAATCGATAGGCATCTAAGTGATGCAGTGTTTTAGATCCTTGATAAGTTTGCCAAAGGGTAAACGTTGGGCTGGTAACCAAGTCTGGATCAATCCCCAATCCCATTGCGAAGCCACGCACAAAGACGGACTTTCCTGCACCCAGAGTGCCATCCAGCGAAATGACGGTACTATCTTCAATGGCCAAGGCAAGTGTTGCAGCAAGTGCCATAGTTTCGGATTGAGCATGGGTTGTGAATTGCATGATGGTAAGGTTCACACGAGGTTAATGTTGGTACCCGCCGGCTGGCAAATCAAAAATCTGATCTTGGTATTTCAATCTAAGCCCTTTTTCTTCTTGGACCGTTCCAATGATCCAAAGATCGCAGCCCAGGTCTAGTTTGCGATGGTGCACCCCATCGATCAACCCTGTTGCTTGGTCAAAAGGTAGAGTGAATAGCAATTCAAAATCTTCACCGTCGTAAAGTGAGTGGGCTAATGGACGATTCGCAGTCCAATCGGGCGATCCCTTGGCGTTAACGGGAAACGTGATCGCGTTTAGAATCGGATGACCGCTTTGGGCGTCAGTGGAAATTGGGATCGCTTTGGCATCAATGGTCGCGCCAACGTTGCTTGGTCGCAGGATGCTATTTAGGTCACATGCCAATCCATCGCTGATGTCGGTCATCGAGTGGAGCGAAGTGTATTCCAATATTTTTTCAATCGCATGGCACCGAGGTTCAAACGTTAGGTGTTTCCCCAGAAGTGAACCACCTAGCGACCCGCTGACAACGATGGCGTCACCCGGCTGTGCGGTCGACCTTAAGATAGGTTGCGACTGAATAAGATCACCCGTAAGAGTGACATTGATGACCGTCGCT
>JBDNHU010000463.1:0-5586 GCA_041688615.1 Mariniblastus sp. | reverse complement strand
CACTTGCGCCCATCATCACTTGCGCGCCTGGCACTGGTATTTGCTGGTATTTGTGCTCGGACGGCATTGATTAGTGTGCGATTAGCGCCGATTAGTGTTCCCAAAAACATGGCTGCGCCGAACACTAATCTCCTCTAATGCAACACTAATCCGGACGCACGCTCATCATCACTTGCGCCCATCATCACTTGCGCGCCTGGCACTGGTATTTGCTGGTATTTGTGCTCGGACGGCATTGATTAGTGTGCGATTAGCGCCGATTAGTGTTTACAAAAACATGGCTGCGCCGAACACTAATCTCCTCTAATGCAACACTAATCCGGGCGCACGCTCATCATCACCTGCGCGCCTGGCACTGGTATTTGTGGGCACTGGTATTTGTGCTGGTATTTGTGCCCGATACCGCTGGGCGGCGCTGTCATCACCGGTGCCGGCAAACTTCCCTTCAAATCCATCATTCACATGGCTGGCATCAGCATGTGTTGGCGTTCATCGGAACAATCTATCCGTGATTCGGTTCGCAACGCACTGGCCCTGGCGACCCAACACAACTTCCAATCCATCGCGTTGCCTCTGATCGGCGCTGGCACTGGTGGCGGTTCGGCTGACGACGTTCTGGCGATGATCCAACACCAACTCTCAATTTGCGACTTCGACGGCCTCGCACGTATTGTGCGTTTCCGGGGCTAGTGGGCGACCGTAAAGGCACGAGGGTCACCAAACGAGTCCTACTGCAAGCATCGTGGCGAACTGCTTAAGGTTGCCGTCTTTCAGGCCTGCGGACCAGCCAAAGGGCGAAGTGTCCAAGCCTCTAACTACGATCTTCACTGCGATCTTCACTGCGATCTTCACTGCGATCTTCACTACGATCTTCACTGCGAATGCACTGCGAATGCACTCCCCGAAAATACACTGTTGGAGATCAGCTTGAGCGAGCCTGGATCGACTGTCCGGACGGCCCCATGCGATCGATGGATCGTTCTTGGGACCCTATTGTTGATGTCCACAACAGGGTCCCCATTGCTGTTTTCTCAGCCGATCTCTAGGCTGTTCTGAGGGCCGTTGCCTGGGCTATTCTTAAGGGTTAAGTTATCCCTTTTGGGGGTGTTTAACTAACCTTTTTTAGACATTTCCCATTTCGAAAACCCTATAAAACAAGGGGTTTAGCGTGTTCATCTACCGTTAACAAGACGGCTTCGACAACCAGGCCTGGGCCGAACCCCAGCATCACAGTCGGACCCGTCAAATGTTTCTGGGATTGCTGTTTCAAAATGAAGAAAACGGTCGGCGAAGACATGTTCCCGTGGTCGGCAAGGACCTGCCATGAATCTGCAAGGGCGATTTGAGGCAACGCCAACGAAGTCTGCACCGCTTCGAGAATTTTGGGCCCGCCGGGATGGACTGTCCAATGGGCAATTTGTTCAATACCCAAACCACTCTTGCGTAACCAAGATTCAACCCAGGCATGCAGGTGCTTCTCGATCAAGCGGGGGATCTGTTTGGTCATGGTCATGCCAAAACCATGATCACCGATAACCCAGCCCATTTCCCGTTCCGAGTTCGCCAACAACTGCGACCCCGACGCTGACAGAGGCAAGCCTGGCATTTGTTGACTGACAAGCATTGCCGCAGCCCCATCAGCAAACAAGGCGTTCGCGATCACTTTGCTGGGCTCCGCACCGTAATAGTAATGCAGGCTACACAACTCCACGGCCACCAACAGCACCACCGCTTCTGGGTTGGCTTGGCTAATTGCCTTGGCGACCCGCAGACCATTCAACGCCCCGTGACAACCCATAAAGCCGACGTGAGTACGCTCCACGCCCGGCGATAGTGCTAGTTCACGAATCAACAGCACATCAATCCCGGGAGCTTGAAACCCGGTACAAGATACCGTCACCAAATGGGTAACGCGACCGCCCGATAGATTGGCAGCCCCAAGTGTTTGCTGCGCCGCTTGCAGTGCCAAGGGGCCAGCTTCCTTGGTATAAATCGCCATCCGCTGGGCGGTGGTGGGTCCACCTTCTTTCCCGGGTAAAAACGGAGACTTCGATAACCGAGTGCCAAGTAGTACATCATTCACAACAGCTTGCCCCAAAACTTGGTAACGCTGTTTCACACCGCAGTTTTCATACACCGCCGGTAACCAGTCAGGGTTGCTCATGAATGGCCCACACAAGGCATTGGCAATGTGTAAGGACTGCTGTGAATTGACGCACGTTTCCGGGACAGCGGTGCCAATGAAACTCAGGTTCACACTCATACGATCATTCCTTCTGGACAAGCTGTTGGCTGACTTAGATGCTGTAAAATCGGCCGAGCCACACTAGGGCACAGTCGCAAACCGCTGACCAAACCAAGAGACAACGTGGGCGAACGCAGAACTTTCGCGAACACTCGGCAGGGCCATTGTCGCCGAGCAATTTTTTGCTGATAAACTTTACTCCAATTGTCCACAACCCGCGGTTGCCACTGGGCCACAGACTGTTGCACAATCGGGGCCAGCGCCAATGCGCCGTTCATCGCCCAGGCCATGCCTTCCCCAGTGAAGGGTTCCACATAACCGGCCGCATCACCGACAGCAAACCAACGCTCGCCTGCGATCTGCTTGGGCCGCCGTGTCAGTAGCGGCGTACCCTTCCAATCGGCATTGGCGACTTCGGGCATCGGTTGGTATCCCGCTTGGCGAAAGAGGTCGTTGACCGCGTTAGCAATCGAGCCTCGAGCTTTCAGAAAATTCACGTCCAAGGCTGCTGCCAGATCATATTGGTTGTTCTCCACACTCACCCCGCCGACATAACCACCGCGCCCAATCACCATCAATAAACCATCATCAGTCAAACACGCTGGCACCTCAGGCAAAATGGTCCCTGCCCCTAGCCGAGAATTCCGAGCAATCGTTCCCGCTTTCAGCCCGTGAGCAACAATCGCAATTTTTGCAGAAAGGACAGAACTGCTGACTTTTGATTGCACTTCGACTTGCCGAAAATTGCCTGCCACCGGTCCTAGCGTGCCGCGTTGCCCCGACGCAAATGTTACACCCGCGGCTTGCGCTTGGTCGATCAATGCCGTATCAAAAACAGTTCGGGAAATACTCCAATTGTTCTCAAATGGCAACTCGGCCCAACGCCCACCCCAACACATTCGCATCCGGGCAACCGACTTGGCACCAAGACGCTGTGGCAGATTGGCTAATCCGCACGCTTTTAAAGCGGCCATCGCATTGCCGTTCAAACAACCGCCGCAAACTTTCCGGCGGGGAAACTCCGATTGATCCAACAGGATCACCGAAAGCCCACTTCTAGCAAGAATTAGTGACAATAAACTACCACCGGGCCCCGCGCCAATGATCGCCACATCCCAAACCGAACGATCTGCAAAGGAAGTCATTGGCATTTGCTCCAAGTAAGTTGCCAGCGAGCCGGAAATTGAGAATACACCTCTGCGTTGGTCAGTCCCGCCTTAGTCGCCAACTCCATCAACTCTGCTTTTGTGAAGGCTGCTT
Organism: Mariniblastus sp.; assembly: GCA_041688615.1. Taxonomy (GTDB): domain Bacteria; phylum Planctomycetota; class Planctomycetia; order Pirellulales; family Pirellulaceae; genus M30B19. The sequence goes on along the minus strand of JBDNHU010000463.1, from coordinate 2,081 downwards.
GCACAGAAACCGGACCATCAAAATGAACCACCGGCGACCGACTCAGGATTCGCCCAGCCAACCAAACCAGGTGATAATTCCACCGACTCCGTGCCAGATCGTTTACCAAGATCATTCTTTGTGTCGCCTGAGACAATTTCGTCAACAAATTCACGATTTGATCATCCGAAAGATGATGCAAGAATAGCGAAACCATAATGACATCAAAGCCCGCTGGAATCGGATCAGCAACTGCGTCCAACTGGAAGAATTCAATCGACACATTCGCTTTCTCGGCAGCCTGCCCTGCTACTTCTAACGCAGTAGGGTTCAAATCACAAGCTGAAAAGTGAATCGGTAACTGGGACAGGCTCGCCCGCTGGCACAGACGAATTGGCAAATCACCCGAACCGGTTGCAATGTCTAACACGCGCAAGGTTCGAGGCGCAATCGAACGGGCCTCGGCCTGGATTCGGCGCCATAAACCAGCATCGCCCCGCGACCAACGATTCAGTCGAGCCAAACCAGCCAAGGCCATCTGATGATCGGTTGCTGGGAGCAGAGGGTCATCCATCCGTTCGGGAGTAAGTCGCCGTTTTTTCACAAACACCTATATCATGCAGTTAAAAAGCTGTCACCAGTGAAACGTAAGCCGAGCGGCAGCTATAAAAATATCGGCACACAGCCCGAGCCAGTGGAAACGGTCTTCCTACGCTTGCGCTCCGCGCTGCTATTGCGGTAAATTTCTTCTGCCGCTCGCCTAAAAAAACCAGTGTAACGTAAGTTAAGCCAGTGAGACTGATGTACCATAAAACTCGGACGACAGTCGCTAAAGACAAGTCTAAGATTACAAAGCATCTGAATAGCGATGAATTGGAACCGGTCTACCCGGGCGGAAACTTTGAGTCTGGGTAAAGTCGACGTGAATCTGCAACCGTTGGCAAGTTTCCAACACCGCCTGATGAACCAGTTGCTGCAGCAATTCGGGACTGGTGGCCACTCGAGCGTTAACGACAACATCCGCCGTGGTTGTTTCACAATGCGATGCCAACGATAGTTCTACATCGGATTCGCTACTGATCAAATTAGCGACGCCGTGATGACCTTCCCAAAGTCCAATCGTCTTCAAATGGGCGGTCTCCGCAGAGTTGGCAGCTAACGCTTCTTTCAAATTTTGCACCATCCCCACCAGCACGTCATCTAGTTTGAACGGCAACTGGCTACTAAGCTTCAAGCTGCTGTTTAGCCAACCCAGTTCGGCTTCACCTTCGGCGTAAATATCGTAATCGATGTCCAAGATGCGCTTGCCAAAGACACCTTTCTGATCCAACATCTCCTTCAGCACCTGGAAACCTGCGCCAGTCTTTGCCGAAGTCCGCACAATTGGGGTGCCAGGCGCCTCTTTTTCCAACAGTGCCTGCAATCGATCAATTTCCTGCGGTTCCAGTTCGTCGATTCGATTGATGATCAAGAAGTCAGCCTCTTCCAGTTGTTTCTTGAAAATGTAAGCTGCTTTGGGCGAGAAACCTGCCTTGCCTTCGCCACTAAGAATTCTTAAACCATGGGAAGGTTTCAAAATAACACCGTAAGGCGCCACCGAAAACTTCTCTTGAAATAATCGCAGCAAAGGCTGAATCACGGTCGCCACCAAATCCGTACAACTGCCAACCGGTTCTGCTAATACGATGTCTGGTCGCCTATCCTTTTCCAACGCCTCGACCGTATCGGTCAATTCATTAAAATTACAGCAGAAGCACGCTCCGGCAACTTCACCCACGTCGAACCCCTGGCTCCTAAGCGTATGAGTGTCCACTAGATCACTGGCCTGGTCATTGGTGACGATTCCAACCTTCAGGCCAAGATCTTGATAGGCTTTTGCAATGCGACCGATCGTGGTTGTCTTACCCGCACCAAGAAAACCGCCAACCATAATGAATCGAATTGGATCGCTCATGCTCTTCCTTCTAAAAAGTCTTCAAAAAAAACTTCGGCCGTACATGCCTCGAGGTCTCAGGCCAGGTCAGGTCAGGTCTCAGGCCAGGTCAGGTCTCAGGCCAGGCCAGGTCGAGGTCTCAGGCCAGGTCAGGGCTCAGGTCAGGCCT
>JBDNHU010000064.1:0-7287 GCA_041688615.1 Mariniblastus sp. | reverse complement strand
TTCCGTACATTCTCTGTTCAATCGCTGTAAAACAGCAGCAGCCAAAGGCTACTCTTCTTTGTTATCGATTTTTTCATCGCCCGTCAGGATCTTAGCGATCGCCGACACTCGTACCGTCATCGTGCTATTACTATTTTCATCCAGCATCAATTTTACCGTCTGATTTTCTGCCTTGATCGCAGCAACCTTAGCGACAATTCCACCAATGGTGACGATCTTGTCGTTCTTCTTTAGTTGCTTCAGCATGTCTTCCCGCTTCTTCTGATCTTTGTTTTGTGGACGCATTGACATCATTATGACAACGATCAATACCACTGGCATCAACATTATCAGCCAATTGTCGCCAAACAAAGACGGAGCCGGTGCCGCAGCACCACCCGCGGGCACACCCCCAGGGGCAGGAGCCGCTTGATTGGCTGAACCACCAACCTCTTGAGCTAAAGACGATCCGCTATCCAACAGGGATGCGGACGCAAGACCCACCAAAGTTGCTAAAAGAAGCAATGACCAACGCGGCAACATAATTTTCTTTCTAGTTTCCCAAGGTGACGGCCGTTCGACTGGCCATTGCACCGCGCAAATGACTAATTCCAACGCCAAACCTGGGCTCACTGGCTCTTCAATTTTCTTACCAAGTCCTAGCAGACTTGGCTTCTGTCAGATCCATCAATCAATTCAAAATCACTAATTTCAACCGCAAACACTGACAAGTGGGTTGGCAGGTTGCATCCTACACCACCATCAATCGTCCAAGCAACAATCGTCCAAGCAACAATCGTCCGAGTCATCGGAATCCACTGTCCCAACCCAGTTGAGTCCGCAATTTCCGCAAGGGCCAGAAATTGTTGTGCAAACCCAACCTCTGTTGAAGTAAACCTTCTCTGTACTGGAACCTTCTACATACTGGAACGTTAAGTTCACGGAAAATTCGAGGTTACTCAACCTTGTCTGTTGATCAAGCCGAACTTGTCTGTCGATCAATGCGAAACAACTCGCAAGTAAGCACAATACGAAACGGCCCGGCGTATAAGCAAACGCCGGGCCATTTGAGACTGCTTTGGGTTAGGTGAACATCATAAAGCTATCGCGCCTTGCGAACAAGACCGCGTTCGACTAAGAGGCCGCGAAAGGTCAGCGTAAAAACAGAGGTTTAAGATGGGTAGTTTTGGCGTTTTGGCCCAGGACGGCACTCATTTGAGCCCCGAATGCGTATCGCGTTGGCCAACTATCGGTTGAAAGTCTGCCGGATGCAGATCGCATTCAGCTAGATTGGGTTAGGCGTACGTGCAATGAACATCTCGACCTAGCCAGACTTGGCAGACGCTCAATTGAATAAGGTAGTCAAGTCAAGGAATCGTTGGTTGGAATCCACTTGCGATCTAGGGCAGGTTCGCTTTGTGGGAACATCGATTCAGGGGTAATGATGATTGATTCGTCGGTTCCTGTTGATGATGGGCTTTTTGCACCGAGTTGTTTCTGGCCAACGCGATCGCCAACGTGGAGCGATCTTGTCCTCTGGTAATCGAGTCCAAACGATTTTTGTGAATCTTAAGGCGGGGGGCGTCGAATGACCATTGACTGGCGTCCCGTTGTTGAAGCGTCCCGTTGATTAGGTTGCAAATTGCGTGGCCGCTTGGTGTTATCGAAGATGCAGTTGATAGGAATCGATCTTTCTCTCATCGATTTTCTCTCTTGGGGTGGAACCATGCTGTTGAATCGAAGTTGGTTGTTCGTCTTGTTCGTCTTTTTAGCCTTCGTGGCACCGATCCAAGGTATGACCAACTCTGCTGTGCGAGCGCAAGACGACGTTCGCCCTCCAGCCTTTGAATCGCCACAGGTGGAACAAGGAAAATGTACTTTTCGAGTCTTCGCACCCAACGCAAAAAAAGCGGTTTTGGTAGGTGCGGACTTTGCGGCGGCCGGGTTTGGGCCAGTTCCCGAAATGAACAAAATTGACACTGGCGTTTGGGAGGTGAGTTTGGATCTGCCCTCGGGCGCTTACCGCTACAACTTTGTCGTTGATGGTGTGACGACGCTGGATTCCAAAAATCCTTTGACCAGCCAATCCAACGCGAACCCCTGGAGTTTATTGAAGGTTGAAGGCAGCGAACTGTTTGGAACCAAACGCGTGCCACACGGCGCTGTGGCCCAGGTGGTCTATTGGTCAACGGTATTGGAACAGAACCGTCGGATGCACGTTTACACTCCGCCTGGATATCAGAATAATACTGAAAGTTACCCGGTGTTCTATTTGCTGCACGGAGCCTCTGATGGCGACGATTCATGGACAACCATTGGCCGGGCGAATGACATTTTTGACAATCTTATTTCCGAAGGCAAAGCCAAGCCAATGATTGTCGTGATGCCTGACGGACACACAAGTAAATTCAGTTGGGGCGGTGGCGGAAAACGTTTCGATCAACAGATGACAGAATTTGAAAACGATTTTAACCAAGACGTGCGTCCGTATGTCGAAGGTCACTATCGCGTTAAGTTGGGACGTCGCAACCAAGCGATCGCTGGCCTTTCGATGGGCGGCGCGCAGACGCTAAACGTGGCGTTTGCAGAGTTGCAAGACTTCGGGTACGTAGGCGTTTTTAGTTCTGGTATCTTTGGGATTGCGGGTGGCTTTAACCAGCAACCCAACGACCAATGGGAGCAGGCACATTTGAAAACACTGGATGATGACCAGTTGAAAACTGGACTGAATTTATTGTGGTTTGGAATTGGTTCCGATGATTTCTTGCTTGAAACCTCTCGATCCACGGTTAAGATGCTGAAGGAACATAAGTTCGAAGTCGTTGATCTGGAAACCCAGGGTGGACACGACTGGAAGAATTGGCGCGAATACTTGCACCAGTTTTCCCAAGAATTGTTTCAGTAGGCTATCGTTTAGCATTCAATAAGTTTGCGACGTTGCAGCTTTGGGTGGCGGGCGACTTAATTGGGCTGCCAGAAGTACGATGCCAGAATTCGGTTTTGCGATACCGTTTACTTCGGGTGATACCGGTTGTCTTAGGAGGATGCAGGGCAGGTAATGGATAACGATCCACTGAGAATCGACCCATCGTAATGATCCGGATCGGGCTAAACTTAGGGCTGGCTCGCTATCGTTTGAATGTCAGCGGAGACGTCTTTGAAGACTGTTCCTCAAATGGGACAGACTAAAAAAGGAGTCTGAAAGTTTCCACTTCCAGGCTCCTTTGGAACGTCTCTATTTGGGCTGGGGATGGCCCCCGTTGCTTTACTTAGCGATCACTCGAGCCATTTCCAAGACTTTGTTGGAATAACCCCATTCATTGTCGTACCAAGCGACTAACTTCACAAACGTTCCATCCAAAGCGATGCCGGCTTCGGAATCAAAAACACTGGTGCAGCTTTCGCCAACAAAGTCGGTTGAAACCACCTTGTCCGTAGTGTAGCCCATGACACCTTTCATTGGGCCATCTGCCGCAGCCTTGACCGCTGCGCAAATTTCTTCGTACGTTGCCGACTTATTTAATTCAACGGTCAAGTCGACAACTGAAACGTCGGAAGTTGGAACGCGGAAAGCCATGCCGGTAAGTTTCGTGTTCAATTCAGGAATCACTTTACCAACAGCTTTTGCAGCACCGGTCGACGAAGGAATTATGTTTTCCAGAATTCCGCGTCCACCTCGCCAATCCTTCGTACTGGGTCCGTCGACGGTCTTTTGAGTGGCCGTGGCGGCGTGAACCGTGGTCATTAGACCCCGTTTGATGCCAAAAGCATCGTTGATCACTTTGGCCAAAGGCGCCAAGCAATTGGTGGTGCAACTGGCATTGGAAATGATCGCTTGACCCGCATAACTTTCGTGGTTCACACCATAGACGAACATCGGAGTGTCGTCTTTTGATGGGGCCGAAAGAATGACCTTCTTTGCACCCGCAGCCAAGTGAGCCTTGGCAGTGTCTTCTGTCAAAAATAGTCCTGTAGATTCAACGACCACATCGGCGCCCGCTTCGTCCCACTTCAAAGTGGAAGGGTCCTTGATCGCAGTCAAGCGAATCGTCTTGCCATTGACCACCAAGGTCGAACCATTGACCGAAACTTCGCCCTTGAAGCGGCCATGAACGGAATCAAACTTCAGCATGTACGCCAAATAATCCGGTTCTAGCAGATCATTGATGGCGACCACTTCTATGTCGCTTGAAAAGTTTTGAACCGCCGCACGAAAGACCATTCGTCCGATGCGTCCGAATCCGTTAATACCAAGTTTAATCATCGCATTGCCATGAGGTTGGAGACTGGAAACTAAAATCTGCAACCCATAAATTTACCGACCAAGACCGAAAGTGCCAATCGCACATACGAAATCCGTTCGCTTATTAAGGTCGATCCCTTCGAACGATTAGTCGGAATACCCGCAGATTCGCTTGGGCTGCGACCACCAATCGGCAACAATTTTGGGGTCGCGAAAACTCTAACGCGGGCAAGTCAAGTCGCTGACCCATCAAAATCGGCTAGTTCACTTTGCGGAATAACAATCACCCGGACATGCAGCTAACGGCGTTCGATTTCCCAAAAAAAACTCCGCTAGGTTGATTTTTTCAATGGGCATTGCAGACTTTTTACCCAAATCCATGACTCAATTTAACCCGAACAATGCGTGTTTGCGCACAGGTCCGTGACCGCTTGGTAGCGAACGGTCTCTTGAATAGGTGACGCGGATTTGACAGAAGTTGCCGGTTTGCGATTGACTTGATTTAGGTGGGTTCGTCCCCCATTTCCAACGTGTTTCTGTTTGAAGCGAACCAGAGTTCACTTTTAGTTGCGACAAAAAACGATCCAATCGTAAAAACCATTACATTAGATTGTGCTTTCCTACTTGGTTGGAATCATGACGGCGTGCCGACCCCAAGTTGCAAACTAAACTTCCGAACGTCGTGAATCGCTGGCACCTTGGCCGGCAAGTCTAGGTATCCAATCGCTGGCGGAAAATTCTGAATTCAAACTTCACCGCTTCATCTCAACGCTCCGAATGATTTCGATAGGAGCGAAAACGCAACCAAGAGTATCTGAAGATGGTTATGAAAATTGTCTCCACCGTTCAAGACTTTGACACCCTAGAGGGGGCGTGGAATGAACTGACACTTGATCCACTGAGAAGTTTTGCATGGCACCGACGTTGGTGGCAAACTTATGCCGAGAATTGGGAATTGCGTGTTTACTTATGTGAAGATGCAGGCAAACTACAGGGAGTGGCACCCTTTTTCGTCGACCGTTGGCTAAGGCAAGATCGACTGCGATTTATCGGTTCGGGGAATGTGTGTTCCGATTACGCTCAGGTGATCGCCAATCCCGATTTCAGAGCGTCTTTTGTTTGCGAAATTATCGACGATATTAAGAATCACACCTCGATCGCTAAGGTTGAATTGGATTCCCAGTGCGATTCAACTGGCGACCGGTCAATCTGCAATCAATTGGAAGAAAGTCGTTACTGGAGTTACGAACGTTCTTTGGGTTCCACTTGGTTCCTGGAATTGCCTGAGTGTTGGGAGACTTTCGCGAACCCTTCAAGTAAATCGATGCGCCGAAAAATACGGCAGGCGACTCGGCGGATCGAATCTGGGCAAGTGATCGTTCGTTCTACTTTGCAGGATTTGGAACTTAGTTGCGGATACAAAACGTTGGCCAGTTTGAATCAGGAATGGTCTGTTTTTAAGAATGAATCCAGCGTCTTTGAAGACCCTGACTTTAACGATTTTTTGCGCAACGTGACCCATGACATGGCGAAATTGGGCAGGGTTGAAATCTTGGTGGCCTATGCAGAAGACCGACCCATTAGTGCGCAACTTTATTGGCATTCGGACGCGGGTCCGCAGCTTTACCAAAACGGAACATCTCCGGCGGGTCGAAGGCTTGAGCCGGGACATTTGTTGTTCACGCATGCCGTCAGAAACGCAATCGAAAACGGGTATCGGATATTCGATTTCTTGCGCAGTCCCCAAGCGGCAACGCCTTCTTGGAACGCGATTCCCAGGCGTTTGACCATGACTCGTTGCGTTTCCAACCGAATGGTGCCAACCGCTATCAATCGAAGTTTTCAATTACTTGGTCGGCTAAAAGATCTAAAAAACGGAAGAACACGAATCTAAACTTGAAGAGATTTAGAATCTTAACGGGTTCGCGTGCACCGAAAGATCTGCTTGTGAGTTCCAAGCAATGGGCAGGTCGATACACTTAGTCGTCTAGAATCGCCGTTGAAATCAGCATGGGAGTCGTCGTCACGCAACAAACGACAGCGATGGATTGTGCGCGGTGTTGCCCAAGGATCGACCTTGAAGGTTGGCAAAAATCTTTTCACTATTGAGCATCATCGATCTGTAGCAATTTCCGAAACTCTTCGGGCGTGTTTATGTTTAGTAGGCTTTGTAATTGCGGATCGAACTTCTTTAGGTCTTCTTCTAATAGTAAATTGGAATTCAGACTTCGCACAAGTTCCGTCAGGCGACGCTTGCCAAGATTGTAGAAATCTTCGACCCTGTCGCAACTGGAAGTCGAATAAGCAGCACACAGCGGGTACAACTTTCCGTTGATCGTCGGAACAGCCGTTTCATAATTAGTTAATCGATCAAAGATTCCGGTAACCAATTGCGGCAAGAGCAATGGTGTATCGCATCCGGAAACAAATACCATCGCTGAAGCATCGCCAGTTGGCACAAGCTTCGCGGAACCGAGCGGTCGCTGACTGGCATATTTGAGACCGATTCGGAGCGATTCAACGGGACCTTGATCCGAATGTTCATCAAAAATTTCTTCGATGGAAACCGTCGATTCGTAAGTTGGTAACTCTTGTTCGGGGCCGCGTTTGACCAACACAATGTGTTCGCATGTTGGCTGCAGCGCATCGATGACGCGTTGTAAAAACGTCCGCCCGCCCAGTTGCAGTGTTGCCTTGTCAACTTGCATTCGCAAACTGCGACCGCCGCAAAGAATCATTCCGATGCGTAATCTTGCGTTATTCATAGAATCTGTCTAGCCAGTAAGAACGACGAACCAAAATTAGAATGCAAATCATGGGTGGCTCTTTCATTTTCGAAAATCTATTACAATGTTCGATCACAGACCAGACGTCAGTTGCATATTCAATCCCAATCGTACAAGCCTTGGAAAGATCTTGCGTTGAAAATTGGGTTGGGCAGGCGAATCATTGCCGTCACGTGTCACTTTGACCATGCGGGCTTCTAATGACGGGTTGTTGTAGTGACGTGGGCTTCTAATGACGGGTCGTTGTAGTGACGGGTTGCTGCGGTCGTGGCCGGTTTG
>JBDNHU010000462.1:0-9044 GCA_041688615.1 Mariniblastus sp. | reverse complement strand
TATGACGACTTAGTATCTGCAGCGAACGCAGTTTGTCACGCGAATTGCTGATCCCACTAGAAGAGTTGGCGGTAAAGACATCCATTTGTTCAAATTGACGAACAACTGCCGTGCCATAATACGTAATCGAAGCCCCAATGCGTGGCAACACTGCGTCATAGTCGGTCAGCAGATTGGAACGAAAATACAAATCCGGCTCGCCAGGTTGTAGATCGATCGCGAAACGCAAAGTATTCAGCACTTTTGCTTCATGACCGCGTTGTTCGGCTGCTTCACGCAACCGTCGTGTGCTATAGCAACGCGGGGAACATGAAAGAATGCCCAGCTTCATCGTTATACTTTCCGTTGGAAAACAAAATTACCTGCCGACAACCCCAATAGCATGATCAACGATACGATCTGACACACCAACGTACTACGCCCTCAATTTTTCAACAACCGTATTCATTTGAACGAACTTCTGACTGGTGTTGGATTCCAACTTATGTTTTTCGTTTTCGCTCTTCGGGTACCGCCGAGCAATAAGAGCGAGCGGTATCAATCAAAAATCGACCTTTAACCGATTCTCGCCCCAGCAACATTCGGAAGCCCATTTGATCACGATTGGACAAGGTTAATTCAGTTGTCCACACTTGGTCCATTAGCCTGATTTGGGTCTCAATCACAGGCCGCAATTCGACTTGTCCATTCGAACTTCGAATCTTCCTAAACTCCACAATTTTAGCCAAACATTCGTTAGTGGTTTTCCGATCGCGTTGGAGTGGATGAACCGAAAAACGAATCCACTTTCCATCGGCTTGCTCGAAAATCTTCGTATTGAAGGCATGCAAACAGGACGACCGCGCACCAGTATCCACTTTACACTTGACCCAGGGGACTGCAATTTCCTCCAATTGCACCCATTCCCGCCAGCCAATCGTTGGCCGAGGTCGCGTGCTTCGCTTTTTCCTAATCGGCGTTGTCATTATTTCAGCTGGTTTTCGACTTGGCTTGGTTCACCAAACGAACACCACTTTCTTTAGTCATTGCCACTACAAATGTTTCGACCGAAAGTACGATGTACCGAGCGTAAATATAGCCACTTATCGACAAGTGATATAGAACGGCCAACAAACAAAACCCAAAAATTAACCAGATCACAAAATGGCAGACCCTAGGCCTGTTGTCATCTTTGGCGTCTGGAAACTAATCAACCGCGACTCCAATAAACTGGTAATTTCATGCCGCGATTAAATCAATTTCTGACGCCTAAAAAAGTAAAACATTCCCACCGCAGTGGCAGCCATCAACAACAACACAAATGGATAACCATATTGCCAACGTAGTTCGGGCATGTTGAAAGGTGATTTGCTGTCAAAATTCATGCCGTAGACGCCAGCGATAAAACCCAAGGGAATAAACAACGTTGAAATCACGGTCAAGATCTTCATGATTTCGTTCGCCCGCAAACTGATTGCCGACAAGTAAAAATCTCGCAGGTCGGCACACAACTCACGATAGATTTCAACAAGGTCAATCAACTGGATCGTGTGATCATAACAATCTTTCAAAAAGACTTTTGTTTCGGGCTGAATTACAAAATATTCGTCACGTATCAGTTGATTGACCACGTCCCGCATTGGCCAAATCGTTTTCCGCATCAATAACAGGTCATGCCGCAACAAGCGAATCGAATGCATCGTTCCATCGGTCAAATTCTCAGTAACTTCTTCGTCCAACGTCTCGATGCGTTCGGCAAGTGAATCGGCCGCCAAGTAATTTGCATCGATCAAGGCATCAAGAATCGCGTAAGCTAGAAAATCTGCTCCGGATTCGTGGATTCGACCCTTTTTCGCAAAGATCCGTTGGCGAATCAGTTCCATGAATTCTGACTCCCGTTCCTGAAAGCTGACCAGCACATTGGATCCAACAAACAAACTGACTTGTTCGGACACACAGACATCGTGCACTGAAATCAATCGACTGATGATAAACAATTGCTTTTGATACGCATCGATCTTTGGCGTTTGGTGCACGTGAAGCACATCCTCTAAAGCCAAAGGATGCACCCCTAATTTTTCACAGAGATCGCTTATCAACTGGCCATCTGCTAGGCCAGTGACATCAATCCAAAGATTGACCGATTTATTGTCCAAGTTGGGAAGCTTAGAAAGTTCATCAATCAATATTTCACTGTGTCGACCTTGTCCATAAACGGTCGCTCGGATTCTTGTTGGCTGAGCACCCGCAGGTGATTGAGTAATCCCAGGCATTGAACCCGGCACAGAGTCACCTTGCCCACGATCGCGTCGTCGCATTCTTGTGGTTGGTGTTCTCTTACCAGAGACGCGTTTGGACATAGGGTTACCTTCGAATCTGATACAAGGCTTAAAACAGGCGCAATCATAACATCTAATAACCCAAATACAGATCTGCCAGGTCTGCCAAGGACTTCAAATTTTCCAAACAGCGGATTTTGCCGCAAGAAAAACCGCCATTCTCAATTCAAGGGTCCTCGCTTATTTGACAGATTCTAACAACAACCTAACCTTCCTGGTCAGTGGTTCGTTACCTGTCGAACCGAAATTACCCACCAGCAAACAGCAGGTTGAGAACTCCCATCAATCAACGCTAAATTATTGACGCTACGAGGATTTTAATGAGCGCACGAGTACTAGTCGCGGATGACTCAAGCACAATGCGAAAGATTATCCTTCGATCGTTAGCTGCGGTAGGTGTGCCGACAGCAACCGAAGCAGCCGATGGCATTGAAGCAATTAAAGCGTTTAGCGACGGAGAATTTGATCTTGTCCTAACCGACTGGAACATGCCAGGTAAGAACGGCCTAGAGGTGACCCAAGCGATTCGAAAACTTGACCAAAAAGTGCCGATCATCATGGTCACGACCGAAGCTGAAAAATCACGAGTCCTGGAAGCGATCCAAGCCGGTGTGTCAGATTACTTGGTGAAGCCTTTCACCGCCGAAACCTTGCGTTCCAAATTGGAAAAATTTGGCTGCTAAGGCTTCAACCGACGCCAGAGACTCGCCTGCAATTGCAAGCGGCCTGGAGCGATCTAAGTAGATATTGTCTGCGAAGTTGTGATAATCAATCCAAATTCAGCCAGCCAACTTATTCACTAAGTTGGCTGGTTCTGTTTCTTGCTCCCGACCGCCTGGGTCTGCTCCACCTAGTTCGTTCGACCTCTCATTCGGCAACGTCTTGCCTCAAGCCAAGCTTCCGGTATGCCCGCACAACGCTCCGCAAGTCTCTTACCCAGAAAACCACAAGTTGCGACCGACTGCCAGATGCAAAAAATAGACTTAGCAATTTAGTTCAAACCGATTGAGTGCTTTGGCAGCAATGCTATTCAAGCCCCCGTGGGTTACCTGTCTGTTACAGCACATGTGTCCGGGCACGCGACCACAATGAACAGTCACGATGATCTACAAAAATGCAGTTGACCAACAAAACAGCTCATTAGCGTTCGTGACAGCACTAAACCAGCGTTTGACCCGTTTGAAGGTCAGGCCACTGATTCGTTCAATTTGGGTCCTAATCTAACTACCGCTTCTGGTTTAGAATGGGTGTCGGCAACGAAGTTAAAAACGGGGAGAATTCGCTCGACAATACTTCGTTAGCATGGAAAATACTTCTTCTCAATAGCTAATCTAGTAACGAAACTGGAACTCGTTAAATCGAGTATCTGTGCAGGCAGGTTACGATTTTTGGTTGATTAAGGAACTTCAGTTTGAATCTTTTGCTTTGGAATGGTTGGTCAAAAATAGTCGCGGTCTGCAAACCACCCGCCGTGAATTTAAGACTGTGCGCCAATGTAGCCTTACTGGTCAGTCTGACGATAGGCCTTCTGCAACCGGCTACTAGTGCTCAGACGGCAAACCAAGAATTCCTGACTGTCGCAGAATCGTCGGGCTTCAAAGCCACTTCGAAGTTTGACGATGTTGTTGCTTTTGTCGATCGCTGTGCGCGAGAAGCAGCGCATGTCCAACGAATCGATATTGGCGAAACGGTTGAAGGGCGTCCGATGGTGGCGGCTATCGTGGGGAACCCATTGCCCAATCTTGAAGAACTGACCGAAAGTTCCGCAAATCAACCAAGCGATGACAGAATCGTATGCTTGCTGCTGGGAAATATTCACTCGGGTGAGTGCGCCGGAAAAGAAGCTTTATTGATGTTGTTGCGCGAGTTAGCATTGACTCAGAACTCTCCCCTACTTGAGAAGATGGTGATCATCATTGTGCCCAATTACAATGCTGATGCCAATGAAAGGATTGGACCTGGTGAAAATCATCGCCCAGGACAATTGGGACCAGAACAAGGCATGGGGTTACGTGAAAACGCGCAACAATTGGATCTAAATCGAGATTTCGTCAAGCTAGAAGCCCCAGAAACTCGGGCTTTGGTTCGACTAATGAATCAATACGATGTCGATCTTTTCATCGACTGCCACACAACCAATGGTTCCAAGCACCGATACGACCTAACGTATGATTTCCCGCACAACCCAGCAGTGTTCCCTGATATCAAACAATTTCTGTTAAGCGAATTGTTGCCCAGCGTGACCCAAACGCTAAGCGACAAAGGAATTGAAACCTTCTTCTACGGCAACTTTGACCGCAAACAAACCGAGTGGCGAACGTTTGGATACGAAGGGCGTTACAGCACCGAACATGCCGGGCTAGCCAATCGAATCGGAATCTTGTCAGAAGCTTACTCCTACGTTTCTTACGAACGCCGAATCCAGGCCAGTCGAGAATTCGTGCGTGAATGCCTGCTGTTCACGGCTAAGAACCCTGATCGTATCAAACAGATTCGCAGCCAAGCCAAGGCATGGGGTCGCACCGCCTTTGAAAAAAATGAAATGCTTCCAATGAGCGCTACGCTGGAGGCCTTCCCCGAAAAAGTGCTGGTCAAAGGCTTCCAAGACGATACGCCAGCTGATTTGGAAGTCTCCTGGTATTCAAATTTTCGACCGGCTGAAAAGGCCGGCTTGCCCTACGCTTACCTGATTCCGCAAGAATTCTCTCAGGTGGTCGATCGCTTGGTGATGCAGGGGATCACTGTCCATCAGCTGAATAAAACGCTGCACACAGAAGTTTTAATTGATCGCTGTGCAAAACTGACTCGACCGGACCGCGCGTTCCAGGGGCATCGCTTGGTAAGCCTAGAATCAACGCGGCGCACCGAAGTTCGCGATATTCCGGCAAAGACTTTTGTGGTGCCGGTCAATCAACCTTACGCACGATTGTTAGCGACGTTGCTGGAACCCAATTCGGTTGACAGTTTCTACACCTGGAATTTCTTTGATGACCAAATTGCAGAAGGTCAAGATCTACCCGTCACTCGCCTGGACGAAAAAGTGGATTGGGAAGTAACCGACGTTCAACGCGTGGAACCTAGTGAACTATTGACGCTGGCAAAAATTGACGGCCCCATCGGCCAGATTAACTTGGAATCGGGTGTTCGATCGGCTCCAGAATGGTTCGATAACGATCACTATTTGATCGACTGGAACACCCGTCGCTTCAAGGTCAATGTCGTCTCGGGTGCAATGGAACCAGCGGTTGAAAATACTCCAACGCGTTTGGTCATTAACAAACTTGTAAATCTACTGCAAAAGAACACCACCGGTGCGAAACAACCCGATGACCAAGCCGTCGCGATTCGCAGCCAGGATCTAGTGTTTTCGATTGATCGCATGCAAGCGGTTGTGCAAGTAAACAACGATCTGTACATCGCACAAGGCGAACCCTTGATCGCTCGGCAATTGACAAGCGATGGAATTGAAAAATCGTTGATCGAATTCTCCCCGAATGGGAAATGGATTTCGTATGTCGATGCGAACCATAATTTGAAGGCCGTGGCAACGCAAAGCGAGCAACAATTGGCGTTCACTAGCGATGGAAGCCCTACGATCTTCAACGGCCAATTGGATTGGGTATACCAAGAGGAACTTTACGGTCGCGGCAATTTCAAGGGCTACTGGTGGAACTCCCAATCAACGCATATTTCGTTCCTTCGACTGGACGAAACGGAAGTTCCCAGGTTCGATGTGATCAACCACTTGCCGGTTCACAACGGTGTCCAAAGTACCGCCTACCCCAAGGCTGGTGATCCCAATCCTGTCGTACAGCTGGGCATTGGAGACCTTAGCGGGCAAGTGCAATGGGCGGATGTACCCAACCAAGCAGATGTTGACACTCTAATCACCAGTGTATCCTGGGATCGAAGTGGTCAAAATGTAGTTTTCCAAGTTCAGAATCGGCAACAAACGTGGCTGGATCTTTGCCAAGTCCCAGCATTCGGCGGACCCGCTAAAGTAATTTTCCGCGACCAAACTCCTGCCTGGATTCGATCACCTGGACCACCACACTGGCTTTTGGATGGTAGCTTCTTATGGCTTAGCCCGCGAAGTGGCTGGCAGCAGATATATCATTACAACGCGGACGGCACTCTGCGAACTGAAATCACCAAACCTGAAATTGAAGTTCAAGAAATTTTGGGATTGTCACCTGCCGAAGACCAAGTTTTCTTTTCAGCATGCTACCCTTCGCCGACTGAAAAACATGTACACCGAGTCACCCTCTCTGGCGGGCTGGTCAATCGCTTGACGTCACTGGGAACTTCTCACAAAGTAAAATTCAACGAAACATTTTCTTACTTCATCGATGAGGCAGGTTCAGTAACCAGCCCATCGCGAATGGAACTTAGAAGTAGCGACGGTAAACGCATCCGAGTATTAGAAGCAAGGATCGACGATCGCCTTAATTATTTGAAGGTCAATCCGCCAGAACTGATTAAGGTGCCAACCAGCGACGGAAGTAGTCTGGAAGCGTACTTGATACGCCCCGCCGATTTTGATTCGTCCAAAAAGTACCCAATTTTGTTCCACGTCTACGGTGGCCCGCAAAACCCAAAAGTTCAAAATGTTTTTGGTGGCCGAACTTATCTTTGGCATCAATACCTGGCTCAACAAGGGATCTGCGTTTGGATCTGTGACAACCGCAGCGCAACGCATAACGCCAGCAAATGGGCATGGCCAATTCATAAGAACTTGGGTGAAAACGAATTGAAGGATATTCAAGAAGGTCTAAATTGGTTGAATGCCCAAGAATGGGTTGATCAAAAACAGATTGGTATCTGGGGCTGGAGCTACGGCGGTTACATGACCGCTTATGCAATGACCCACAGCCCTGCCTTCAAGGTCGGTATCTCCGGTGCACCTGTGACCGACTGGCGAAATTATGATTCCATCTACACCGAACGCTACATGGGTTTGCCAAGTGAAAATCCAGAGGGCTATCGTAATTCTTCATGCGTCGAAGCAGCGGCCAATTTGAATGGAAATCTATTGCTGATCCATGGCGGAATGGATGATAACGTCCACATCAATAATACAATGCAATTCGTGAAAGCCTTGCAAGATGCAGGTAAGCCATTCGAAATGATGATTTATCCTGACAATCGCCATTCCATTACCAACGATAATCAAGTTCGACACATGCGGAGCACTATGACCAACTATTTGATGCGGCACCTGAAAGTGGTTGATGGCAAGAACGATTGATCATCCCAAGACCGGGAAAGATGCTGACATGGTACCGTGTGATATCAGAACGCGGCATAGACCGCTCTAGGAAACTGTTAAAAGAAATTGGCCGGATAAACGATTGCCGCAACCGTGGTTTTAAGTAGGCACGATTGATGGCCTCCAAGTTAACGACCAAAAGTTCCAGACCGTCTAGTCTACCAAGTCGACCGGTTGGTCCAAAGCGTTCTTGGTCGCTTCGATAGTTGGGAAGCGGCCGGACAGGAAAAAAGTTTCCCACCAATAGGCCGGACGCATGCACTCGTCCTGCATCTGCAAGCTATGTCGCTTGGCTTTCCGAGTCACCACTTCGATGGTGCCGTCTGTATTCACAGCCGCAACTCGCCAGTACTTGTCCACGCTATAACCGTACTCGTCACCATGGGAAGCCGGTTGAATATTTTTCGCTCTAGGACCGGGGGCCGTACTCCGCTTCTGTTTGCGATAGACAACCAAATCTCCAACATCGTAATGACGATTCAACGACATATTCCTTCAACTGTGGCGAATCGATCTTCAAATCCTGGCCAAAAACTACCGCCCAAATCGAGTAGATTCGCTCAAGATCTCATTCGTGATAGACTATCCTATTAGAATTCAACAAAAATAGCTAGACGATGAAATGAACCTGAGTAAAACGAACTGCCGTTACGTGTACCAAACAACAGTGTTTTCTTGAACAAAGTTCGAATCTTCAACCTTGGAGTTTTCCGAGAACTGGCCAAGCACTCCCCGGCGGCTGCGGGTTTCCAGAACCTGGGAAATCGGTACCGGTTATCCCAATTTTCTAGTCAAATAGATCGCTGCATTTCCCCAAAGAGAACTGGCGAATCGTTAACAATCGGTTAACCTAATGGGTGCTAGCAGGGCGAGAATCTGGAGAGTTCCAGCGACACAGAGTTCCAGCGACACAGAGTTCCAGCGACACAGAGTTCCAGCGACAATGTCATGATGGATCAATAATATGTTAAACCACATTAGTGATTGCAAAGAAGTGCTTCCCAACATTCGCAACGAAGTCAGGGTAGACGCTACGGATTTCGAGACCATGCTGGTCAGCAATCGGCAACTGCAAAGATGCGATTCGCCCGACCTGAATTTGCTGGGCCTGTACGATCCGGAACTTAAGGTTAGGTTTGTGATCGACGAGCATGAACTTTTTCATCACGCCGAGTCGGTCAATGGCCCCCATTTTTAATCTGCCGCAGTGAGCGACAACCAGCGTTTTTCCAACTGATTGATTCTGAAGCGACGTCGACTCCCCTTAGTCCGACTCCCTTTAGTCCGACTTCTTCGGATCCGATTTCTCTGGGTCTGATCGGAATGTGTCAATGACTTTGAGACAACATATTTTTGTAATTAGTGTGTGGTGTTGCATACGCTCGGGGGCCAGCCCCCGAACCCCCGGGATTTTCCAGGTATGGCTCAGGTGTTCAAAGGTTGTTTTGTGATTATGT
>JBDNHU010000063.1:0-17960 GCA_041688615.1 Mariniblastus sp. | reverse complement strand
TGATCGGGGCCAAAGCAATGGAAAATACCCAAAGCCATCAGATGATTGAAGAATTCATGCTGATTGCGAATGTCGCCGTCGCCACACAACTGACCGACAAGGGCTTGAATGTCTTGCGTCGAGTGCATGATTCACCCAATGAACGAAGACTGGGGCAGTTGACCGAATTCGTTCGAGAACTTGGCATAGAAACCGAAGGTTTGCAAAATCGATTTGAAATTAAACGAGTGCTGGAAGAAACAGCCGACTCTCAATTTCGCCAAGCGGTTCACTTTGGCGTCTTGCGATCGATGCAAAAAGCGGTCTATAGTCCCAAAGCAGGTGGCCACTTTGCCTTAAACTTTGACAACTATTGTCACTTTACTTCACCCATTCGACGCTACCCAGATTTGATCATCCATCGAATGCTAGGGCAGATCATTGACCAGCAACGCCCCAAAGATGACCTGAAGTGGCTGACTTTGGCTGGCGAACATTGCAGTGAACGGGAACAAAACGCGGAACAGGCCGAACGTGACTTGATCAAATTGAAACTGCTGCTGTACTTCAACGATAAAATCGGCCACGAAATGGAAGGCGTCATTACCGGCGCAGAATCGTTTGGTCTGTTTGTGCAAGGATTGGAAATCCCGGCCGAAGGTCTGGTCCCCACAGCGAACTTGCCCGACGATCAATATTTTTACGACGACCGGGCTCGCTGCCTGATGGGTCGGCAATCGCTAAACCAATTCCGCCTGGGTGACAAGGTCTTAGTGAAGATCATCAAGGTTGATTTAGTTAAACGCGAACTTGACCTGCAATTGCTGAAGTCACTCAACCCAACCCAACCGTCGGCTGATTCGATTGAACGGATGAACAATAGTGTGGCACGTTCTTTTGGTTCCCGTTCGTCGGGTGGGAAAGGACGCGATTCGGTAAAACGCGGTCAGAAAACGGACAAGAACAGTAAAAAACCCAAACGCCGACATTGATAGCTGCTGGCTTCACCTTGGGTAAGCCTTAGAATCAATGGTCCATTGATGTTTTAGATGATCCAGCATGCCACCAAATCCCTTAGCGATCGCCGACTTTTCCACAGCCTTATTCTCGACAGGGTATTTTGTCGTTGAACTAAGCCTACTTTATGATTGTAGCGATGGTGTTTTGGCATCGTTGCTTCAAAAGTCCCGTAGGGTCAAACATGTTTTTGTGTCGCCTGCCGATCGAGATCACCTTGGCGGGTCGCTACAATTTTAACAACTTAACGGGCGGTTGGACCTTACCATCGATTGCCCAGAAGATTGCTCGTTTTTTCCCGCGATGAAAGACTTTTTTTCGAAGTTTGATCCTCACGTTTCAGGAACTAGAGGGGTTCCCCTAAACGCCCGAAGTCAAGTGACGATTCGAAATGACCTCAGGGTAAGCCCTGTCGTCGATCAGCATGGGCCCTCCTCGCCAAACCAAACCAAAAGACTTAGCTATTTCGTCGCACAGGTGCTGCGAAAATTGAAGCCCGAAGTGGTGGGTAAATCAGGCTCCGAAATTACTGCCTTAAGAAATCATCTTGGTGAGACAGCAATTACCGACGAGCCCCGAGGTTGCGGGTTGGCTTTTTCTGGGGATACCCCAATCGAGATCCCCGAATCCTTCAAGGCATGGTTGCCTTGGATATTCTAAAACACCAATGTGTATGGCAACCGTAATATTGGCGTGCCGGTCGATTAAGGCTTACAATTTTCAATCATTACGATTTGCTGCACCGAGCCATCACTTAGTTTCCAATAGCATTCAGACAGTCGCCGACGGTCGCTCGGAGATGCATCAATCAAGAGTGCGCCCTGAAGCATTGCAGCGACCCGATTGAATTGTCCATTGGCGTTCCACAATTCAAATGCACCTAGGTCAACAATCACTTGCTGGTAATGCTTTGTCGCCTCGGCCAGCACATGTTCTAACCGGGCAACCAGACCCTCCAGCCCTTGAATCGGAACCACATAACTAACGGACGACCTCCGCCCGGAACTAGCCATCGATTCTGCTGAATTTACGGATTCGGAAATGGCACAATTCAACGGAAGCACATGGATCTGTCCTTCTAAATCACAGACGGTAGAATCCGCCAACGATGGAACTTGACCGGTTAAATCTGCCCAACTGGAACGAGTGTACAAGCCCAAATCCGACGCCAACATGGGACAGTTTAGATTCGCATCAATTAACAGCGTGCTGCCTGGCAACTTACTACCGGCAGGGGCATTCCGATTCACTGTTGAAGATTTAGGCATCGCCAACGCTTCAGCGAAGACTCGTGTCGCCACATAGGCTAAGCTAGAAACCCCACAACCGCGACGAGTCCCTACAACGCCCAAAACGTTCGATTGTTGGGTCGCTTGTTCAAAACGCGAGACCAGGTCCGCGAAAACATTTGCATTTGATTTAACAAGTTGATCCGTAACTTTTGGCCATTGGAATTTGGGCACTCGCCAAGCAGGTTGAATCCCATTTGGTAAACGCGTGGAAACCGTTTGGGCAAAATGATCATCAATCAACGGAAGTGTTTTGGTTTCTATTTGAGACTTGCGAAAAAGATTATCAATCGTAGCTTGATCGATCTCTTGAGAAGCGGGACTCGCCTTTGCCGAAGCGATATTCGGCTTCTCTTTCCGCCTTGGCAGAAATTGAGCATGTGGATTGGGAATGGCTCCCGAAGGTATGTCATTGCCTGGAGCCATTTCGCCTTGGGCAGGAGCCTGATTCGCTAAACGTTCAACGCTAAGGTTGGCTGACACGTGAGTTTTTTCGCGCAACCAACGTTGAACATCGGCCGGCAAGCTTTCTTCAAAGGACGGCAATTCACTGTCGACCGGTTCGCTCTGATGCTCTGTCGATTCTACAAACGCGACACTACAGTTGGAAGCCGAATCCGTAAAATCACTTGTCGCCGCGCCGACTGTCGCCAAATTCTTGTTGGCTTTCGCCTTAGGACGAAGAAACAACACGTCAGGAATATTTTTTTCGGTCATGTTTTGACTTCGTCTTAAAAACGTTTTTTGTCTGGCAATTTCTATCTTCGCTTACTGAGCGTTCCAAGTTGAAACGAGCAAGCGTGGGTTGGTTCAAACAATAATATCGGGCACAACCCACAGAATGGGTCTTCGTTATCGGGACTTTAAAAGACTATTTCATCACGGCTTGGTGATCGGTTTCAAACGCCACCGCTGGTTCTACCTGGTATTGGCTCGCGGCCGGTGAATCGTTCATTCGCTCTGAACTTTTGAGAATCGGCGTATGCCGCTGCATGTACGCGTTGAGCTGCATCAACAGAATCACAATCAAAGTACCGCCAATAATTTGCACCGAAGCTTCAAGCCAATAGGGGTAGCTATTAGCAACAGGGGTTAACGCTGCAGTTCCGGCATTGACCGACGGTTCTGAAACACTTGAACCACTGGTCACATTTGCCATAGTCTTGTAGACGACGTTTTTTCCCCGCTCGGCGCTATTCAAGGACTTTTCATCATCCAACCAGCCAAAGCTTGCTGATGGAATGGGCTTAGTCGCTGCCGAGCCAGGGGAAGCGAAATTTGGAGTCGTGTGCTGCGTTGAGTTTGTGGGAACTTTGTCCAGCCTTTGTAAGACTTGGGCGGCTGATGACGGTCTATTTTCTCGACTGGATTCCTTCAAGCCCTGGTCAGGGCGAGTCGCTGGCAATGGAGATTGGACCTGCGATTTGGAGTCCTGAGGATCGTTCGAGCGTAGAAAAGTAACGTCATGTTGCAGGAACTTTGGCCGTGGAGGTTGATGGTGTTGGAAACCAGGTTCGGCCTTCAGATCTTTCGCAGCCTCACCGATTTCCTGACTTTTCGACTCAATTTGGGTGCCTGGCATGTCGGGCACCGATGTCGTCAAGCTTGTGATTTCATTCTGCCCGCTGGGCGTATTCCCGGCATAACGGTCTCTGGACCGTGGGCTGGTCGTCCTTTTCCCCGACGTGTGCACACTGGGTTCGGGCATGTCGGTGAGCGTGGATTGGGGCAAAGTCGCTGGGGCTTGGCGGTTGGAAACTAAATTAGATTCCCTTGAATCGGCACTCAAGCCCGCTCCTTCCGCATTCTCTGCAGCAGGATTGCCTGCACATGCTGCATTGACTCGGTACAAGAGGACCTTGGGCATCCTCAGCTCTTCTCGGGTCATCGGATAGAAAGCGTTGGAATTCTCTTGCTGCGTTCGTGTTTGCTCGACCATCTTCTCTGTCCCGCCTTCAAATTTCATGATGACCTAAGGGTATCATTGCCAAACCAGCTTTTACTCCACAAAAGCGACCCCAGAATCCGGGCGCTGTGTAACAGGATCGGAGCGAACACCTGTTAAACTTTAACGGATCTGCCGCTTGTAACGCCCAATCCCCGGTTCGAAATGCAGGTAGCCAGCAAACAAACGAAGTCCTGGAGAATCTGATAGCAGAATTTCGTTGGCAAACGCCTGTCCTAACAGGCGTTTTGGCTGTGTTTTCTGGTCGCAGCGCCTTCCCAATACGGCCGGGACGGTTAAAAATGTGAATAGTGTTCGTCTAGATAATTTGATTTTCCTCTGGCTTAGCTAGCGGCTTCCCAAGGCATCTGCCAAACCCCAACGAAAAGCTTTTTAGACTCATGGTTTCAAAAATTGAAGAGCTGCTGAAAGATCGCATTTTGATCCTTGATGGTGCGATGGGCAGCATGCTGCAACAATATAAGTTGTCTGAAGAAGATGTTCGTGGCGAACGATTTGCCAATCATGATAAAGATCTGAAGAACTTCTCGGACATTCTGTGCTTAACGCATCCGGAAAAAATCACGTCCATCCATGAGCAGTATTTGGAAGCGGGCGCTGACATTGTTGAAACTAATTCCTTCGGCGCCAGCCCGGTTGGCATGGAAGAATTTGCTCTTCCCTTTGAACTGGTGCGTGAACTTAATTACGCCGCCGTCGCGTGCGCAAAGAAGGCGACTCAAAAGTACAATAAACTTACTCCAGACAAGCCTCGGTTCGTTGCCGGATCCATTGGTCCAACCACCAAGCAAACTGCGATCAGCACCAACCCTGAAGATCCAGCCTTTCGCAATACTTCATTTGACGAACTGGAAGCATCGTACTATGCCCAGGTCAAAGACCTTGTCGAAGCGGGTGCCGATCTTTTGTTGCCCGAAACCGCCATCGACACGCTGAATTTGAAATCGTGCCTGTTTGCGATCAAGCGATATTTTCAAGAGACTGGCAAACAAATCCCCGTCATGATCTCTGCCTCGTTTGGTGAAGGCGGCGGCACGTTTGTTTCAGGTCAAGTCGTCGAAGCGTTTTGGTATGCGATTTCGCATTTCCCTGCGCTGAGTGTCGGCATGAATTGTTCTTTGGGCCCAGACACCATGCGGCCGCACGTCAAGGAATTGGCTCAAGTTGCCGGCACTTTTGTTAGCTGCCACCCCAATGCCGGCTTGCCAAACGAGATGGGGGAATACGAATTGTCGCCCAAAGCGATGGCGGAGATGATTCGTGACTTTGCTGAGAATGGGTGGTTAAATATTGTTGGAGGTTGCTGTGGAACCACGCCTGAACATATCCGTGAAATATCCAAGGCGGTCGCGGGGATCAAGCCTAGATTGGTTCCACCTAAGAATACGCAAACCTGTCTAAGCGGAACCCGACCGTTGGTACTTCGTCCAGACTCGAACTTCTTGATGGTTGGCGAGCGAACCAATGTGACCGGTTCGCGCATGTTCGCCAGATTGGTACGCGAAGGCTTGTACGAACAGGCAGTCCAAGTTGCCCGAGAACAAGTTGAAGGCGGCGCGTTGGTAATTGATATCAACATGGATGACGCCCTTCTGGATGGTGTCGAAGCGATGACGACTTACTTGCGATTGATTGCCGGTGAAAGCGATATCAGCAGCGTCCCGATTATGATCGATAGCTCGCGTTGGGAAGTCATCGAAGCTGGCTTGAAAAATGTGCAAGGCAAGGCGATTGTGAATTCCATTTCGCTCAAAGACGGCGAAGAAGAATTTCTCAGGCGTGCGAATTTGATTCGTCGGTACGGTGCTGCGGTTGTGGTGATGGCCTTCGACGAACAAGGTCAAGCGGTTGAAAAAGATGAGAAAGTGCGCATCTGCAAACGTGCTTACAAATTATTGACTCAAACGGCCGGCTTTCCAGCCGAAGACATCATCTTTGATCCTAACATTCTGACCGTGGCCACTGGTATTTCCGAGCACGACAATTACGCGATCAATTTTATTGAAGCCACTCGTGAAATCAAAGTTGTTTGCCCTGGTGTCAAAATCAGTGGCGGTGTTAGCAATATCTCTTTTTCGTTTCGCGGCAATGACAAAGTACGCGA
This sequence comes from Mariniblastus sp., assembly GCA_041688615.1. Lineage (GTDB taxonomy): Bacteria > Planctomycetota > Planctomycetia > Pirellulales > Pirellulaceae > M30B19. Next base: position 11,605 of record JBDNHU010000063.1, on the reverse strand, counting down.
GGCGATGCATTCGGCGTTTTTGTACCATGCAATCAAGGCTGGCATGGACATGGGAATCGTCAACGCCAGTCAATTAGAGGTGTACGAAGAAATCCCCAAAGACTTGCTGCAGTGCGTGGAAGACGTTCTGTTCAATCGACGCAGCGATTCGACCGACCGTTTGCTTGACATGGCCGAGTCGTTTAAAGGTGACAAATCCAGGAAAGTCGCCGATGAACAACCTTGGCGTGACGAACCCGTTGAAAAACGTCTTGAACATGCCCTGATCAAGGGTATCGATAAGTTTATCGAACTGGATACCGAAGAGGCTCGTTTAAAGTACGACCGTTGTCTCCACATTATTGAAGGCCCGTTGATGAATGCGATGGGCATCATTGGCGATTTGTTTGGGTCTGGAAAAATGTTTTTGCCCCAAGTGGTCAAGAGTGCGCGGGTGATGAAAAAGTCTGTCGCTCACTTGACCCCTTTTATGGAACAGGAAAAACTGGAGGCGGGGATTACCGGCAGTCAAGCCCGTGGCAAGGTGCTGATGGCTACGGTCAAAGGCGACGTTCATGATATCGGCAAGAACATTGTCGGCGTCGTGCTTGCCTGTAACAATTACGAAATCATTGACCTAGGTGTGATGGTTTCGATGGAAAAAATTCTGGACACCGCTGCTAAGGAAGGTGTCGATGTAATCGGTCTATCAGGATTGATCACCCCAAGCCTGGACGAAATGGTTAACGTCGCAACGGAAATGGAACGACGTGGCTTGAAGACTCCTCTGTTGATTGGTGGAGCCACAACCAGTGATAAACACACGGCCGTTAAGATCGCTCCTCGATATTCTGGTTCTGTGGTTCACGTCTTGGATGCTTCGCGAAGTGTCGGTGTCGTGGAAAAATTATTGAACAATGAAAGTCGTAGTGAATTTGTTGCCAATAATGAAGCTCGACATAAGAAATTGGTTGACGCTTACGAAGCCCGCGATCTGAAATTGGTACCGTATCAAGAAGCACTTCGGCGTCGCCTTCAAACCGATTGGGCATCGGTCGAGATTCCTAAGCCAAGCTTTACAGGAATTCGTGAAATCGAATCCGGCGATGTGGCAACGATTCGCAAATACATCGACTGGTCCCCGTTTTTCTCGTCTTGGGAAATGCGAGGTAAGTATCCTCAGATTTTAGATGATCCCAGAATGGGCGTCGAAGCAAGGGAGCTGTTCGAGAATGCAAATCTCTTGCTAGATCAAATTCAAAGGGAAGGCAAATTAAAGCTCAAAGGAGTTTACGCCTTCTGGCCTGCGGGAAGTGAAGACGACGACATCCATGTGTTCACAGATGAAAGTCGAACCCAAAAACTGGGGACTTTCCACATGCTGCGTCAACAATGGGAGCGAAAAGGCCAGGAAAACTTTAAGTCACTTGCCGATTATATTGCGCCAATCGACAGTGGACGACACGATTATATCGGTGGGTTTGCGGTGACCTCTGGCATCGGTTGCGCTGATTGGTGCAAACAGTTCGATGCAGCAAACGACACTTATAATTCAATCCTTGTTCAGTCAGTCGCTGATCGGTTAGCCGAGGCGTTTACCGAATGGATGCATGAACACGCTCGACGTGAATGGGGCTATGAAAAACAACCCTTGGCCCACGAAGAACTTGTGGCCGAGAATTACCGGGGTATTCGACCAGCCGCCGGATACCCAGCATGCCCGGACCATACTGAGAAGGCGACGCTGTTCAAATTATTGGATGCCACGGCCAAGACAACGATCACGTTGACTGAATCCTTTGCAATGTGGCCGTCGGCAAGTGTCAGCGGACTGTATTTCGCGCATCCTGAAGTTCGCTACTTTGCGGTCAGCAAACTAAACCGTGACCAAGTGGAAGATTACGCAGCCAGAAAAGGCTGTAGTATCGAAGAAATGGAACGCTGGCTCTCACCCAACTTGGGTTACGAACCGGTGGTCAAGCGAAACGATGCCCAACCAGCTTCGGTGTAACTATTTGCCGGCTACAACATGAAATCCAAAGTTTCACCGCCAGCGGCCAGTAGTTGCCCAACCACTGCGTTAATCACCGCGTGGCAATAAGCATAGTGCAACGTTTTTGAATCAACGGTTACGTTTCGTTTTTGAGTTCATTTGAGGGAAAAATCGATGAATCGTCCGGTCGGGAGCGTTCAATACAACAACCAAGGCCGCGTTGTGATTGTGACGGGAATCGGTGGCGGAATCGGTTTGGCGATCGCTCGGGCGTTTGCGGATTCGGGTGCCCGAGTCTTTGGATTTGACTTGAACACCGATGCCGCTCTGCCGTATTCTGAGGTGATCGAAGCCATAAAGTTGGACGTTTCAGATTTCTGCCAAGTGGACAAGGCGGTTGAAGCGATTGCCGATAAGTGCGGAGGCGTCGACATTTTGGTCAACAATGCTGCCATTCAACCGATCGATTCTTTCAAGCCGTTACATGAAATGGATCCTGCGCTTTTGAAGCGTATGCTGGAAGTCAATATTGGTGGGTACAATTGGCCCGCCAAATGTTGTCTGCCTCACATGATCAAGCAACAAATTGGCGTGATTGTGAATATCGCCAGTGCCCATGCGGCCCATTCGTCGCGTGAGGTTCCCGGTTACGGCCCAACCAAAGCGGCCAACAGGATGCAGGCGATTCAATGGGCGATCGAATATGCTAGGAACGGTGTGCGAGCTTTATCGATTAGCCCAGGAGCGATCGATACACCGATGGTTAGGGCCAGCCTTGAAATGCAAGGAGGTGAAGGGGCACTGGCAAATCGGCACCCACTGGGCAGATTGGGACAAACCGAAGAGATCGCCGCCGCAGTGCTATGGGCGTGTAGCCCGGGTGCCTCTTTCGTGACGGCGACCAATATTGACGTCGATGGCGGGCTGGGCGGATTCGGCGCCTTCGCAGATCCCTACACAATGCCGGAAAAATACACAGGGCCGGGCCGGAAAAATACATAGCGCCCGAAAAATACCGGCAAGATGTTTAGCCGTTTTTAAATCGACCTGATCTCTATCTTATATTTCGCTTCTATTTCGGCAATCGACTGGTCGGCAAGACTACGTTTGAAGATTGATTTAGTGTGGTTCAAATCTGCATCAAGCTATTCTAGGTTAGCTTCTTTGGATCAATCGTCTTTACATCAGATCGATCGCTAGGCCCGATAATTTCACCATCGATAACGTCACCTTCATTAGACCCACGCGTTTGAAAACTGGGATCCCACTTCGTTTGAAAGTTCATTGTCTTTACCTTCAAGTACTTCTTGAAGACTCGAAACAATTGGTCTCGAAACAAACGCCGGGTATAGGGGATCAAGAGAAGAAACCCAAACGCATCGGTGATAAGCCCAGGCGTGATTAACAATGCGCCGGCAAACAGCACCATAACCCCATCGACTAGCGTGTTGGCTGGAACCAAGTTGTCGGACAATTCGGTTCGAATCTCACTTAAAACTTTCAACCCTTGGCGGCGAGCAAAAAACGCTCCCAACGATGCCGAAAGCAAAATCATCGCCAAAGTGGTCCACCAAGGTAGCGAAACGAACAGCATCCACAGCAGCACTAGGTCAGCCAGCGGTATCAATACAAACAGCAGAAAAAGTCTAGCAAACATGCTCTTTTGCGTTTCGGAAAAAATCCCAACGCGAAAACGGAAGCCCGCCACGCGATCGACCAACCCACCCAGTCTAACAACCCCTCGATGGTATCGACAATCCAGCCGCCTTTCTGACCGCAACAAAAACCTTTGTCTCCAGGGCCCCAGGGCCCCAGGATAGGCTGTGGTGCTTGCACGGAAATCGCCTGCGGCAACGCAGATCACTTTATTCCGGTAGCGGGTTGGCATCAGTGAGATATCGATAGCCCCACACACCCACACCCACACCCACACCCACACCCACATTCAGACCCAGACCCAGACCCTCGCAGTGGTAAACACAGCCAAGACGCTTCTAATCGGTTGCTGTCGCTGCCCAGCATAAATTTGATATGTATTGCCGAGTCTTGCCAATTTTTGCTAAAGTCCAGCGCGATAGCACAAAAGTTACTGACTTCGGTTACGCCGAAACTTCACTTGTGTTGGGCAATATCGCCTAGCCCAATCAAGATATCGAACGAATCTGGAACCAATCACCATGGGCTTTTTGACGAAGAATCCGGTCGAATTACCATCCTACGGTTTTCGCTGGCCCAATACTGCCCAACGTGCGCCTAGAATCGTGGCCAGAATTTGCGAAGCGCGAACCTTGCTTGGCTTACTATTGCAGAAATTGACAGCAAGTTACCGGTCGAGTTCAAATAAACTGATTCAATCCAAGACTAGCGGCATTACTTTTCTGATGGTTGCTGCCTGCGTATGCTTGTCTCCAGGATGCCAATTCCAAGCCGCACGTCATACCGCCGATGGCCAATGGCACGTACAGAATAATCAATTTGGTCCAGCAATCGATTCTTACCAACAAGCACTGATGACCAACCCTCGCAGTGCCGACGCAAATTACAACTTGGGCACGACTTACTATTATATGGCAAAACAAACCGGTCAGGCTCATTTCAATCCAAAGTCGGAAGATCTGCTCAGGCAAGCGATCAGCTTAAACCCCAACCACGTGGATGCCTATCGAACTTTGTCCGCTTTGTACATCGAGACCCAACGCCCCAACGACGCGTTCAATCTGATGCGATCTTGGCAAGTGGCACAACCGACCAGTCCCGAACCGCTAGTCGAATTGGCTCGACTCTATCGTGAGCACAATGACCCGACTCGCGCGGTTCAACACTTGGCTGATGCGTTGACGATTGACCCGAATAATTCTCGGGCTTTGGTCGCTATGGGCAGCTTGCGCGAGGAACAAGGACAATTGGAACTGGCCTTAAAGAACTACACTCGGTCCTATCAAGCTAACAACTATCAACCTGAATTGGCAACCAGGATCGCTAGTTTGCAACAACGGCTCAACAGCAGCACAAATTCGACCAACAACACTCGTTACGCAAATCCCAGTATGAACAACACACTACGTTAGCTTGGGGGCGTTAGCTTGGGGGCGTTCACTTGGGGAAGCATGGAAATCAATCGGTACGCGAAAGCCCTGCTGCTTTCACGGATCGGATGGCCTGAAGACACCGTCATGTTTTAATAAAAAAGTTGTCAGGCGGTGTCAAGAAAAGAAAAAAACTCGGCCTCTCATAGCGAGTCGACCGAGCTAACCCCCCCGGGTATCTCGTTTGTGTACAAAGTGTATCGGCAGTTATTGCCGGATAGCTTAGGTCGACTTTGCCAATTTTTCAGATTCCACAGCTTGCGAATTATTTAACGAATCTAGGAATATTTCGGAAAATTCCATCATCAATCCAATGCCGGTTTCCCGATCGAGACTTTAGGAGGCGTTATGTCCGCATATCGCCCGGTTTTGAATTCTGTTAATAAGCTTCGATTGTGACAAGACGCTTCGTTGCCCTCACAAACTGGTATTCGAAATCGTTCCGAGTAGAAGTTGGTCCGATAGGTCAATGAAATGAATTCGACGAAAACTAATCCATCACCAAGATCGATCGCCTTTGCACCGTCGTTTGTTTACGGATCGGCATTGGCCTTGCTGTTCTTTTACAGCATTCGATCGGGCTGGATCCAACATCCGCTATTCACGCGATATGTGATGGGGCACCCCGTTTCCAACATTGAAACGGTGATGCTGTGCATTGGTCTCTGCGCACTAGGCTTCAAAGCGTTTGCCTTACTCAAAGAACGTAGACAACTGGACCAGTGGACCAATCCGGTCCTGGATGAATTGAGCGAATCGACTTCAACATCCAGTGACCCTCTCGTCGATACTGGCCTTGATAACGCCAATATTGTCGCCAAAACTAAACAAAACGGAAAAAACGAATCTCCAGAAGACGATTCTGATCGAGCAGAACTTCTGCTTCAGGTGATCCAGCAAAGGCCTGCAAAACAACAACGTAGTTCCGTTGCTTTGCGATTTTCTGCGGCTCTGAAGCATATCCAAAGCCGTAAGACGGCGGAAGGCATCGATGCTCAACTAAAACATCTAGCCAGTGAAGATGCGGACGCTCAGCATGAAAGCTATTCCTTGGTTCGCCTGATGATCTGGGCGATTCCAATGTTGGGATTCCTGGGCACCGTGATCGGCATTTCCGAAGCACTGGGCGGCTTGAACTTGGGCCAAGATTCGGACATATCTGGGTTAATCACCAACCTAAAGTCTAGCCTTTACGTCGCTTTTGATACCACAGCTTTGGCGTTAACCTACGGTGTGGCGTTAATGTTTGTACAATTTGGCCTGGACCGCGTAGAATCGGGATTGCTTGCCCAAGTCGATCGAACGACTGAAGATTTTGTCCTATCTACATTCGCACAGGTCGAAGAAGACAAAGACCCGGTTGCTAGATCAATAAGCAGAATGGGGCAGGCGCTGTTGAAGGCAACATTTGGCCTAGTAGAACACCAACATGACTTGTGGAATGAAAGTCTAATCGCGGCTCAAGATGCCTGGATAAGTGCCACCGAAAATAGTAAGTCGAATTCCGATCAGTATATCTCCGCTTTGATTGACGGAGCCAGCGACAACCTGGCCGCAAAACTGTCAAATGCCTTGGAGACAGCAGACCAACAATTGCAACATCGCTGGCAGCAGTGGCAGGTGACGCTTTCAGACAATACACGGACATTGGCCAAGTTCCAACAAAATGCGTCGGCCCACATCGAGATGTTGGAGCAGTTTTTTGAGACCTGTTCTCACCTAAGTCATGACCAACAAAAATCGATTACCCAATTGATGTCGCATCTGGACGAAATGATCGTTCAGTCAAAACAAATTCAGGAAAATCAACTTCGCGACCAGGAACGCTTGGCCACCCTTGCGGCCGAACAGGCAGTCAAAGAGGGCGAAGCGGCGGAATTGGAATGGCAACTTCAAGCTGAAGCTCGTGCCAAGCAACTTATGCATCAACCCACCAAGGCGCAATCCCCGCTGGGATTTGAAGGCCATTTGACCGAAATGGCGTGGGAACGGTACTGCGAAAATCCGTCCGCCTTTGCACGTCAGACGACGGACCCAGATTTTAACAACACCGAACCGGGTACTGCTTCAGATGATAGCGTTGCACCGATTGATGTGACCAACGGCGACCCTGCAGACGATTTCGTTTCAGTCACCGTCGATATCAACCAGAAGGTCCGGGGAATACAGGCCGAAATGGTAACCACGGCCACAGAAAACAAATTCGTCACAGACAAGATTGGTAACAAGATTGGTAACAAGATTGGTAACAAGATTGGTAACAAGATTGGTAACACGGACTTGGCCGCAGCGTTGGCCATGGAAACTGGCTTAGGTGCGACTTGGGTCAAGAAGCAAGACTCTGAAAACATGCACCAAATCGAGGCAATTGAGTTCGACTCGGTTCAATTCTCGGGCGTCAGTATTGAATATACGGCGAACGCAACGTGCACTGACGACTACTATTGGACAAAACCCGTGGCACACGTCCATCACACTGATGGTCGCCCTGTTAAAACCTCCTCACGGCGGCGTGATTTGACTTTGAAAGAAGTGGAACCGACCACCAAATCGGTTGCTGCTTCGACCGAGGCCATCTTAAGCAACTTGGAGGCCATCAAGCCAGCCAAACCACGCTTCGTGATTTACGATCGTTCCACCGCAGCGTCACTTGCCGAAGATTTTTCAGACACTCGCTCAACCCCACTAAGCGCAAGTAACCATCGAGTGCAACCTGCAAAGGTCGCGGTAACAGATGCTCGGCCTACAAATCTACGCACCGAATTTTCTTCACTCAACTCTCTGGATCATAGCCCCATTATTGTCCAGTGCCGTTCCGACTTCTCTGATTTGGATTCAACACCGCTTCCAGGGCCTGGGCTGATGAAATCATCGGTCGTAGAACCTAAGTCTGGGGGCGAACCCGTTTCTACTGGCGATGACCACTTGGATTTCTCGGATGAAGAACTGATCTTGTCGTTGCCCGTGGACGAGTCAAAAATCAAAAAGGTTGATCATGCCACCCAATCTCTGGATGAATCCGACGTGAACCAGAACGTCCATTCCATGCTAGTGCCTTTTGATGACGCTCGGATTTATCGAACTGCATGAGCCGTAAACGTACGCCATTGGCACTGTCGCTGTTCCCCTTCCTGGCTGTGCTAATCTGCACAATGGGCGTGTTGGTGGCGTTGTTGCTGTTGGTGGTGAAACAGGCTGACCAAACGGCCAAAACCAAAGACACTCAAGAAATCACAGCCGTTTTGGAAAAGATTGATCAGGTCGAAAATCAACTGGCAGAAGCGGAGGTTCGTTCAATTCTGCTGTCAGAGGAACGGACTGACATTTCGACCGCTTTGGAAACTGAAACTCAACAGCGTTCCTATCTAGAGAACGAAATCCAGAAACTGCGCCAACGCTCGGATCAGTTAGCCAAGCGCATCACTGACTTTGCCAACACCCAGCAACAGGCCGATGACCTGAAGCACTTAGAATTAACATTGTCCCTACAATCCAATCGCATCCAGCGTCTAAACACACAGAAGCAGCAACTGGAAGAAGAGAACGCCAAGACCGCATCTTCTGGCCCCAGTCCCAAAGCGGCTCCCGTTTACTCGATCGTTCCAATCGCAGCTCAGACAGGCACAGATCGCCGGCCAATCTACATCGAATGCAAAGAAGAGGGACTCTTCCTTCATCCTGGCGGCATCAAATTGTCTCTTGATGATTTTGTCCGCCCGATGCGGCCAGGAAATCCACTGGATACAGCACTATTGGCATATCGCGAGTATTGGCGAGAAGAATCCAAGCAAAGTTCAAAGCGAACCAATGCGTATCCGTTGCTGGTGGTGCGGCCCAGTGGTGCGCAGTGGTACGGAATCGCTCGGCGTGCGATGAGCAGTTGGGATGACCAATTTGGCTATGAATTGATTCCAGAAGACTGGGACGTCAATTTCGGAAAATCTGACGCAGCGTTAACTTCTGCTGTCCAACAGGCGATTGACGCCGCCAAGATTCGGCAACAAGCATTGGTCGCAATGGGACGAGCCTTGCCGGCAAGTGAAATGGAATCACTTCGTTCCACTGATTCCTTGCAAGCCAATCGCAACGTGGGACTTACACCAGGCGTTGATGGTGGTTTTTCAGCAAACAACAACGGCACACCGTATGATTCTGACTCAATGATTGCAGGCAATCTTGCCGGTACCAACCAAGCAGGGGGCATTGACCCCGTGGCGGCACTTTCTAAAGATTTCCATGGTTTCAAAAGCACCAATGCGAATTATTTAGACAGTGGCAAACCTCAGGGAAATCAGCCGCAACCCAACAACGTTGCCCAAAGCGGAAATGGCTTCAATCGGTTGCCGTCGCAACGTGCCGGTGGAAGCAGCGGCGATTCGACGTCAATCGCAAACTCTTTGTTGGCAAACTCTTTGTCAGCAAACTCCGCAAATAGGAACACTGCGGAGAATGCACTTAGTGGCGGCAGTTCTCCGGGCAACAAACAGGATTCATTGACTTCTGGTTCCAACCGTGAAGCGTTAGCAAGCGATCGCCAAACCACGAGTGCCACGGGCAGTGCTTCGTCGGTCGCGGACTTCGGTTCTGGCGACGCTTCAAACGGGCAAGCAGCTCAAACTTCGACCGCACAGACTCAAGGCAAAAGCAACGGCAGCACACCACCGGGGCAAGCATCCGGCAATGGAGGTGGCGGCAATACAGCGTCGAGTGGTGCAATGGGCGAATCGGCAGTGGGTCAAACGACAAGTCTAAATTCGCAAGCGATCGCCAATGAAAGAGGAAACAATTGGGCTTTACCTTCGCGTCGTCAACACGTCAGCGCTTATCATCGTCCGATCGAAATCGTCATCGAAAATGACTACTTGATTCTTCGCCCAGAATCGGGTCGCACTAATCGTGAAGTTATCCCATTTGGAGACTCAATCGACCAAGCCATTGATCCCATGATTGATGCGGTTTGGAAACGCGTTGATTCCTGGGGCAATCTAGGATTCGATGGCTTTTGGAAACCTATCTTGCGAATCAGTGGTTCGTCTGATTCAAAAATCCAGTAACAACGACTAGAAACTCTACTGCAAGGTAGCGGTCTGGAAGTGGAAAGAGCAGGGCGTTAACCATGGCAAAACCTCGCAAACGAGATCGTACGGGAATTCCAGTTGAACAAGATTCATTCTTGGACATTGTTGCCAACTTGGTTGGCATTCTAATTATTTTAGTGGTCGTCATCGGGTCCCAAATAGGTACCACATTAACGGCGAAAGAATCTAAGTCTTTGTCGGAATCAAAAGAACGACTAGATTCTTTGAACGAAGAATATCATCGAATCAGCTGGGAGACTGAAAAACGTCATTCCGACCACGAGAATTTGGGGCAAACCTTAGACCAACAACGAGCCTTGGCCCAACAACTGCAAACCGAACGTGATTTGATGTTGCGGCAGATCCTGGCCATCGAACAACACCTGAAAAACGAAACCGGCAAGCTGAGTGAAAATCAGAAACAGGCTTTGGAATTGAAGCAAAAGATTGCGGACAATGATTCGATGGTTCATCAATTAGAAACCGAAATCCAGGCCACTCAATTCGTCCAAGTAGATCAAGTCGATGAGACGAAACCAGAGATCATCCAGCACTTTCCAACCCCTATTGCAAAAACTGTATTTGGCGAAGAAGTTCACTTTCAATTGAAAGACGGACTGCTGGTTTACGCGCCCCTGAACGAACTGGTCCAACGCCTACGCGCGACTTGGGAAACCCATGCGATGGACATTCCCGCAGGACAATCTACGATCGAAACGATTGGCCCTATTTTGGACTTTCGCTTGCAGTACGAACTGGCCAGTCAAACGAAGACGATCCCGACCAATGCCGGTGTCATGCAACGTACCGTTGTATCTTTAGCTCGCTTTTCACTTTTGCCCACTCGACCAGGACTTGGTGAAAAAGTGGAATCCGCTGTCCAAACGGGTTCTGATTTTCAATCCATACTCTCACGCTTTGAACCTGATCGTACAACCGTCTCTGTTTGGGTTTATCCCGAAAGCTATTCGGAATTCTTAGACGTTCGCAAGATACTGATTGCCAAGGGATTCCGCGTTGCCGTTTGGCCGTTAACCAATGACCAGCGGATTTCAGGTAGTCCCGAAGGGCTTCGATCCTCGGCTCAGTAATACTCGTTTCGCACGACAGTCTCTCAGGAGATCCGACCAACCCTAGTTTCGGACTTCAACCTGGAATGCCAAACGCGTGCGGACAACCAACCGACTGCATCACGAATTCCTGCTGAATATCACCCAAATTTAGCTATTTCAACCGTGTTCGACAGTTGCGATTGCAAACGTGTTCTTCCCACGCTTCATTTCGCTTCGCTTTGATCGTAGCCTGCAATGCGAACCTCCCACCGTTAAGTTGCCTCTAAGCCACATCACCCGTTCCCCCTACTCAACACTACGGGGGCCTATCGGGTAAACTTTCAATTATGCTTAGCCACTAGCGACAAATTGGGAGGTTGATTCGAAAACCGTGTACAAGCCACAGGGATTCAGATT
>JBDNHU010000062.1:0-11522 GCA_041688615.1 Mariniblastus sp. | reverse complement strand
TAGGCGCCGGCGGATTCACTTGAAATCGAAAACCAACCGAACTTTGGAATCTTAAGCGTGTCTTCAACCAAGGCTGGGTCGCTGGAGGCTTGCAAATGTGGGCCAACAAGGCAGTGCGGCTTCATTGATGTTCAGTTGGCTGAATGCATGTCAAACACAGTTTGAGCCTTCGGAAGACGCTCTGGTCGTAAATTGTCAGGTTTTCAACCGTAAAATGGGCTCGGGAGGCGAAACCGGGCTTGTCGAAAATTTGGGCTCTGGCTATCTTTTAGCCAACGACGGCAGGGAGTTTATGGAGTCCCTTCGTTTTTGGTCCAGCAATTCAGATTTAGGAAGTTTGAATCCGCTGCTGCCAAAAAAAGTTAAGTTGATTTGACAGTTGGAACGGAAACGGTTCAATTATGGTCACGAAAACTTATCAGCGATTTCCAATTTCGCAAATTTGAATAATGCCCGGTGGTGTAATGGTAACACAGCAGATTTTGATTCTGCTTTTCTAGGTTCGAATCCTAGCCGGGTAATCTTTGCCACCTGTGGGTGGTCTTCTGTGCTCCCCTAGTGCTCGATTTCTCGGGGTCTTCGCCCATTCTTCCTCTGCTCCTACCCAATACGCCAGATTGGTAAGGCTATTCCGGGAACGCTGCAAAAAAGACCTTCCAAGCGACTGAATTGATCAGGTACTGAACATCTACGCCAATACATTCGGGGTTCTGGCATTGAATTTCTGGCATCGTACCCAGACCGCATCTGTTTGTCGGCACAATGAGTCTTTCTTCGATCCATCGGATAATCGGCCAGTCAATCAGCAGATCCTGGAGCAGATCGTGCCGTGCATCGCATTACCCTCGGGGACTAAAGGCCGCTCTAGGGCCTGGTGTGGCCTGGTGTGGTGCTGTTGGGTTGTAGACGCTCGATACGCCGCTACCTTCAAACGACGTCAGTTGCAGCCGGTCATCAGCTTGAACCCTTGCCTGTGCGTTGCTGGAAAATCACGGAGCGTTGCTGGAACTCAACATAAGGCCGACTTGATTGGCCCTGTTCCTGACGTGAAGGCCATCGGGAGCCAATTTCTGGCGGTCATCGTTGGGTGGCTAAGGTCGCCCGGTTAAGGTCGCCAATGTGAACCTGTAATGACACGCGAACTTTGCTTGAATGAATTATATTAGAATCGGCGTTTGGTTGTTCTTTGACGAATTTTTCTTCCCTGATGCTTTGGCTACCGCACATGATTCGCGCTCATTGTTGGACTTGGATTCGATTCGGGATCTTTATTCTGTTGTTGTTACTTTGTGGTTCGGTCGCGAAAGCGGAGCAACGACCTAACGTGGTTATGATTATTTCGGATGATCAAGCCTGGAATGACTATGGCTTTATGGGACATTCGCAAATTGAAACTCCTAATCTGGATCGATTGGCCAGTCAAAGTGTGATCTTCCGACGTGGCTACGTTCCAGTACCGATTTGTCGTCCATCATTGATGAGCATGGTGACGGGCAAATACCCCTTCGAGCATCGAACCACGGGGAACGATCCGTTTCGTCGTTCAGGAAAAGATTACCAGCAAGATCAAGAGCGATTGATTGCCAACATCGATCGATCTGCTGTGCTGCCCAAGATCTTGGCACAGCAAGGTTATTTGACTTTTCAGTCAGGGAAATGGTGGGAAGGTAATTTTCAACGCGGTGGTTTCACTCACGGGATGACCCGTGGTTTCCCGCAACCAGATGGACGCCACGGAGATGACGGGTTGAAAATTGGTCGCCAGGGAATGAAGGAAGTTTTCGACTTTATTGATCTGGCGGTTAAACAGCACAAACCATTCTTTGTTTGGTACGCACCGTTTCTTCCTCATTCGCCTCATACACCCCCCCAGGAACTTTTCGAGAAGTACGCGCAGAAAGTTAACGACCCGCCACTAGCCAAATACTATGCGATGTGCGAATGGTTTGATCAAACTTGTGGACAGTTGATTGATTACATTGACGAAAAAGGCTTAGGCCAGGAAACGCTGATTGTTTACGGATGTGACAATGGCTGGATCCAAAACCCAAAAGGCAAAAACTATTTGCCTCGTTCCAAGAGGTCAGTGTTCGAGGGAGGAGTTCGGACGCCGCTGATGTATCGCTGGACAGGGAAGTTGGAACCTCAAGATCGTCCAGAATTGGCGACAACTTTGGACTTCTTTGCCACGATCTTAAGTGCTGCTCAAGTGCAAACGATCCCAGCGAACTCCGGTTTAAATTTGTTGCCATCGATGCTGGAAAAGCAGCCCATTGCTAGGCAGAGGTTGTTCGGTGAATCTTACATGCACGATGTTTATGATCTTGCCGACCCCGAGGCATCGTTGAGTTTTCGATATTGTATCGATGGTGATTGGAAGTTGATCGTGGCTTACGATGGTTTGCACGATGGGGTCAAAGTTGGACAAGTTCCCGAAGACTTAAGGACCCATCTCTATAATTTAAAAGACGATCCGTTTGAGAGAGTGGATTTGCTTGAAAAGCAACCCGAAGTCGCAGACGAACTTGGGAAAGCAATTCAACAGTGGTACCCATTGAAACGTTTAAAGCCCAATCTGGCCGTTAAATAGATTTCCTTGAATGTTGCAGCCAATCCCTGCGTTGGCAAGTGTTGGTTCACGGTCGCAGTTGTGGGTCGGTCGCAGTCGTGGGTCGATCGTTTATGCTGACCACCGTTGAAGCGATTTGGATCGTCTGTCACTGCTGTGCAGTTAGAGTTGTTTCCCGTTCTTGTGCAAAAACAACTCGGACCCTCGACACCGTTGCCGGGACTTCAGCGACCGTGTTTTGCAATTCGGGTGAAGCGGCGATGGCAGCTTCGATCGTGTGATGCTGGCTGGGTTCCAGTTCTCCCAGCACGGAAGCGGTTAACCGTGTGGGTTGTTGGTATGCAGGTTTTTCTGTCTGTGAATCGCAGCATGCGGTCAACGCCTGACGTTGGTTTTTCGGAATTCATAAGCCCAAAGGTCGTTGGTGGATGTTGCTGGAGTGGTGTTTTCATCGATTTGCTACCACCCTAAATACAACCAGAGGTGTGGGATTTTATTAGGGGATACTTTCCAAAAAATCAGATAGCCAGTCGCCGCCACGATTGTGAGCCACGTTCCCAAGTAATCACGATGACGCTATTTGTTGCGTATGGGTTGGCGTTGATTGGAATGGCTTTGGTGATCTATCTGGTCATGGTCGACGTCGGGCAATGGAGTTTTGAAGAAGTGATTGGTGGCAAGTAGCGAACCAAGCGGAAGCATTGGGCCCTTACTTTTTCGTCCCTTCATAGGTTCAATCCAAGGGCAACGTCCGCAGTATGCACGTCTGCAATGTCAAGGTTGCAAGGGTAAGGTTGCAATGTCAAGGTTGCAAGGGCACCATGACTGTGTCCGTAGGACGGTTGCGACAGTCCGTTGCTATCGAATAAACCCCATGCCGTGAATGATCGCCGGACTTACCTATTTCTTTGGGTATATGTCTCTGGGCGTACGATGTTGTTTTATTGGGCCGTTTAGAAACGGGCAGACGGCGTCGCTAGATTGGACAAGAGTTCGTCGCCTAAACGAATGACCATTTCAGCCAGTTGGTGGAAATCTTCGTCAATCGATCGGTGGTTCGTTATACAAATTCGGATGGCAAAATTGCCTGCGAGAAAGGTTTGTGACGGAACCGCAAATCCACTCTCTTGGATTCTAAGTAAGATCTCTTGGTTGATTTCGTTCAAGCGAGTGACCTCGAGGTTCTCCTTGAAATAGCGAAAACAAACGATGTTTAGCGACACCGGTGCCAGGAGCTGTAGTTGGTTGCTATTGTTTACGATTCGTTCCAGCAGTTGCGCTTGCTTGATGTTTTGTTGGATGACGCGTCCGATGCGATCGACACCTTGTTCTTTTAAGGACATCCAGACTTTTAACGCGCGAAAGCTTCGCGACAGCTGGATACCGCGGTCAGCAAATCGAGTGTTATCGACCGAGATTCCTCGTTTGGACGAGGCCAAATAGGCAGGTGAATAGGCGAAGGTTTCGGTGTGTGCGTTTGGGTTCTTGACCAACACGCACGCCACTTCGTACGGCATGTAGCCCCATTTGTGCAAGTCGAACGCCAGAGAATCGGCTTCTGCTTGTGCGGCTACCAGATGTCTGAACTCTTGGCTCCAAGCGGCCATCGATCCAAAGGCACCGTCAACATGAAACCAAACTCCAAATTCGTTCGCGATTTGACGCAGGGCAACTAGATCGTCGATCGCCGCCGTGTTAACCGTTCCAGCGTTCCCGATCAGGCAGAACGCTTTCATGCCAGCGTCTTGGTCTTGCAGGATCATTTGGCGACATTGTTGAAGGTCGATTTGATAGTTCGCATCCACGCGAACCGATCGAAATGCGTTTCGACCCAGTCCCATCAATTCGCAAGCTTTTAAGACCCAGCTATGCGTTTCACTGCTGCCGTAAACGGCTAGCCTGGGATGGTGGTTTCCTTGGATTCCTTCGTTTCGAACATCAAAGCCTGCCATCTCATTTCGGGCAACTTGTAAGGCATTGATGTTGGCCATGGTGCCACCGCTGACCAATAGACCTGATGCAGAAACCGGGAATCCGACCAATTGGGCCAGCCACTGAAGTACTTTGTTTTCGACGATGGTTGCGGCTTGATCATAGCCCGCAACATGGCAATTCATGGCAGAGATCAGAAAGTCTGCCATCGCCCCAGTTGCCGTGCCGTTTCCCATGACCCACCCAAAGAACCGGGGATGATGGTTGCCCGTTGGATAGGGTAGTACGTTGTCACGAAAGTCCTGATACACGTCCTGGATGGGCGAACCCGAGTACGGAATGGGTTGATCCAAGGCTTGGTGAATTGAATCCGGTACGCTCTGCCACGCTGTTCGATCTCTGGAATTTTTCATCAGATCGAACATGTCATCGATCATTTGATGGCCGATCCGCTTGAAGGCCTCCCAGTCATGCGGATCTAAGGATTCTGGAGGTTCATGGTTCATTTGAGGTCCGCCGGTCAGGAACGATGAGTGAAGTCAAACGTTTTCGTCGCAAATCGGTGGCGAACCTATTTCCATCGGTCCGCATGCGGGGCAACAACAACGCGGGCAACAACAACGCTAACCGTGGTTCAGCCGGTACAAGCGTTCCTGTTCCTCCTGGTAGGCAACATCAATCAAGTGCAAAATCGAGTTGACGTCGGCGGCTTGGGTCGGGAAGTCGAACTTGCCAGTCAATTTCAGATCAGGTTTCAGTTCGCCATTTTCGTGCAGTTCCCAGATTTCTTCGGCGTAATGTGTGTTCGCCAGTTCGGGTGCATACTGTGCATAGTAGTCCGGGATATTTTGAACATCACGCAGCAGCATACTTTTCGCATTCTGGTTTCCAGCGGCATTGACTGCTTGCGGCAAGTCAATAATCACGGGTCCATCTTCGTCTTGCAAGACATTGAATTCCGATAAGTCGCCATGCACCAAGCCGACACACAGCATGCGTAAGACGAAATGCATCACAGTCCGATGATCCTTGACTGCTTGTTCCGCAGACATACTGATATCGTTCAGTCGCGGTGCTACCTGGCCGTCGGCACCGGTGATCAATTCCATCAGCAACACGCCGTCAAACAGTCCGTACGCTTTGGGAACGCGAACACCTGCATTGGCCAAGAGGCACAGCGCGTCGACTTCAGCCGTTTGCCAAACGACCTCTTGTTGTTCGCGACCGAATTTGGATTTCTTACCCATCGCTCGCTGTCGTCGGCTATTTCGAGTCTTACGGCCCTCTTGATACTGAACCGCTTTTTTAAAGCTGCGGTCGGCTACGTCTTTGTAAACCTTGGCGCAGCGAATCTCTTCGCCACAACGCACAAGAAAAACTTGGGCTTCTTTGCCGCTCATTAGCGAGCGAACGACTTCGTCAACCAGGCCGTCTTCGATCAGTGGTTGAATACGTTTGGGTGCTTTCAAGACTTTACTGCTTTTGGAACACGGAAATTCCATCTTAGGGTAAGTGATCGCCAGTACGGTTGGACCCCGGCAAATCATGGTTCAACTTTGACTCGCAGCATTTGGGATACTGCATTTCAGAGGCTGCATGTTCGAAATACGGTGAGCTCATTACCGTGTTTTCATAGAACATTTTAAATCTGCCTTGACAGCAAGTAACGCGCGCCCCTCGCTGTTGGATTCTTTCTAGCCCGCCGCAGATGCCAGCCCGCCGCAGATGCCAGCCCTATTCAGATACAAGTTGCGGTTCCTTAGCGATACCTCGGGGTACCGAAACTTCTACTTCACTGTAGCACGATGCCGGGACTGTCGAAAAGAGGTCTTGCCGTGGATGGCGGTCACATGGGGTGCAGGTCGGCTTTTGGAGCGATTAAGGATTGGCGAACTTGCTAGCGATTATTGGCGAACTTGCTAAAGATTATTGGCGAACTTGCTAAAGATTATTGGCATTGCGTTGCGGAACGACTTGGGCGCGAGTGCTAACCTTGAAGATGCCCTTCTTCGCCCCTTGTCGGGTGAAACGAATTGGTCCGCCTGAGCCCCCTCACGCCTGAGCCCCCTCACGCCTAAGCCCCCTCACGCCTAAGCCCCCCTAGGCCTGGGCGGCGGAGTGCCCTGAATCGATTCGAGCGTACCGGCAAGGCGAGCGTACCGGCAAGGCGAGCGTTTGCAAGCCGTCGACTGAAACCGCGCCCGCCGCCAACTCCTCTAAAGCTAATCAATCCCAAACCATCGTAATTAATCCCAAACCACGCCTGGCTCGGGTGCACGCTTACACCGCAATCTCTCGGTTACAGTGCAATCTCGGTGTCCAAAGTTGCACGGTTTCGTTTCCGGGCATGGGGGCCTCCGTACGGTGGGAGGCACTAAAACCCACCCTATTAAATCTCGCTCCTAAAATTGTTCTGATATGCGGTGACGGAGCAAGCGAGTTGTCGCAAAATCAAGAAAATCTGTTTTTTCTTGAAATCCTACTTGAAACAGCGATTTGGAGAGCAGTATCATGTCGTTTTAAAATCCGGGCGGATTCTTACTTCCCGGGCGGATTCTTAACCCCATTGAAATGTGAGTTAATTATGAAAAAGATTATCTGTGTGCTGACGCTCCAGTTTGCTCCTCTGGGTATTCAATAGTGCTAATACAAGAGTAGTGCTTAACACAATACAAGCAATACAAGTGCCAGGCGCGCTAGTGGTGATGTCTGGTGCTAGAACATCAGATCCTCGAAATTTGCAGTTTCTTGCAGCTTGCTAAGCACTGTCTGTAGACACCTGGTGCAATCACATGATTGCAGACGTTAGTCCGGTTCGCAGATGCGACTGAGGAGAGTTCAGCTGAGTATTCAACTCACGCTGAAAATCTGATGCTGCCCCAGCCGTGCAAGTCGGCACGCAGATACAAGTGCCAGGCGCGCTAGTGGGGATGGATTTGGGTTGGATTTTGAGGGCGGGTGGGGTGCTGGAGGCTGTTTGCTTGGATTTTGTGGGCGAAAGTCGCGAGGGATGGGGGTGTGCAGCGGAAATTGGCTGCTTGGGCGCGTAGAAATATCTTGGCGAGGTAGAACTCGCTTGAGCTGTTGGGCTGTTGTGAATGTCAGCTCAGCAAGGTGAACGCCAGCCTTGGAGATTCTTCGACGCGGTGAGCGTTAGCCGAAGATGGCGGTGGCTTGGGGGCGAGATTGCATTCGGTGGAGGCCCGATCGGTCACGCTCTTGAACCAAAGCTTGCTCTTTCCCGACGGCCCAACCGAACCAGCGGCCAAAGTTCTTCACGCAGTCCACCCACGTCTGGCCGCTCATTTGCAATCGCTCCAAAATCGGAGTCGACCCCGGCGGAAAGTTCCCCGATTTATCCTCCCGAATCTGACGGCCTGTCCAGTCCAATAACTCCAGATACTTATCCAAAGTCATTCGCAAGAAGCCTTTGTTGCTCGCGCGGTGACGATGCTTACACGCCATGGAGACAATGCAAGTGCGGAGACAATGCAAGTGCCAGGCGCGCTAATGGGGTTGAGGAGCCATCGCGCCGCTGAGCGTTTCACCCAACACGTTACTGTTGTCATCGTAGGTGTAGCTCATCGAACCGGTGTTGGTACTGCTGATCGAAGTCAACTGCGACGCATCGTCATACACTCGACTTTCATCCTCAAACGCTCGGTCAATCGAAGTCAACAACCCATTGGCGTTATAGCTGCGATCTTCAATCTGAGTCGATTCCCAATCCAGCGTATCCAGCTGCCCTCGGTCATTCCTACCGATGCCTGGCACCTGCCGACTGAACATAAAACTCGATAAACTGCTAAGGTGGGTTGTTGCCGTACGTCCGGCATCTACTTGAAAACGATTAACGGTACTTGACACCTTATTCTTGTGTGGAATGCACAGTGTTTTCTAGGCATGTTTTCCGTTGATGTCCAAACGTGTCACACGGACACCAGACAATCTGCCTATGCGGGGACTTTGACGATTGCGGTGACACTGAGGAATTAACTGACGTTACCGCATCTTAGCACTTCTGCGATTAACTGCAAAGACAGTCCGTGTCGTTTTGATGCAGTTAGGGCTTGACGAAGACTGCAGGGCTGATGTAGTTTATGGATTGCTAACACATGCGATGCGGACGATTCCAATCATCGTTACCAATGGACTTGGGGAAGCAAAATGCCGAATGCTGTTGTTCTACTGAGCGGCGGAGCAGATTCCGCGACGACGCTGGCGATCGCTCGGTCTCAGGGATTCGCCGTTTCTGCGTTGTCGTTCGCCTACGGGCAGCGGCATCGTTCGGAACTTGTGGCGGCAAAACGCGTAGCGAGCAGGGTGGGTGTTGTCGAACATGTCGTCGTTGAGATCAACTTGCGAGTGTTCGGCGGTTCTGCGTTGACGGACGAAATTGCGGTACCGAAGAATCGCTCGCTCGACGAAATGAATGCGGCAATTCCGCTGACCTACGTGCCGGCTCGAAATACCATCTTCCTTTCGTACTCGCTGGCTTTGGCAGAAGTGCGGCAAGCGAGCGACATCTTCATTGGCGTCAACGCACTTGACTACAGCGGCTATCCCGATTGCCGCCTTGAGTACATTGCTGCGTTCCAAGCAATGGCTCGACTGGCGACCGCACGATCGGTTGACGGAGTTCACACAGTCAACATACATGCTCCACTGATCGACAAGTCCAAAGCCGATATCATTCGCACAGGAACGGAACTGGGAGTTGATTTTGGTTCAACGATCAGTTGCTACGAAGCGACTGCGGAGGGCTTGGCATGTGGTTGTTGCGATGCGTGCATCCTTCGTCGGCAAGGTTTCGAGCTGAACGAATTGCCTGATCCAACTTGCTACGTTGAATCGGAGATGGTTTGCAAATGAGCTACGCGATCAAGAAGATTTACTTCACGCTGCAAGGCGAAGGAGCACACGCTGGTCGACCTGCGGTGTTCTTACGGTTTACCGGATGCAATCTGTGGACGGGGCGCGAGGAAGATCGGCACAAAGCGGTTTGCCAGTTCTGTGACACGAACTTCATTGGCACCGATGGGCCTCGTGGCGGCGTCTATGCGACCGCGACGGAAATTGCTAAAGCGGTCGATGCATGCTGGCCTAAGAATGATGACGGCGGTTGGGTTGGTAATAAGTTGGTTGTCTGCACAGGCGGGGAACCACTGCTGCAACTCGACACGGCAATTATCGAGGCGTTGCACGAACTGGAATTTACAGTCGCGATCGAAACGAACGGAACGAAATTGCCTCCAGACGGAGTGGACTGGGTATGTGTCAGCCCAAAAGCGAACGCACCGCTCGTGTTGACGCAGGGTCACGAGTTGAAGTTGGTGTATCCGCAAGCCGGCGCTGATCCGGCCAGATTCGCATCACTCGAGTTCGATCGTTTTTTCTTGCAGCCGATGGATGGACCATCGCAAAACGAGAACACTCAGTTGGCGGCACAGTATTGTTTGGAGCATCCGCAATGGGAACTGAGTTTGCAGACGCACAAATTGATCGGATTACCGTAAAGCGGGAGCTGATTTCATGGACCTCTACAAAGAATTTCGATTCGAAGCCGCTCACCGTTTGCCGCATGTTCCCGAAGGGCATCAATGCGGTCGGCTGCACGGTCACTCGTTTCGCGTCGAGCTTCACGTTTCTGGTCCTCTCGACGAGCGGCTAGGTTGGGTCATTGACTTTGCCGATATCAAGTCAGCGTTTAAGCCGATCTTGGACCGCCTCGACCATTACTATCTCAATGAGATCGAAGGGCTGGAGAATCCAACAAGCGAAAACATCGCGATCTGGATTTGGCGACAACTGAAGCCTCGACTGAAGCCTCGACTGAAGCCTCGACTGGACCCGCTATCGAAAGTGGTCGTCTGCGAGACATGCACTTGCGGTTGCTCCTACAGTGGGGAGTACGAATGACTGTCGTCAATGTCGTCGTTACCTGCACCAAAGGCAAACGATATCCCGTCCCCGACGAGTGCCAGCTTCGCAACGTTCCCGCCGGCAGCCTGCCTGAACGGATGCAGGAATGGCACACTCGCACGAATCGACATTGGCGAACTCACGTTCCCGTGAAGGACCTGTACGCTGGAGATCACTGGGCGAGCGTCCGCTCATTCGAGTCTTCGTACTTCGACATCGACATTTGGGTTTGCTCGGCAGGTTTCGGGCTGGTTCGATTTGACGATGAGATCGCACCCTACGCGGCAACATTCTCGAAGAGCCACCCCGACTCGGTTGCAGCGACGTTACCCGAAGAAGCGAGGAGCACAGCCGCCAAAAATTGGTGGCACGCAACCGAGACAGGTTGGAAGTCCCACTTCAAAGAGCGTCCACGTAGCCTGACGGCGCTGATGGCAACCTACCCCAAGCGTTCGCTTCTAGTTGTCGCTTCAGAAAACTATCTCGCCGCGATTGCCGACGATCTGCGACAAGGCGTCGACAACCTTGCCGATCCCGATTCGCTCTCGATAGTCTGCTCGGGTGCGCGATCGCTCGACGGCCTCGATCGAAATCTCATACCGTGCGATGCTCGCCTGCAAGCCGCCACGGGTGGCGCGCGTCGATCACTCAATACACGTTTGGCCCACAAAATACTACGTGAATCCCGCCAACCCCCGACCGCATCGAGCCTGACCAAACGCTATCGCAAACTACTCAACGAGCAGCCGCCGCTTACTAGGTACGATCGGCAACCCATGTCAGACGACGAAGTACAGAAGTTCATTCTGCAACACCTGAAGATCGAACCTTCGCTGCGCCACACGCCGCTTCTGCGGATGCTTCGTGACAATGACAAGGCCTGTGAGCAAAAGCGATTCGCGTCGCTGTACACCGAAGTTTTGGAGAGTCTCAATGGCTAGCGTCAAGAATACAAAGGCGACATTAATCCAGCGGCGAGCCTTACGCATCGACCAAAACCCGGCACACCCGCTGTTCATGTTCACGCTAACGAGCGACGAGTTACTGAAGGTCGCCGATATTTCGCGGATCACTCGCGATGAAGATGGCACGTTGATCG
>JBDNHU010000461.1:0-3411 GCA_041688615.1 Mariniblastus sp. | reverse complement strand
CGACCATGGTCAACGCAAGGACCGTCGGGATTCCCAGCTCCAAAACCTGGCTCGCAAGATAAAGATTGCGTCGCAAATTGCTAGCATCTACCACGCAGATCACCAAATCAATCGCTTCCACACCCGACACTTGGCCTAACAAAACATCCAACGTCACCCGTTCATCTGGCGAACGCGGCGCAAGGCTATAGGTGCCGGGCAAATCGATGATGTCCCAAGTAATCTCTTGGTCGTAAAACTTACCGTTCTTCTTCTCAACGGTGACACCCGGATAATTTCCGATCCGCTGGCGAAGTCCCGTTAAAGCGTTAAACAGAGTGGACTTGCCGGTGTTGGGATTGCCGACTAACGCTACAGTCAACGTTCGAGGTGACCGATCTTGGCTGACCAATTCAGATGGTTGCTGGGCCGGATTCTTCAAAGAATTTTCCATGGACTAAGTCGGTCGCCGACCAATCGCTACTTTAAAAGGAAGCAACACGAAACAGATAGACCCAGTGGGCCAACGATCACGATTTCGCCCGATGGCAAAAACCTACCTGTCAAAAACCTACCTGTCAAAAACCTGCCTGTCAAAAACCTGCCACCTGCAGAAAGATCCAGGGCTTGGGCGAGTCGACAGAGTCAATCAAACCAGGGAAAAGCTAGACTGGCAGCAAGGCCCTGGGGTCCAGGTTTAGGACTCGATCGGTCGCACTCGGATGCATATGTCGCATGGACGCAAGCACATTTTGCACTGATCCAATCGCACAATGAAGGTGCTGCCACGTTGGACCATTTCAACCGTTCGTCCCGATTGGAAACCCATCTCGTTCAAACGCGAAACCCCGCCCGCAGTACCTGCAACCGAGGTAATCTGTCCACGTTGTCCGACCGATAATTGAGAAAGTTCTAAATCTGACATTCAAAACACTCGATTCTTGGGTTTAGCTACCCTAATACTCCGGTGCCCATACAACCGTTGCAGTACAGGCCTTACACCTACCATCATATCCGCATACACCATTGCCCGGCAACTCTTATTGAGAATAAATCTCAATATCAACTAGAGCTCTATCTTAATCGTCCAAAGTGGTCTTACAAAAGCCCACATTCAAGCAAAACCAGCTTTTCCTGGCCATATCAAGGCGAATCTGACTCACTAACTGGTCGCCAGTTTCGCAGATCGCATCACTATTTCATTGGAATTAGTTGAGTCCAAACACAGCATTCCCGGCAATCGACGGGCGTAATGTTGTTTTGAAATTGAAAATCCGGCCCTGAATTTCAGCCGTACCAGCAGCTTAATCGTTTTAAAATATTCTCGGTATCATCCGCCAGAAGCTGTGTAAAGGCACCATCGCTGGCCTGCTCAGAAATCGCTCGAAGGCGTTGGGACGCGAACCCAATACGAACACATTTTGGTTTTGCGCGGCGAATCTTTGACCGCGACAACTCTTGAAATTGGCGTATTCGTCAGAACTGGTACTAATTCACAGCCCTAATAACTCGGCCGCCTCTTTAATCCTGGTCGTCTGTCAATCAGAATAAGGACGTTCGTGTTCCGTCCGTGTTCCGTCCGCATTCCTTGATTTCAGGTTCCCCTTCGATGCCAATTGTCGCCCAATGCCCCAAGTGCGCCAAAAAGTACCAAGTTGCCGACAGTGCTGCCGGTAAGCAGGTCAAGTGCCAAGTATGCCAAACCGCTTTCAAGGTTGCAGGGCAACCACAATTGGCCACTGCCGGTGTTGCGACCACTGGAAACAAGCCGCCCAACGCGGTAGTCGGCCGCCCGACTGCCGCATCGAACGCCGCAGCCGGCTCGGAGAAAAATAGTCGCCAGCAGCAACTGATGCGGCAGTACGGATTGCAACCTTTGCCAAGAAACCAAAATCAACTGTTTCCTGAACAGGAATATAGTCGCCCGACCGGTGCCCAGCATCCTTTAGCCAACCACGTGGTTTTCGAACCGGGCTTTACTTACGTCACCACCGCTGACTTCGACGCCCAACAATTGCCTCAAGAACAGTCAATGCACGACTACATGGCACAGGTTGAGGCGGAAGCGCGTGAAGAGGAACGCGAAGGTGGTTTCTCAATGGGTGACGTCACGCCGCTCCAGATTTACTTGACGATTGGATTGATTCCGATTTTGTGCGGCGTGGCTGCTGGAATTATGGGCCCTGCAGGTGTCCCAAAGGCATCCGGGCTGGTTTTGACGATCGGGATAATCCTTAGTGCGTTTCTGATTCGTCTTATGACACTAAGCCTTGTTAAGAAAACGATTACCCCTGAAGAATACAGCTACTACAAGTACTTACCTGGATACCAACTTGCGATCTGCTCGCGCTACTGGGACGAACTTAAACACGTCGTCTATGCTGGTATTGTTTTGATAGGCGCCGCCCTTTTAGCCGTTGCCATTTTTTACACAATCTTCGTTCTATCGGGTACCAGTTTCGAAGGCACAATGGATTACATACCCGGCCGTCGCCAATTCAGTTAATTCTGAGAATTCCAGCCAAGCCAAGCTGATGGGACAAGGTCAATTCGACTTCTGGGGTCGAGGCATTACGCGGCAAAACCTAGTTGAAATTTTCGAAGCCCGATTGGTTTCGTCTTGGATCAAAGTCCGTTTGGCATTTCGTGTTCAACCATTTTGAAGGGATTCGCAATGAGTAAAGGTCGTAACTGTCTTGGGGAACTTCGTGGCCCCGATCCAATCATCCTGCCATCACTGCTTCTTTGTGATTTTGCTAATCTTCAACGTGAGGCAGAACGCTTAGAGGAAGCTGGGTTCAAGGCGTTGCATCTGGACGTCATGGACGGGGTGTTCGTGCCCAACATCTCGTATGGCATGACAATTGTCAGCGCTTTACGTAAAGTTACTTCGCTACCATTAGACGTACACCTAATGATCGCAAACCCCGGACAGTACATTCACGCCTTTCGTGACGCGGGCGCGGACGTAATTACCTTCCATGCCGAGGCCACCACCGAACACGCGGAAGTGCTAACACAAATTCGCGACTCGGGAGCCGGGGCGGGCCTTGTTCTAAATCCAGAGACTCAAGTCAACGAAATCGAAGGCGTGCTTCCGCTGTGCGACCTAGTGCTAGTGATGAGTGTCCAAGCGGGCTTTGGCGGGCAGGCGTTTCGCCCGGACGTCTTGGCCAAGTTCAGCGACCTACGTCAGTCAACCGCCGCCAATCCCGACCTGATTCTAGAAATCGACGGTGGTATTAACGACCAGACAATCGGCCAAAGCAGCCAAGCGGGGGCCCAGTGGATGGTGGTGGGTTCTGGAATTTTCAAACACGCTGATTACCGCGTTGCGCATGATCAATTATTAAAGGTTGCCACCAGCTAAAGTTCGGAAAGAAGAATCCGCCGGAGAAGAGAGAAGAAGCACCGTGCGTCTGAAAGACATGT
>JBDNHU010000061.1:0-37050 GCA_041688615.1 Mariniblastus sp. | reverse complement strand
TTCGACAGCGGTTATCCCTGGCTGCAGATTGCAGTTCTTACCGCTTCGAACACTTGAGTTAAGTACTTGACCTTTATTTTACGCGAACTTAATGTTCGACAGCGTGAAGTAAGCGGATCATTCACCCTCAAACTTGAGAGCCCCACACTCGACTTACTGCATTTGATTAGATTCGTCACGTTGACGATCATCTGAACGCGGTGAATCGGGAAATCTCCCAAAAGGAACTAGAATGAGCCATTCGGAATCGCCAGTTGAGTCTGGCGGCTATTCGACATCATCATCGTCCACCACCAGCCCGCAAAAAAACGGCGGAAGTAGTCTGGCGACCTACTTTGCCACCGATCGTTTGCCGGATGTAGCGGCGGAACATTCGCCCGAAATTTCTGGCCATTTGGATCGGGTTGGAATGTCTGGGATCGAACTGATTATTAGGCTGGACGGCCCTGATCAGATTCCAATGCGAGTCCCCGCCACTGCCGATGCTTATGTCAGCTTGGAAGATAATAATACTAAGGGCATTCACATGTCCCGCTTGTTTTTGGCTCTGACAGCAGCCATGGACAAGCAGTCGTTAACGCCAGCAGTCCTGCAGCAAGTTAGCGATGAATTTATTTCGACACACAATGACATCAGCAACCAGTCTGAAGTGAAAATTTCTTATCGTCACCCAGCATGGCGCCCGGCACTGCTAAGTGACTTTTCGGCACCACGCCACTATCCGGTTTCGATAAAATTGGTTCAAGACCGTCGCGTAACCTTGGGTAACCCAACAGGACAATGCGTTAGCAAGATGTTCCTGGAAGTTCAGGTCGTTTACAGCAGCACCTGCCCATGTTCGGCGGCATTGTCTCGACAACTGCTGGAGCGGAAGTTCCAGGATGACTTCGCGTTTCATCGTTGGGTCAGTGTTTCAAACATTAGCCAATGGTTGATTGATAATGGAAGCATTGCTACGCCGCATAGTCAACGCAGTATCGCTACCGTTGAAATCCAGTTGAAAGACCCTTTGGCCGCCGGGCAATTCCCAGTGGAACGTCTAATCGATCGAATTGAATCGGCGTTGAAGACTGCGGTTCAGACCGTTGTCAAAAGGCAAGACGAACAAGAGTTTGCTCGATTGAATGGCGCGAACCAAATGTTCTGCGAAGATGCGGCTAGGCGGATGAAAGATGCTTTGATGGAAATGCCCGAGGCCCATGATTTCCGCATCGAAGCACGACACATGGAAAGTCTACATCCGCACGACGCCGTCGCGATTGCAACGCGTGGCGTCGAAGGTGGCTTAAGGCCGTAAGCCTAGTCCACCAGCCAAAGGAACTTCCCTGAAACTGACGAACCTCATTGCCTAGCAAGGTAGACAAATTGGACTTCTTAAGCGACCGTACGATTTCGATAAGTGACGCTCAAAGACAAGTGGATCAGTGGATTCAAACTGTCGGAGTGCGGTACTTTTCCGAACTTACGAATTTGGCACAACTGGTCGAAGAAGTGGGTGAGGTTTCCCGAATTATAAGCCGGACTTATGGCGAGCAAAGCTTTAAGAAAGGCGAGGAAAATGCGAACCTAGGGGACGAATTTGCTGACGTCCTGTTCGTACTTATTTGCCTTGCGAATCAAACAGGTGTCGATTTGACCGCCGCGTTAGAGAAGAATTTGGCCAAGAAGACCAAACGCGACAAAGACCGGCACATCAACAATCCAAAACTAAAATAATCAATCAATCAATCAGAAGTTGATCTTGCTTGCAACAAGAATAAAGGAATATCCAAATGCCAATGACAATCATGAGAAGAATCAAATTTTGCGCCGGCCATCGGTTGATGAACCATGGTGGGAAATGCGAATTCTTTCACGGCCACAATTATGTTGCCGACTTTTATGTGACCGCAAGTGAACCCGATAACGTTGGGCGTATCATCGACTTTTCGCAGCTGAAAACGGCTTTCAAAGGCTGGCTGGACGACAACTGGGATCATGGTTTTTTGGTTCATGAAGACGATGAAAACGCGATCAACGCGTTGCGCCAAGTCGTTCCCATGAAAATGTCCACGATGCCATACAATCCAACTGCCGAAAGCATGGCCAAGTACCTATTGGAAATCGTGTCTCCTGAACTGTGCCGCGGTTTCGCAGGTTACGAAATCCAGGTGACCAAAGTAGTCATTTGGGAAACCGATGAATCCTTTGCCGAAGCTACCTTACAGGTGAATGCGGAAACTGGTGAATTGCAAACTGCGATCATGTCGCAAAGCAATTAGGCTGCAGCGAAAGACAACAACAGTACAAAACGGTACTCTGATATCGAATTGAAAAAGTAAAAGCCAGTCGGAACTTAGTTCCCACTGGCTTTTTTCGTTACTCTGACTACGTGAACTTGCCTACATCGACTTGCCAAAATCGACGACTGGAGATTGACTCTTAAGCTGGTCCGAGAGCGGACAATTTTAGATCTTAAATTTTCTCAAGGAACTTAGCTTCGATCTTATCAAACGAGTTTCCTGAAAATTCGTGCCAACAGGCACGACTCGTCTGACCCATTACTCGTCCGACTCGTTACTAGGTCGACTTGTTACTAGGTCGACCAGTTCTTCAGCCGCGCAAAGCCAAGTGGCCTTGGATTGAGATGAGGCGTTTCACCGTTGATCAGTTCGCTGACCAGCTTCCCAGTACCTGTGGCCATCGAAAGCCCTAACATATTATGTCCAGCGGCAACCCAAGTATTATTCATATTGGGAGCCCGATCGATAAATGGCTTGCCATCCCAGGTCATCGGTCGCCAACCGTACCAAACCTCGGTCACTTCTTCAGTGTAGGGATGATTCAAATAGACTTTTGCTCCGGTTCGCAACAGGTTAACTCGGCGTTGATTGATTGATCGATCGTAACCTGCAAATTCCATCGTCGAACCGATTCGATAACCGTCGGCAAACGGCGTAACCGCCACCGAATGTTCTTCCAAAATCATTGGAATCTTGGGAACCACCGTCGGCTTGGTAGTCGTGACGGAGTAACCCTTTCCCGGCTGAATTGGTACATTCACACCCAGGTGGTGATTCAAAAACGGAGTCAGCGCGCCGGTTGCCACAACAAAGGTGTCGCCTTCGATCCGACCTTGCTCAGTATCGATCGCGCGAGCGGTTCCATTCTCTTTAACGAAGCCGCTCACATTAGCGTTTTCAATAATTTGAACACCACGATCCATCAATTTTTGACGCAGTTGCGCCATCAATTGATCAGGCCGCAAGTGGCAATCAGACTCATAGTGCCAACCACCCGCTAGTCCGGGCTTCAAAGCGGGTTCCAGTACATTCAGCGCATCACCCTTATATGGGGTCGCCGAAACACCAAACCGACTTTCTAACAATTCGTTGGTATGCCCGTATTCATCGAACTCCCTTTTCGATTTGTACACAAATAACAAACCGCGACGCTGCCACTGACAATCAATCGATTCTTCCTCAATCAACTGCTGATACAATTGCATGGAAGATTGAAGTAGTTGATTCCGAGTGATCGCCGCGTCAAGCATCGCCGTCTGATTGCAACGGTAAGCAAAATTCAAAAGCCACCGCCACAAATCCAGCGACAGTCTCGGACGAATCGAAAAAGGGGAATTGGGCGTCAACAATGCCTTGAGCGTCTTGGGAATCACTCCCGGCGCTGTCAAAGGCAACACATGACTTGGGCAAACGTAACCACAGTTTCCGTGGGAACAAGCCGCGCCAAACCGCCCGGCATCCACTACCGTTACTTGATGGCCGCTTTTGCTTAGGTACCAGGCACACATCGCCCCAATAACCCCGCCACCGACTACGACCGTGCGACTTCCAGTTCCCATCATCAATTCATTCTAGGTTAAAACTGATCCAAACGATCAGCGATTCAATCGAATCGCCGATGGACGTATAAATTTGCCTAAGTCCCCGAGCGGTTACCAAGTATCGAGCGGTTTACCAAGTATCGAGCGGTTTACCAAGTATCGAGCGGTTTACTAAGTATCGTGCGGTTTACCGAGTATCGTCCGCCCAGTCCTGCGAAAAACTGACAAAAGACAGTTTTTTCGCACTCCGTCAGCATCACGCCTTTGCCGATATTACGTCGCCCTGAGTCCACTGCCCATCAATCAGACGCCAAGCCAAACCGGCTGGATTTTGATCCTGCAATATTTCAGGCAGCCGATTAGTTCGAACATTGTCATAACACTGCAATGCACCAAACCGTTTCATCGACGCTGGAATCCCAACCGCGGTGAACCCTGGATGTCCTGTACTTGGATAGGGGCCACCGTGGTTCATCGCCAACGAGACCGCGACGCCTGTTGGCATCTTATTGTTGAGCAACCGGCCAACTTTTTGACGCAGCGGGCGGACCATTTGTTGGTAAGCCGAATCATCACGGTCATCCGTTGACGTGTAGATGGTTCCAGTCAGATTACCCTCCAACTGAGCGATCACCGCCTGTGCTTCAAGTAGATCTTCCACCACCACAAACATTGATACAGGACCGAACATCTCCGTCTGTAATGCCTCCGGGTGATTTAGGAACTCAGTCCCGGACACTCGCAACACCGTATTTTGGAATGCGATTCGACCACCGTCCTCCACGGCATTGCCGCCAACCAACAATTGGGCGCCTGCTTTCTGCACACAAGTCACTGACGCCGCCAGGTGATCTCGAACACTAGCCGCCAGTAGCGTTCCGCCTGGGCTTGCGCCAAATCGCTGAACCACATTACCAATAAACGCCTCGGTTTTGGACGACGCACAAAGAATCACAAAACCAGGATTCGTGCAAAATTGTCCAGCGCCCATCATGCAGCTACCAGAAAATTCTTCCGCTAATGCCTCGCCACGTTCCTCAATTGCTCCCGGCAAAATGACTACGGGATTCACACTGGACATCTCCAAGTAAACCGGCTTGCCAGCTTTGTCGCAGGTTTCTTTAATCGACAAACCGGCTGACTTGCTTCCCGTAAATGCCACCGATGCCAGTCGACGGTCGGCAATCATTCTTAGCCCAGATTCCGGCGACATGTGATAAAGCAACTGAACCGTTGCCGGAGGTAAACCCGTTGACTGGATCGCATTGGAAGCCAATTCGGCTAACATCTTGGTGGTATTGGGATGATTGGGATGCCCTTTGACAATAACAGGGTTCCCCGCTGCCAAAGCCGCCGCAAAATCTCCGCCAGACATTCCGTTGAAAGCAAACGGAAAGTTGTTGGGGCCAATTACCAGAACCGGTCCCAAGGCGCTCAAAACCGAGCGAATATTCAGAGCGGAATCGATCGTCGGTTGGCTCCAACTGCCATCAATGCAGGCGGTTGCAGCCAGACGCAATTGATTACTTGTCCGGGGAATTTCCACGTCCTTCAATCGCGGCGCAAACGGTAACGCACTCTCTTGGGACGCTTGTTTTGCTAGTGCTTCAGCATTGGCTTCAATTAAGTCTGCATACTTCTTTAAGAAGTCTGAAATCACGGTTCGCGGAGTGACTTGCAACGTTTCAAAAGCCTGCGCCGCCGCCTCAAGTGCCTGATCGCAATCGGTCCAATCACTTTTGGGAAACTGGCCGGCGATTTCCAGCCCTGTGGCTGGATCAACCGCAAGAAAAACTTCAACGCCGGATGATTTTGACCATTTCCCATCGATCCAAACTGGATTGGTGTCACTCATTAGTATTGCCGCTCACAAAAGAGATAATATCGAAACAAGCCAACAATCTGCAAGTCAACCAACAAACTAAGCTTCTGGTCTTCGTGCCAAACAACTGACTTAATCACACGTCTATTCACGCTACTTTCACAAATTTCAACTCAAATGTCGCAGAAACGACCGCAAGCCACAAACTCCAGTAGCGATATTAGCTTAACGTTTGTCTTGCATTCAAAAAGGGCACTGCTGACTAGCCCACCTGCTTTGCAGGCACAGGTCTAACTATCGCACGCCCAAAGGACTTAAGACTGAAATGAACGTGTGCCAAGAAAGACAGCCACTCCACGACGGCAAGGCAAAACACATGGCGACTGGCTTTCATGGGCGCCAGTTTGGCTGGTGCAGGAATCACCCTGCAGGAAGGTAAATAATCAATTGAACCTGACCAACGATGATCGCAAGAAACAAAAAATGGGTGGCCCAGTCATCAACCTGGCTCACCCATTGAATCGAATTCTTATTCAATCCTCTCAACCAAATCGCCGTCTACTATTTGGCAACCGATGCAGTGGAATTGTTTTTCTTTTCCAATGCTTCGCCAATAAAGTCAGAAAGCCCTTTGCCTCGCAATTGTCGCGAGGTGCCAATAATTTCACCGGTGTCGCCGTCAACTAGAAGTACAAACGGGATTCCGCTAACGTCGTGCAATTTTCCAAGCGTCGTTCCCCAACCCTTGCCTTCATAAATCTGAGGCCAAACGATTTCCTTTTCTTCCATGAACTCAGTAAGCTTTTCCTCCATGTTCTCTTGGTCGAAACTTACGCCCAAGATTTCAAAGCCTTTGTCATGCCAGTTGGTATAAGCTTCGGTCATGTTGGGTAATTCACCGATGCACGGGCCGCACCAAGTGGCCCAAAAGTCCAACATCACAACCTTACCCGCGTAGTCCTTTGGAAACGAAACTTCTTTTCCATCCAGCAAATTCGCCGTGAATTCCAGCGTCTTCTTACCAACTGTTAGATCCGGAGGCATTGGAGCCAGTGGCAGAGCTTGGCTGGATTTCTCGAGCACAAGTTTACCTTCCTCTAGCTCCAAAACGAAGGTGGTTCCTGTGAAGTTAAATGCGTCACCCACCGTTACCAATTCATAATTGGAACTGCGGCTGCCATTCTTGTCACGATCCAACCACAAGGCCTGCCCAGCCGACAAATCGCCAGATACGGTTGTCTTGAATTCATTATCTTCGATGTTGATCGTGTACTCGTAACCAAAATCCGAGTAATACAAAATCGTATTCTTTAGGGCGGCACGTCGTTCATCGTTTGGATCAAACCGGTACATGGCAATCTTGCCCATTTTACCCTCACCCAAGTCGAGCTTTGCATCTCCACTGAATGCAGCACCTTGGCCGGGAACTCCTGGTTCCCAAGTTGCTTCTGGGTCGTTGGTGAAGTCACCGTCGGCATTGGAATCAACGTACAACTTGGCTGGCTTCTCTTCGGGCTGATCCAGAATAAATCCCCAAGTCTTGTCACCGATTTCAAGCTTCCCAAAACTTGGATTTTCAAGCCCTTCAGGTGCCTGCTTTACAATACTGGCCTCTTGATCCATTTCCGCGCGAACGGGACTATAGCCACCCGACTTGGCAGTCACACCTTCAGATACAAATTCAACTTTTACACCATCGTCAAACCCGACTGCCAGCAATGCACACGCAATCCAAAATGTCATCTTCTGTCTATCCTTAATCTAGGGGAACCTATGTTCTGATTACGAACTTGATCGCAAAACCAAGCGGTCAATATAGGCGTAACACATCCAATGTCAATCAAACCAACTAGGTCTAGGCAAGAGTGTATCAAAACAAAACAATTCCGGCAGGAAAATTGTCGTTTTGGCATAATTCATGAAAAAATCTGCTCAATCGTCGCCATTCACGCTGCTCGAGTTTCTGGCGAATCAACCAACGCCAGTCCTAACCCCTGTGCAGAAACGGCGGAACCTTGCTGGCACAACATTGATCTAAATTATCGTCATAGTCATTGACCTTGACCTTGACCTTGACCTTGACCTTGACCTTGACCGAATTCTGCCTTGGCCAGACAAACAAAAAAGGTCAGGTCTGCTGCTCTCGCAGTCGACCTGACCTAAGTAGTTTAAAATTTTAGTCGTTTGAAAACGTCACCTTCAGCAAATCACGCCACTTACCTAGCTTACTTGCCTAGCTTACTTGCCTGGCCCCTAACGAGGCAGCATACGCACTTTTGTGAAACACATTGAAGCAACTTGCCGTCCCGACCAGACGCCTATGAGGCTTCGGGCAAATCGATTCTCTCTTGTTCGGCAGCCGCCTTCAGCTTGGACAATGCCCGCGCTTCGATCTGACGAACTCGTTCTTTGGTCACACCCATGATCGAACCAACCTCTTGCAACGTAAGCGGTTCGTGTTCATGATTCAAACCGAAACGGCGGATAATTATTTGCTGTTCACGATCATCCAAATGATGAAGAATCAAACCAACTTGACGCTCGCGAATTTTTTGATCCGATTCCAATTGATAGCGATCGGTGCGGGCGTCCGCTGTCGACAGAAAGACCTCCTCACCGGTCGTCCGAAAACGATCACGATATTTGAATTCTTCCGGAATCGTTCTGGCAAAATTCTTCATGATCGACCAAGTCGCATAAGTGCTAAACTTGTTACCCCGAGTATAGTCAAACTTCTCACCGGCCCTAATCAGCGACATGTTTCCATCGCTGATCAATTGGAAGAAATCCTCCTGCGACTTCAGGTGCCGCTTTGCAATTGATACCACCAAGCGAAGATTAGATTGCACGATCAAATTCTTTATCGCGACCGCTTGGTCATACCAATCTTCGATCTCATCCATCAGCTTGGCCGATGGCATCACGGGGTCCATTTGATCGCGAAGCGTTCGGGCGCGAAACTTCAAATAATTGTATTTTCGGAACAAGTGATTCTCTTGTTCGCGAGTCAATATAGGTACGTCGTACAGCGAAGCCAGATAGTGGGGAACTCCCGCTGGAGCCTTAACCCGTCGCTGACGAGTCTCGGGTTCCGGCATTTCGGTCAGGATTTCTTTCTCCGCACTTTCTTCGTAAAACTCTAGGCTGTCCATGAAATCTAACGGCAGTTGCATGATCTCGTTGGCTCGCATTTCGTTCAGCACACGATAAATCGTTGCTTGAGTCCTTCGGTAGCGTTTTGCCAGCACATTCACCGACTTTCCGGTGCGATGTTCGCTAACAATCCGCTGTTTCATTTCTGGATTAAGCGGACCTGTTTTGTCCGGAAAAATCGCGGTTTCGGTGTAGCGAAGATCGTAATCTTTGATCGTGTACCGAATCGTTTCAACGCTTCGACTTAACGAATTGGCGATTTTCCTGGCTACTTCCGACGGCGAATCACCGGCGGCGGCCAAGCGTCGCGCACATTCCAAGATTTCTTCACGGTCGCGCTCGGATAATTGACTAAACCGCTCGCCACGTTTGACTTTCTCGTGATTCTGTTTAACAAACGTTTCGACACTGCTTCGCAGAAAACCAACTCGTTTTCGCTTACCATCAAAAATAAACTTGCGGCTAACCAGACCTTGCCGACGCCAACGCGAAATCGTCTTGGACGAAACGTTGTACATCTTACTGAGTTCATCGACCGTATGGACCGGTTGGCCCACAGATTCCGCTGTCACATTCGCCGCATCAGTCATGTCTTCCACATAGTTGTGCAGGTCCGAACGCCAACGACGACCCAACATCGTTTCCAAAGGAGCCTGAAAGTCTCGAACTTCGGTCACGCGGTAAGTGATATAGTCGAAGGAATAATTTTCATTCGCGTCCAATTGACGCAATAAATCCTCGGCCCGATGAGCGTCAGCAAGTTTCTGTCGCTGGCTGGAACCTTGGACGCGTTGGTCACGCAAGTCTCGTAATAATTGACTGTTGTATTCTTGATGCATAATCGTCTGACCTTTCGGACTTGACTACCTTTGACTGTTCCGTGAAGCATTTAATCCCAGCTTCTAGTCTTTGGCAGCCTTCATTCCCTCGAACTTCACAATCCTGTGAAATGGAAAGCAGCTTGGTTCAAACAAAACAACTTTAGAAAGTGAGCCTCCAAGACAATTGGAAACCAAAACAACCGGTTAGGTTCAACGATGTTTGCCTTTTCGCAAAGGTCGAAACCCGTTTGATGTTTCTAATCCTAAAGTAAGTTTGGTAAGTAACCTCCAAACGAGCACGAAAACGAACCTTGCTAAAGCTAAGAATCCGTATGCGTCCCGGGCAATTTTGAATGCGACCTTAATGCTCGCATTCCGTCTAACCCAGCCTTTGTAGTGGATACCGCTACTGAATCTAGAATTCCTGTCCACCTAAAAATCGAGCGTTGTCACGGTTTGGAAAGCGAATCACTTTCGCACCAATTGGTTAGTCGCTTGGCGGAATTAACGCCTTACGACGTTAACTCCAATACCAAACAACAAAACTAACGACTCTTGCCTTTAGATAACCGAAGTTCATAATTCAATGCAACGATCAATTCATCGTGCTGCTACTACAAATTTCTACTAATTGCAAAATCCGGGCCAATCAGCCCGACCGTTTCTATCTAACCCAAAAAACCTTGAAAACAGGGCGTTTCCCCGATTTTTCTTAGCATATTTTCCCGCTCGCTTAGAACATTGTTCGAAAATACTGGCCAATCGTCTAAGTTTGCGACAATTTGAATCAAATCGAGTCACCGAAAATAATTACGTTCTGCAAATTCAATTGGTTCGCAATAGCTGGAACCAGATTCTTCGGTTTGAATTCATTAGGCCGCTTCGACGCCCCCCGCGACAGCAGATAAGACCCCCGCGACAGCA
This sequence comes from Mariniblastus sp., assembly GCA_041688615.1. Lineage (GTDB taxonomy): Bacteria > Planctomycetota > Planctomycetia > Pirellulales > Pirellulaceae > M30B19. The sequence continues at coordinate 26,507 of JBDNHU010000061.1, read as the reverse complement.
GATAAGACCCCCGCGACAGCAGCCTAAAACCCCAACTGTAGCAGATAAAACCTATCACGCCGGAAACCAAAACCCATGGCGGAAACCGCCACCAATGTTGCGGCGACCTGACCAAGCCCGCAAACAACGCAAAGATGCGAAACAACGCAGAGCTACGAAACAACGCATCCCTCCCAAAGCCACCAAGCTTGCCTTCCCGGCGCAATTCTTGATCCGCGTACTATTTGTCAGCATTCCAGCCAAGCCTTACTTTACGAACGACGCCCGCCTGCCTTTGGCTCGTTCATATGCCCGTCGCTCACAGGTTGGTACACCGGACGCAACCCGAAACTAAACCACTCATCTATAAGACGCTATCTGACAGCAATATGTTTTCAATTTCCGCCCACAATGTTGAAATTCTATAAAAACTTCTTAACGATTCCACTTCCCCGATAAACGCCAAGCTTGATCTACCAGTCTGTCAGGACAAGTTTCCATTGGATTTGATTTGGCCGTACACAAGCTGGCAAACAATCTCCGCGTTGGCTTCGTACATCGATATCTAGTTCGCGACATTAGACGAAGGAAATTGATTCGCCAAAAAAACTGTGGATAGAGTCGTTGCTGCTGGTCGATCTGATTGGTAGCGACCAAGCATCAATCTAAAGCGAATGCCGGAACCTTCTGAGATTGCCTTCGCCCCAGAATATGTTCAATGCCACCCCGCAAACGATGCGACATTGCCCGCAGTGATCGCAAGTTTCCATTGACTGATCATTCTGGGCAAGAACCCTCGAACTACCAAAATCGCCAGTAACCCCTGGCTGAAGCCCTTTAGCGTCTGATGCCGATTCCCACGCTAAGCGAACATTAAATCCAGAAAGAACCCAAGATGGATACAACCGTTACACGTCGCAATTGGCTACTCAATTTCGGAACGGCCGCAGCAAGCTGCACTCTGTTGCCTTCACTTGGCCGTTCGGCTCAGGCGGGAACAGGCTCCATTGGGTGGGGAATCGCACTGGTACCAGAGATTTCCGAAACCTTAGCCTACTCGATTGATATCCAGTCCGAGGGCCTAGTCTTCCTTGGAAGTGCGGAAGACCCAAAGCAAGTTCCGTTCACCGTGACATGCAAACAAAAGTACGCCGAGCGACTGATTGTCCGCGACGCAATCCGACTAGCCAGCCGCCGCTACCAGCAGGGTGACTTGGTCAAGAAGTTTGGGGCCTTGGAAGCAGAAACCGTTTCCCTGGGGAAAACGCCATTGGAACTGATTGCCTTTCCCGAATCGGTCGATTCCGGACGACTTGAATTTCGTTCGGCAGAGACTCAGCTCTCCGAGAAGCAGATTAGCTTGCTGCAAGTTCCGCTTAGCCCTATCTGGCTAGACGAGTTAGCGACACAAGTATTCGCTGGGAAAACAAAGCTGCAGGTCGGCGAGAAAGTTGCAATCTCCGCAGAACTTGCGAAAAAACTATTTTGCCTGGAGGAAGTTACTGCAACGACGCTAGTATGTGAAACCGAGAAGGCAAATGACAGTCAAGCGGTTCTAAAAATCTCGGGCGACGTTGAGGGACGAAATTTGGATGTCAAAACCAACTTTCGCCTGAACTCCTCGATTCGAGCCATTTTTGCCACCGGCAAGTTTACTCAGTTGCGAGCCTCCTATTTTGAACAACGGGCCAAGGGAACGGTCACCCCTGCTTTCCAGGCAACCACCAAATTGAAGATTGACGAAAGTGAAGTCGGAACACCCATTTCCAACTCGACAATCAAGAAACACCTGGAATTACCGGAATCCGCAGCGATCCTGTCGTTCAATTCCGACACCAACATGATCCAGCTGCAACACGGTAACCAGTGGCATTTACTGCTGGATCAAAAAGGAGCCATTATCTGGCGAATGATCTCCAGCGGCGAACCGCTGACGCAGTGTAATTTGCTGCTGCCTGCGACCAAGGCAACTGAAAGCGTATCGCTGAACGAATTTGTCGAGAAAGTTGGCGAATCGCTGGCGGACAACGACATCAGTATCGATTCTCAACAGAAACTGCAAGGAATCAATGGGGCGGAGATCCTTCGCGTCCAAGCCACTGGAAAAGAGGCCGGGGTGGATCTAACTTGGATCTACTACTACATCACCACCAGCGATGGTCGACGCGCACAAATGGTTTTCACCACCGACTCAAGCTTCTTGCCTGCCTTGGGCAACGCGGACCAGATGATGGCTCAGACGCTTGTTTTCAATGATGACCAAGTGGCGAGTAACCAGGCGAAGAATCTGAAGTAATTCAATCCAGCTGCAACTTGCAGGGCGATTGTCCTCAAACAACTCTAGACACCACTAAGTCCGCCTTTGAACTTGATTTCGAAGGCGGACTTTTGTGTTGAGTACCCCACGGTTTATCCGGTTGCACACGAGAAACCGCCGACAATTGACTTGCTTTTATCGCCTCGGGTAAGAAAGTCTTGGTGAAACCGGTCATTTCCAGCCGGAAAACTCTGACTGTAAATCAATGGTCAGTTTACCCGCGACAGGAACCCTTCATTGGCGATTGCTGATCATCTTAAGGTCTTCTACCAGGGACAGTGGAAGCACGCTTTGGTTACGGATAACGCTCGACCAACCGCCGACGCCAAAGGATCCGAACCGGAATCCGTGGTCTTTTTGTGCGAAGTGACCCCAGGTTGTTTTCGAATTGTCCAACAGTCCAAAGACGCTTTTCTCTCGGACAATGCGCCCCCAAGCTTCCAGCGACACCATTTACTCGTCCAATCTCCGGTCGCCTCCGACTTTTCTGTCGAAGAAGTGGTCGCTCGGGCTCGGCAACAATTGACGCTGCAGCAAACCCATCGCTTCAACAATGACAGCGAGCGATTCGTTGATTGGTGCCAAACCAATCGCAATCGCGCGCCCAAGACATTGCAGCAAAACCAATTACAGCGAAACTTGGAGACGCTAGACATTCAAGACCCCCGACTTCGCCACTTAATTCAAGTTTGCGGGATTTTCTCAAAGGCAGATCAATTTGCCGTTCACAGCCGCTTGCTAAATCCGTGGGTGCTGGTTGCCGACGCCTCGGAACAAATGGCATCTTGGCTGTCCCAACAAGTCTTCAACGCGACACCCCCAGCCCAATCCTGGCAGTCGCAAACCTCCAGCCCAGACGCTTCGCTAACCGATTCGAAATCGATGCGTTCAAAGCGATGGGCAAAACGTTGGGTTAGCGGAGTCGGAAAAGTCAGCGCAGCGTTGATGGGATTTGCTGCCGGCGGACCTGTCACCGCCATCACAGCGTTGGCGACCTGGAATGCCCACAAAAAACTATCCGATAACACGATCGAACGAATCAAAGCTGGACTTTCCAGACACGGTCACGACCTGGATTCCGAATCAACGTAACCTTCAAATCGACTTCCCTTGCTAAGCTGTACCTCAAGCCTTGACGGCGACTAAGCCCAGCCCACGAATACAAGTCTTAGAATTCACCTTGACGTTATCTTCCAGAATTGCGACTCTTCAACCGTTGCAAGGCCCTCGATTAAGGGCAAAGCAACAATTCTCATTCGAAGAGTCGACGATTTTTCTTTTCGATCCATTGGTCAGTCTCGCGATGCTAAATATTGCGTGGTTACTGGAGTCACACGGTGAATCACTTGAACAAAGACGCCCCCCGTCATTTCACATGTAGCGAACGGTTGGTAGAGGCCTTGAATTGGCTTGACAACCTAGCTGTGACTGGCCTAGCTGTGACTGGCCTAGCTGTGACTGGCCTAGCTGTGACTGGCCTAGCTGTGACTGTCATTGTCAAGAATGGCCTTTTTAAGCGCAGCCTGGTGGTCCTGCCTACTGTTGTGTGCGTTTTGCTTGTGGGTTGCCAATCTGAAACTGCGACGGTGTCGCCTAGCACTCCCAAGACCCAGGACGCAGCGCCGATCAAGGAAGAACAAACGTCCCAATCGGTGACGGCCTCAGATGTTCAGATTGAACAATTGACCCAAGAACCTTTCGGCTATCAGGAAGATGTAGCAGGGGTCACGCAGGGCAGTTCACCAGCCCAGGTGTGCGAAGCCTTCGTTCGAACGTTGCATCATCGGGATACCATCTCTTGCGAGCGATTGTTGACATTGGCGTCCAGAATCGTGATTCATGAAAGCGGCCTAGAACTTGGACCACTGGCAGGGCAAAACGCTCAGTATGTAATTGGCGAAGCCAAATATGCGACCAACCGTGAAGAATTGGCGTATGTTGATTGCCACGTTTTCGATCCTGATGAAGGCGAAGAAGGTAAGTTTGTAGTGACTTGGATGCTGAAGCAAGAGAGTAGTTATGGCTGGCGAGTCTGCGGGATGATCATGGCGGAAAACAATGAAAGCCATGTCGTTAACTTCGAAAGTTCCACCCACGCTCAAGCAATTAACCAAATGTACAACGAAGAAAAGACCAGCGATGCGGCGGAAGTTCGCCAAGCTTCTGGAGCAACCAACTTGGAAATCCCAAGATAGTTTTGAGAGGCCGTGCCTGAGTTGCGAGCGATCGCCCACCAAACGTTCATCAAAGTCGCGCGAGCACCAAGCGTGCTTCTTCCCTGAATTATCGGGCCAGGGTCCAGATGTGAACCGCGCCTTGGAGGCGAAACAAATCCAAGGCATCCCGAGTATCGACAAAGCGATTGCACCGTTGATTGAGTACCTTTGCCTTCACTTCGGCCAGCAAACCAAACAAGGTTTTGACGGACACACCAGACATTTTAGGGTCAGCACTAAATATAGAGTAATCAGCAGCTCAAACTGGCAAGACGCTTAGGAATCAAGGACGATTTCTGGACTGAAAACACGAAATTCAGCCCGAAAACTTGAATAGTAACCCGTCGCCCCAAACGCCTTACGTCCCATAGGGTTACGATCGTTGGCTGCCTAAAAAGAAGTCAACAATCGACAAGCTGAAACGATTCGGCGCCCGCTTGACACACCCCCTAACTTTGACCGAATGGTTCGCCGCAGAAAACTGCTATTTAGCGAGCTTTGGTTTTCGCATTACCGAATTGGGGAATAAGATTGCGGGCAAAGCAACCCGCGATCCTACCCATTTCACTTCCCCCCTGATCCCGAACCGATCGTTTGGCTTAGAGTGCAAGATGAATTACAGCCCCCAAACGGTTGAACTTTCCCGCTGAAATTGATGAAATCCTTGACAAATATGCACCAAACCAAGTAGATTCAGTGGAAGACTACGTTATGATTTAGTCAAGAACGTAGTGACCGCTGCCGTAGTGGACTTGTTTTAAGCTCTAAAGACTTAATGGATTCGTCGTAAAGCAGCGTTTTGGCTCAATGCTTTGGTAATTGCCTGAAGGCTGTTTGAATTGCCCCACAGCGGTGTTAAACAGCCAACGGTGTTAAACAGCCAACAATGTTAAACAGCCAACAGTGTTAACCAGCCAACGGTGTGAATGCGTTAGTTAAACTTGTGTTCCTCGTTTATAATCGCTACGACGAATCATTCACTTCAGATCCCGATGAATTGAATGCCGGACGGATAAAACTGGACTTAATTTCCTTTTGAATTCGCCATCGTTCCAAACATCATCCAACCCCGCTACGTCCAACACCGCTACGTCCAACCCCGCTACGTCCAACCCCGCTACGTCCAACACCGCTACTTCCAACACCGCTACTTCCATTAGCAAATTGCACGTTCGCTCGATGCACTCGCTATCGTTTCACTCCTGGATTTCGCTTTTACATGCAAATAGAAAACGCTAACGATATCGAACGCATAGCGTCTGAAATGGAACTCCCCACCGAACAGGTGCAAGTCGCTATTTCGTTGCTGGACAACGACAATACGGTTCCATTTATTACTCGCTATCGAAAAGATGCAACCGGCGGATTGGACGAAACCCAGTTACGCTTGATTCAAAGCAAGGTCGCTCAATTGCGATCCATAGCCGAACGAAAAGCGGTAGTCCTTAAATCGATTGAAGGGCAGGGCAAACTGACTGACGATCTTAAACTAAAGATCGACGGTTGCTACTCGCTTAAGTATCTAGAAGACCTCTATCTTCCGTACAAGCAAAAGAAAACAACGCTGGCCGAACAAGCCCGACGTTTAGGCTTGCATCCTTTGGCCGAAGCGGTCTACCTTCAGGGGCTGTCCGCGGACGAATTTCATCATGAAGTCCAAAATGCGTTGGATCCTACCGACCAACCAATCCCTGCAGAAGATGTCCTTAAAGGCGTGAGGCATTTGCTGTCTGAATTCTTTTGTGAAAGCATCGCGCTGCGGCGAAAACTTCGCAAACAGGCGTGGAAGTCTGGAACCATGGTTTCGGCCCAATCGGTTGCCCCAACAACCGTTGCCTCAACAAGTGATTCCCAGAACACGACGCCCGCAATCGGTTCAGCTGAAACTGCCGCCAGCCAAAACATTGGGACCGCGGAGATAGCCAAGCCAGAAACAGCGACCTTAGAAACAGCGACCTTAGAAACAGCGACCTTAGAAACAGCAACTGCGATCTCGACAGTGTTGCCGCTTACGGCAGACCAGATGGTGGAAACTGCTGATCCAAGTCACGTTGCTGATCCAAGTCACGTTGTTAGCGGGAAACTCAATGACGTTGTAATTATGAGTGTTAGCGGCCTGCCGAACACTCTTGATACTGGTCAGCTTTTAGATAGTGGCCAGGCGTCAGATGCGAGTCAGGTGCAGCCCACGCAACTGCTAGATGAAAATTTGGTCAACCAAGTGGCGGGTGAAATCGGCAACTTGGAAACCCCAACAAGTTTGGCAGAAGCGGTAAAGCCAGCCCCCATTTCTCAATCAACCACAGAATCGGATCCCTTACAAACTGCTGCGCCCGCCAAGAAGAAGCGGAAGAAAAAGAAACGACGACGTGAAGACGAACTGTTTAAAGATTATTTCGATTTCGCGCAGGCGATTTCCAAAATTCCACCGCACAGGATCTTGGCAATCAACCGCGGCGAACGCGCTAAACAGTTAAAAGTCAAACTGCAACTGGATGAAGAATCACTTTGGCGGATTACTGAAAAAGAGTTGCTGCCCCCGGGGCACGCGCAAGTAGATCTGATGAAAGAAGCAGCCAAAGATGCTTTAAATCGATCTCTAGTTCCATCACTGGAACGAGAAATTCGGCGTGAATTGACCGAGAAGGCTGAAAATCATGCGATCGAAGTATTCTCAACCAACCTACGCAGCCTGTTGCTACAACCACCGATCAGCGGGTATCGAATTTTAGCCTTGGACCCAGGCTTCAAGAGCGGCTGCAAGGCTGCGGTCTTAGATGAATTTGGCAATTTCGTTCAAAGCGATATCATTTCAATCGTCGGGAACAAGGAAAAGATCCAAAATTCTCGGCAACGATTGGTTCAACTTGTTCTTCAGCACAACATCAATCTCATCGCAATCGGAAATGGCACCGGCTGCAGAGAAACCGAACTACTGGTGTCTGAATTGATCTCCAAGCAGCTCTCGAGTGTTGAATTACGCTATGTGATCGTCAACGAAGCAGGCGCCAGTATTTACTCGACCAGTGAATCGGGTCGCGAAGAATTTCCCGAGACTGACCCAACGATCCGAAGTGCGATTTCGATTGGCCGCCGGGTATTAGATCCGCTTAGCGAACTAGTGAAGATCAACCCCGCGAATATTGGCGTCGGACTTTACCAACACGATGTTAAATCAAAACATTTAGAAAGTTCGTTAGATGCAATTGTTGAATCTTGCGTAAATTACGTCGGGGTCGATGTGAACACGGCCAGCCCGGCGCTCTTAAGCTATGTCGCGGGTCTGAATCAACCAACGGCTCGTCGCTTAATCGAATACAGAATAGCCAATGGCCCGTTCAAGAATCGTGAGGCATTGAAGAATGTACCCGGTGTGGGGAATGCAACATTTATTCAATGTGCGGGTTTTCTAAGAATTCGCAATGGTGATCAACCGCTTGATGCAACAGCGATTCATCCCGAAAGTTACCCTGCAGCGCAGGCATTAATGAATCACATCCAAAGCAAAGTTGAGGATCTTAACTGCAGTGACGCCAGCCCGATCGAAGGTTCTGAATGCACGCCCAATGCTTCAAATTCACTGGCGCAGCGTCTAAATTCGATTGACCCGACGGAAATGGCGTCGCAATTTTCCGTCGGTAAAATGCTGATGGAAGATATCATCAAGACCCTGTGCCGACCCGGACGAGACCCTCGGGAATCCCTTCCACCGCCAATTTTCCGCAGCGGAATTCTGGATATCGAAGATCTGTCAGTTGGCATGAACTTGAAAGGCCAAGTTCTCAACGTGGTCGATTTCGGAGTTTTTGTCGACATTGGCCTAGGTGAAAGCGGCTTGGTTCACATTAGTAATCTGTCTTCAAATTATATCCGCGACCCGCATGAACATTTTTGCGTCGGTGACGTTCTGGACGTTTGGGTTGCCACAATTGATACGAAACGGCGGCGAGTCTCACTGACGGCGATCGACCCAAGTTTGCCGAAACCGAAGAAAGTTCACCAACGATCGACAAAACCTCCAGCCAGAGCGGGAAAATCAAACGAATCCGGCAACGCAATCAGCGACCGCCAAGATTCGATGCTGCAAGGCGATTCCAGTGCTCAGGGTCCCGGTGGATCTGGCCAACATTCATCTGAGAGCAAGGGTCGCCGCGGATCCGGGAACGGTCAAAACGTTCGAACCGGCGGACAGGGTCACGGGGGACAGGGTGGACAAGTTGCCGCGAACCAAAAAAATCGGGGTGATTCAGACGGAAGGCCCCGACATTCATCGGCTAGAAACGCTGCCCATTATCAAAAGGGCCGCTCGGCAAATGCCTCGGGTAACCAAAGTAACCGCCGACGATATGCTGGCCCAGTCACCCCCCCCAAGCCGATCACCGAAGAAATGGCTCGCGGCCAAGAACCCTTGCGTTCTTTTTCGGACTTGATGCAATTCGTAAAGCAGCCCGACAAAGATTCCGATCAGTAGACCAAGACATGGGTTGCCCGGGCGAATTCGCGCCGGTCATTACTTTTCAAAGTCGATGATTCAATCTATTATCTTGTCAGACAAGTGTTAAGCTGGGTTCTTCAGCGACCTTTTGCCGCCTCAACAACTTCTGGATCGACCGTAATGGATTTGCAAAAACGTCTACATGATGCGATCAATCGTGGCCAGAACAAAGAAGCGAAAAAGCCCACCGTTGGCGACACTCAGTTAACGGCCGAACAGCTGAAGAATCTGCACAACAATTTTCGATTGGAATTGTCGTCCTACATCGAAACGGTAATTGCACAGATCGTCGAACAACTTCCCGGCTTTAATTCGGAAACACTATTTGGCGACAAGGGCTGGGGAGCAGCGATCTTCCGTGACGACCTTGTGCTCAATCGTACGGTGCGAAAAAACGAATACAGTCGCTTTGAAATTTTCGTTCGCCCAATGTCTGATTACTATGTTGTGGATCTAGCGACCAAAGCAACCATCCGCAATCGCGAAGCTTGGAACCGAAACCACTTCAAGCCGATTGTCGAAGCAGAAATGCAAGCGTTGACCGAACAAATCAACATTTGGGCCGTCCAATTCGTTGAACAGTATACCGCTTCAGACTCTTAGTCACAGCAAGATTTTAGTCGCTGCAAGCGGTCAACCTGCCGGGTCGCCCCTACCTTGGTGTTTGTCTAGCTTACCTAACGCTATCTAGTCAACACTGGATTGTTGGCACTGTTTTTCCGCCGGTTAAGCACTAAATGCTAGCAACCTACAGTGCCCGCGCTGCGACAGATATTGACGACTTGCTCGACCCCTTGTACCGTCGACGTTGACTAGGAGTCCCGTTTCCTTCAACGATGCGATTTTCTGACGCTGATGGACAATAAACTAACCGCAATTATCCCCTGCAAGGACGAACGCCATAATATCCGGTTGTGCATCGAGAGTTTTCACTCGATTGCCGACGAGATCATTATTGCAGACTCTGGTTCCACGGACGGAACTATTGAAATTGCTCGAGAATTCAGCAAAGTTCGAATTATCGAACGCGAGTATCGCACCAGTGGAGATTTCAAGAACTGGGCGATTCCTCAAGCGTCCAATCAGTGGATTTTATTGGTTGACGCGGACGAGCGTTTGACACCCGAATTAAGAACCGAAGTCACGCAAACATTGACTCGGCAACCCACCTGCGACGGCTATTGGATTTACCGAGCCAATCACTTCATGGGCCACCCAGTTCCCTATGGCGACGCCGCCACGGACAAAGTGATCCGTTTATTTAAACGCGACCTCTGTCGTTATGAAGGCCCTAGCGATCACGGCGAAGTCATGGTCAGCACCGGCAAAATTGGTAAGCTGAAATCGAAGTTATTGCACTACACATTTTGGGATTACGATCAATTGTTTCGTAAATTCCATCGTTATACGCAGGTCCAGGCCGAACAGTGGCACGAACAGAACGTTGACACTTCGTACTTTAAACTATTAGTTCGCCCAGCATTCCGCTTCTTTCGGGAATACGTACTGCAGTTTGGATTCCTCAACGGAAAAATCGGTGTTCAATTAGCGATGTTGGCCGCCTTCTATTCGTTTGCCAAGCAAGGCCGACTTTGGGAATTGAACCACGGTAAGCCGCAAGAGATTCCCAAGCAAGACCGCACCCAGGATGTTGCGGACCATTGGATCTTGCCGATCAACCAATTCCGCACCGAGTCTACCGAAGGCCGCACCGAGTCCGCTTCAAATCCATCGAAACGGAGCGCCTAAACCAAAAGGCCGAACCCAGTTACCAAACGGCTTGAATTTAGGCGCTGTAGCTATGAACCAAGAACTACACGCATGGGCAACGCAATTCAATGCGACCCTGGCTAGATCCAATCAGCGAATCGTCTTTGCCGAAAGCTGTACGTGCGGCATGGCCGCGGCGGCGATGGGTTCAGTTCCTGGGGTGAGTCAATATTTCTGCGGCAGCTTTGTCGTCTATCGTTCGGCATCCAAACAGAATTGGTTGGGGGTTTCCCCCCAACTCATTTCCGAATTCAGCACCGAAAGTCCAGAATGCAGCAACGCCATTGCATCTGCGGCGTTGAAGAATACGCCTGAAGCAAGTCTTGCGATTGCGATCACAGGCGACCTGGGCCCTGGAGTTGCCGCACTTAAAGATGGAATGGTTTATATTTCGATTGCCAAACGCTTGCTAGAGCCCAGCATGGATTCGGAATTTGAAGTCGAAACGATGACCGCGAAACTGACAACAGAAAACAGAAGCCAACGGCAGGTAGAAGCCGCCATTCGACTCTTGCAATTCGGTTGTCAGTTCGTAGACAATCAAGATTCCCTGGATCCGAACTAATTTCTCGTTTCATCCACTCATAGAACTCCCAAGCGACGGAAGAATCGCTGGCCGTCCAACGCCTGGTCACTCATCCTGCGATTCCACCCACAGACTCAGGCTTCCCACCCTCAGGCTTCCCACCCTCTGTTTTGGCGGCATCAGGATTCGCTGCCTCGGAATCTGGCTTTATTTCGCTGGTATCCGGTTCCGTAGGTGCTGCGTTTTGCTCGTCCAGGAACTTGTCGATCGTTGGGCGTTTCCCCAAAGTATCCAAACGCTGCTGCATGGACCAAGCTACGGCGCACAGTAATCCTTCATCAAACAAACGACCGGTCAACACGCAAGGTCGCGGGTATTCCTTACCTTGGCGTTGAACATATTGATAAGGAAACGTTGCCGATGGATGACCTGTTAAATTAGTGATCACTAGGTCATTGGCGTTGACCAACAGGTCCACTTGATCAAATAATTCTTCCATCTGCCTTATCAAACGCCCGCGCAGTCTTTGGGCACGAAGATAGTCAACCGCAGTCACAAATTGAGCCGAGCGGAAGATTCCAGGCCAAGCATTCCAACCTTCGGTATCCGCTTGGTTCAACCAATGTTCAAAGACGCTTGCCCCCTCAACTTCTAATACCATGGTCAAAGGTCCAGCAGGCAATTGAGTCGGCAATTTTACTTCAACCAACTGGTATCCTAATTCGCGAAGAATTTTTAGATCCTCTCGCTCTTCATCGCCTCGGCGGGTGTCGGCAACGTAGCCGATACGGATTTGAGCCGGATCGATCGATTTGGGATAAGAAAAGTTCGCGTGCTCAACCGTAGCGTCCTTTCCATCCTGGCCAACAATTGCGGCAAAAACATAGGCTGCGTCGCGGACATACCGAGTAATCGGCCCCACTTTATCCATTGTCCAAGACAATGGCATGCAACCGGCCCGACTAACGGCTCCAAATGTCGGACGCAAACCCACCGTGCCACACACCCGAGATGGACTTAGGATACTGCCTAGGGTTTCTGTTCCAATGGCAAAACCAACAAGCCCTGCAGCAACGGCCGAAGCACTGCCAGCCGATGATCCGCTAGAACCTCGCTGGGGATCCCAAGGGTTCCGGGTCATGCCTTCAAACCATTGGTCGCCCATCGCCAATGCGCCCAAAGAAAGCTTTGCTACTAGCACGGCGCCCGCATCGGTCAATCGCTGGTAAACGGTAGCCTCTTGGTCAATGATTTGCTGTTTGAATTGAGGGGCACCCCATGTTGTTGGGTACCCTTTGACAGCAATCAAGTCCTTCGCTCCCCAAGCAATCCCATGCAATGGCCCCAAGTATCGGCCCTCGGAAATTTCTTTGTCCGCTCGTTTCGCTTGCTGCATCGCTAAGTCTTCAGTCAACGTCACGACACAATTCAACAACGGATCAAATTTCTTCAGACGCTGTAAATAAACTTTCGTCAGTTCAACGGACGTAATTTTTCGACTGAAAATCAGCGAACCCAATTCGTCAATACTCATGAATGCTAAGTCGTCATCAGACGCCGGGCGACTCACCATACGATCCGCGGTAAAGACGATGCCTGTTGCATTTTCATCCTTAACTCGCCTCCCCGTTAGCGGTTGAAAATGAACAGTAGGCGCTTCGCTGGGATCGATTTTGATTTCCTTAATCTGTTGCCAAGACAATTGCTTGCGTTTTAGCGAACTGACCAAGCCGTCAACCTCGTCATCGGTCAGTTCTACGCCTGCGACCCATTGTGCTTGCTTGATCATTTCTGCCGAAATCTCAGCCGTGTCTTGAGCACCGCTAGCCAACGCACGTTGAAACACACTTCCGCCAATTCCAACCGCTGCCAATGACTTCAACCAACCTCGACGATCCATACTCTTGTTCCTTGTTTATCGCTACCAAATATTTCAAATTCGTGGTGATCATTCATGTTAACGCCAATGGCGGATCAGGCCTCCACTGGCTTTCGCCAGCCCACCCATGTTAACCACATCCTCCGTTGATTTTCACCAAACAGAACCGCTTTTGACACAAAACCCTAAAACCGTTAAAAGCCGCATGGTCATGCAATGCAAATACCGATAAATGTACCAGTGGCTTTCCACTGCAACTTACTGCTTTGTACCGGCTTGTGGCTGCAGATTGTCGCATTGTACTGGTCGATGCGAAACTGCAATGGCATCCCCTACCGTCAGCAAGCTGCCCAGTCCGAACACAACCCACCTTAAAAATAACTTTAATGAATGACTTTTGGGACGCAATTCGACTTTCACTTCGTTACAAATGGAGCCTGATAGGCGCGATCTTCAGTTCTCTGATGATTGCGATTCTATTTGGCGCCAGCATCGCGACGGTTTTGCCCTTTGTCAAAATCGTATTCTCCGACGATGCCAACACGGTTGAAACGTGGTTGGACAAGCAAGTACAAGTCACGGCCAACCGCCAGCAGGAACTGGGGGAACAAGTGCGCCAAATGGACGCCAAAGCCGCCGCTGACCCTGTCCAAGCCGTCACCCTGGTCAATAGTCGAAACTATAAAAATCTGACCGACAAGTTAGCTTCGGAAGCTTGGTGGTTGAAATGCTATAAGTTCACGCGACAAGCAGCTGACGGAAGAGTGCCCACAACGCCGTTTGGCACTTTGCAGATCGTCATTTGCTGGTTGATTGCCGCCAGTCTTCTCAAGGGCGTATTCCTGGTGATTAGTGTGATGCTGGTATCGCGAATCGCCAATCGCACAGTCATGGATATGCGACGTATCTATTTTCGGCGCGCGATGGAAATGGACACTCGCCGCGTCGAACAGATGGGCACTAGCGTCTTGATGACGCATCTTTCCAACAGTATGCAATTGGTCAGCGCCGGATTGATGGGGCTGTACGGGCGGGCTCTTCGCGAACCCATGAAGATGATCACATGCCTAGCGTGCGCTGCGTTTATCTCGTGGCCGCTGCTACTACTTTCGCTGATCTTGATGCCCTTTAGCGGATTAATAGTCTACATGCTTTCACAACGCATGAAGAAGGCGGTCAATCGCGAAATTGGTGGAATGTCGGCCGTTTTCCAAACGCTGATGGAAACCTTCAATGGCATGAAGACCGTACGGATCTTCAACCGCGAACAAACCGAACGAGTTCGCTTTAAGAAGGATGCGAAGACTCTGTACCGAATTTCGCTTCGCATTTCGCTTTACGATTCGCTGATTCGTCCTGCCACTGAGATGGCTGGCGTTATCAGCTTTGCGATCGCGGTTTTGGCCGGCGGCTATTTGGTTTTAAACAAGCAAACCCACCTGTTGGGGATTCCCATCAGCGAAGAACCACTTACAGCGGATGCGGTCGTTCTGTTTTTCGTATTCCTTGGCGGTGCCAGCGATCCTGCCCGAAAGATGAGTGAGATTGTCAATGTTTTGGTCCGAGGCGGCCAGGCTTGCAGCATTCTTAAGAAAACATTCAATCGACCTCCGTCAGTAGGCGTTCCCGAGAACCCTGTGCTTTTGCCAGCTCACCATAAGAGTATCCGGTTCGAAAATGTTCGCTTTGCCTACGAGGCAAACACGCCCGTTCTCAAAGGGATTTCCCTGGAGATCCCTTTTGGTCAGACTTTGGCGATCGTCGGCGGTAACGGTTGCGGCAAGAGCACTTTGATTTCGTTGCTGGCCCGATTTTACGATGTTCACTTTGGAAAAATCGAAATTGATGATATCGATATTCGTTCAGTAGATCCTCATAAGATGCGGCAGCAATTCGCTTGGGTCACGCAAGAAGCCGCGCTCTTCCAAGGAACGATCTATCAAAATATCGCGTATGGCAAACGAAACGCGACGGTTCTAGAAATTCACGCCGCTGCAAAACTGGCCGGTGTCACGGATTTTCTAGATCGAATATCCGACGGTTTGCAAACTCAAGTGGGTGACATGGGTAAGAACCTATCGGCCGGGCAAAGACAGCGAGTGGCCTTGGCTCGTGCTGTTATTGACGAACCAAAAATATTGATTTTGGACGAAGCGACCAGTCAAATGGACGGCCATAATGAACAGTTGATCCATGATCGCCTACGCCCCTTTATCAAGAATCGAACCACCATCATCATCAGCCATCGCAGCAGTTCTTTAGAATTAGCCGATCGGATTATCGTGATGGATACCGGCAAAATTGTCGAAGATGGCTCGCTTGAAGAATTGCGAGAGGGTTCGCTAGCCTTCACCGAACTATTTCAAAATTCAGCCGCCGCTTGACCTAAGATCCGCCCCCAATTCACCGTATGACATTCACCGTATGACATTCACCGTATGACATTCACCGTTCGCTGTTTCATTTCAGACGGGCCGTCACTTGAATAGATTTGCCATCCTGACCGGCAACCAAAAACTTGCTTTCCGCCGTTGTGGCCTTCTTTGCCGAAACGCGAACCCTAGCCAATGCGTCAGTCCCTACAACCGATGTTAATTGCCCGATTGCCTGTTGGTCATCGATCAGCTGAAGTGGTGTTATCAGTTTGGCATCGGATCGATTAAGCATAGAATCGGGCAACTCGGCATCCAATTCCACTCGGCTTAGACACCAATTCAAGTGCCCCATCGCGTCCAATCTGGCGACCGTTTCTTGTCCCAAGTAGCAACCCTTGTTGAAGCTAATCGCCAGACCATCCCGCTGCAACTCTTGAGGCAACGTTGCTTCGGTCGTGTCTTGTCCAACCAAGGGAAAACGAGCCTTCACTCGGCGACGTTGAAATTCATTGGTTCCAACTTCCGCCTGGCTCTTGGATGCCTGGCCAGCAAACATTTTCATTGCAATTTCTAACGCCTGGTCAGAAGCGTCATCATGATCGTTGCTAAGCATAAAGAAAATGCCGTCCAGCGACGTTTCAAACGCCAATGGTCTACCAACAAAGTCCGCTGAGGTGAACTGCCCCAAGAGCAGCGCCCGCTCACCAACCGGCTCCACATCCGAACTCTGCTTGGCATACGAAAAATAGAATGCCACGTTGTCGATTTTTGTCAGGACAACATCATCCATAATGATGTACCGGTCCAAGTGCTGGACAAGACTGACCGTGGACTGTCCAAAACAAATAAGCCCGATTCCGTTTTCACTCAAAAAGGCGTATCCAATGGCCAATACTCGCCCTTTGGCGTCCAGGATCATTAGCTCTTGTGCCGCTTCGGATTGCAAAGTCAATAAATTAGCTGTGCAGAAATTATTCAAGAACTTCCGCGAATCCGATCCCACAAAACTGTAGTAATGGACGTCATGAACAGGTGAAACTAGTATTTCTGACATTGGCAACCTGGAAATATTCAAACAAACAACAAAGAAAAATGGCTCGAGGATCTACCGTCAACGAACGTTCCATCGGTAGGCATCTCGAAGCAAGCCAACCCGGCCTCCTCGCTCTAGTAGTCGTCCCAATTCATCCGCGTTAGACAAGTAACCAAAGCCCAAGTCTTCGGTTGCGGTCGCACTTAGCCCACTCACCAAATAGACAGGGCGAGTATTTCGCAAGTCTTCCAACAACTGCCGAATGCTGGACTTCAATTCCGCGGGCGTCAGGCTTTGATACCAATCGCTTCCGCCAAATTCGAATTCGCCTTCAGTGCATTCAAATTCGTCTGCGTCGTCCCAGTCACGCGATTCAGTTAGGGATTCTGAATCTAGATCATCATCTTGCTCTTGATCTTCCTCATCCGAATCTGAACTTGAAGCCGCCGATTCGGAATCCATTGAATCCGATTCGTCTTCGCTTGGATCCACGACGGTGGCATTCGGGTCAAAGCCTGCCCACAACATGGCATCGGCGTACTCTCGTTCTTCTTCAGTCAAATCTTCATCCAATAAATCGCCGCTGTCACTGGCAGGCAATGGATATTTTTTTCCATCTTGAAATGACGACATCCGATCGGAATCCGCAGCGTCATCGGATCCATTTCCCGTGTCGTCTGCTTCACCGACGGATTCTTGGTCAGCGTTTTGCGCAGCACTACTAAGCGAATGAATGCCAGCATCCGCAATCATCACAATCGGGCACTTTTGTCGCGCTACCAAAGTGGCGTTAACCAAAGAACGATGCAGATTTTCCATTGAACTTGCCGCCGGCCCTTCGACTGTGGCTACGACCGTTGCAAACTCAGCTTCCCCTCGGGTTGACCAAAGCTGTCGCATTTTTTCGACCGAGTGAGGCAAGACGTTTTCACGAGTACCGACAAGAATTTCGCCGATGAAATTGCCGGGCGCCGGAACCACGCCAACAATGAAGAACGGGCTTACCAGTTGCTCGGCTTCTTCTGATTCGCGCAATTTGATTTTGGAATTCACGGTCAATCGCTGCTGCGTCTGAGTAGATGAAAGTAGAGGATACAGAAAACCCTGTTCGGTTTCTTTGAGTTCCAGTTGTTGCATCAACACAATCGGAACCACCACATCGGCTTTTGCCAACAGACTGTTAACATAAATGGGTTCACCCTCCTGCGAGACTCCAACCATCGTCAACGAATCTGTGCTGTTTGGATCGTGGACCACCCACTGCACGGATAACGGGTCTTCGGACGCTCCTGAATTATCTAGCTCTTGGCCTGAATCATTCTGCGGTTTGATAGTCGAGGAACTTTCCTGCACCAGTTCCGACACACGTTCATTTCCCAGCCCCTCTGCGGTAGAAACGATGACGATGTCTTCATGACGCACGCCTTGTTCTTTTAACAACAAGACGATTGCTTTGGCCAGTTCGTTGCCCTCGGGCACTCCCGCACCTACCGCAATGGCAACGGTGTCACCAGGGTAAACCTGCTCTTGCAACGGAGGCGAACCCAGTGGATTGTTTACGGCGGAGGCCAAGCGTTGGGACCAATTCTCCGGCAAAGAGATTTCGCCCAAAATTGCAACCACGTTTTCGTTCTGCTGAACAATCGGCAAAAATTCTCTTGTTGGGTATCGTTTCGACACGACGCATCTTTCCTTCAAATTTCCACAAGCAAACACTGATAACCCAAGCTAAATTTGCCGCCCCAATCGACGTCCAACGCCCAACATGGTGTGGCGTAAGAATTCTATTTTGCTCCACTTGGTGCAATTGGGCAATTGGTACGATTCAATCAGGTCGTACAAGTCAGGATTGTTGTACCAAAAAAACACCTCCGTTCTTGCGGATCATCATGGTCAAGCTTTGCATTGGCATGTTTGTGATACGCAATCAGCCAGCCAACCGATACTTCACAGACAGAATTGTCGTGTCATTCCTAAAGCATTTCTCAAACATTGCCGGTCAATCCTCCTTGGCTGGACCGAAATTGACAATATCATGCAAAACAAATTTGGCGGTCTAACGGCTATCTTGCTACTGGCAGTCGTTGCAATTCCTGCTTGCCAGGAGAGCGCGAATCGATTTTCAAACCTCAACCAAAACCCTGGCTCAAACGATTCACCAACGACTGATTCTTTGGATACCGCTGATTCATCGGCAAATCAACGATCAGTCAATGCGAACGGTTCACTTACAAACAATCAGAATTTAGCGAACTCGTCGCCTGTCCAATCACCCATTTTGTTCTGGCAACAAGTATTGGAAACCTATTCCAAACTTGACGCGTATAGTGACCAAGCCGAAGTCAACTTGCAGTATCGAATGGGTGGCCAGCTGATCGTCGAATCGCAACCCTTGCGATTGTCGTTTGATCGATCCAGTCGTTGCTGGCAATCGGATGCCTTTCGCGCCAAGACCATTGCGGACAAAAGCTTCGTGGTGACTTCAATCCTTGAACTGGCCACGAACAACATGGACAACCAAATCAAGATTGTTTCACAAGGTCCAAACGCCTTCTCAGACTTCTTTTCTGATCCCATCGCACAGGTCTATCTTAGCGGCGCCACGGACTTCCCAATCAATCAACCTAAAAACGATTGGCCTTCGCTGTATTGCCCACAATTGAGTCTCTTGCTGGCCGCTGGCTGTGGCCCAGAATATTTGACAACCAGCCAATTACAATATGCGGGAAATTCCATTTTGCGAGATCATCGGTGCACGATCTTACAGTCGGGAAACTCCTGGCAAAGCACTCAATTTTGGGTTGATTCCGAATCGTATTTGGTACGTCGAATCGTCTTGGCCAATCAAGTGCTTGACGCGCAACTGGCGGAAACTCCCAACATCAGCGACCTTCAAGTGTCCATCGATTTGAACGACATTCAAACGAACGAAAATTATCGTGCTCCCGAATCGATCAAGATTTCGGAAAATCAAAAAGCAGTCCGTCAGTTTGTAAAAGTCCCAGAAGCATTTCCATCGACCTGGATTGGGCAACCGTCACCCGAGATTAACTTTTCTACGACCGCAAACGCACCTTGGAAACTTAGCAACTTCCTGGGACGACCTATTGCTGCTGTGTTTGTTCCGTTTTCAAACGACTTACCGCAGTGGCAAGCAACGATCGAAACGTTTGCGAAAACGACCTCGCATCAAAATGCGGAACTCGTTCTTGCCCCCGTGGCCAGTAGCGACCAGTCGCCAGATCAAATTGCGGAATATTTCAGGAACAGGACCAAGTCCAATGCAACAGCAGCGGTCGATGGTTGGAAAACCTGGTCGAAATTGCGTCTAAGTGGCAATCCAAAGTTAGTCATCTGGGACGGTCACGGCGTCATCCAATACGTGAATGATGCCGACCTGGATGAATTAGGCGTGACACTTGAAGGCATTCTCTCTCGGCTTGCCAACGGGCAGTCCATCGCCAATGAAATGACCCGCAACTATCAAGACTTCTTCCAAGGGTATCTGGCGGCGTTGAATAAGACGACCCTTAGTTCAATGCCTGCCACCTATTATCAAAAAAAGGAGCATTCAGATGACGATCTTCGCGGCACTGTTTCTGTCAATTCAACTGCGCGCAATCCAGCTTCTGACTCCTCAGCAACTGATTTCACACTAGTTGGTACGGGTGTTCAATCGCCCAGCCTTTTTAGAATCAGTCAAGCGAGCGCCGACGATCCATTGCTACCCACATCAAAAAAATGGCGGTTGGACTGGTCAACTCGACGCAATTTTCCTCAGCAGATTTCGTGGGTGCAGGCTGCTCAATCGCAACAATTGTGGGTGCTGGACGGCTTCAGGACAATTGAACGCTTTGACGAACAAGGCGTTTCTCTTGGCGCAATTCAACTGAACCTACCTGAAAAGATCGGCGTCAGCAAATTCCTAACGCACGTGCGCCACGGACAGTCTGTCATTCTGGGCTACAATCCTGGCGATGCCAATTTGTATTGCCTGTCCGAGCAAGGAGATTTACTGCATACCTATTCCCTTCCCTCCAACTCAACAAGTAATCTCCACTCGCAAATCGTAGACGCCCAAATAGTCGATGTCGCGGAAAACCAAAACCCAGGCGCTTTGTTGTTTGTGGCTGCTCAGGGCTTGAGTGGCAATGCGGCGACGGCACAATCCAACGGTTGTATCTGCGCTTTTGACTTCAACGGTTCACCTCGTGCACCGGTGCAAATATGGCCTGTTGCTGATGCCGTGAAACTGCAACTAACTTCTCATCTGGACCCGAACCTAGCGGCCAGTGGAATAGGACTTGCCATCACAGCCAAGGGGAACTTGGTGGGCTTGCTCCCTAACGGCAACGTACGCACGATTGCAACGACTGAATACTCGCCCAACAACAGTTCCAAGTTAATCGGAGCCGTGCATTCGAACCAACCGAATGTGTCCTGGATCTATCAAACGTCCGACGGAGGCAAGTTATCGTTCTACAAGTATCAAATCCAAGACCACAAAATCACTCCATCGCGATTCCAAATTCCGTCGGCACCGACATCGAATCGCGTTGCAATTGTGTTGACACCTCAGGACCCAAGCCAAGAACTAATTTGCGTCTCTAGCGGGGGGCAAATGGTCGAATACACGTTGGCAGGTCAATTGAGGTCAAGTTTAGAATTCGACAGCGACATTATTTCGCTAGATTACGGACTGAAAATATCACCGCTTCGGTTGGCGATCGCAACCCAGGATGGGCGGATCACGGTTTATTCACCATCGCCCCAACTAAGCCAAGTTAATCCTGCTCAAACGCTAAAGTAGTTGAAAATCGGCTCGAGAAACCGGTGCACAAATATCGACTCACACTCAACTTGTAACGGTTTTAGCATTTGTAACGGCGAACTTTCGGCAAACTTTATCTAGACTTCGCCACAGTCATTGGTGGCACGACTTTCGCAATCGGTTCAAACATTTCTCGTTCTGTCAAATAGTACTGTGAGTCTAAATTTTCTATTTTCGCCGCTACTGATAATCGCCGAACTCTAGCAGGTCAAAGGTCTACTGATCGACCGCCAAATGCAACTTTTCTTGCGCTCTTGGCAGGACCTATCTTGGAAGTCGTGGAGTGTTAGTCATGAGAATTTTTTTGGTACAAAAGCTTAGTGGCTTAGTGGCTTTGGGAACCCTTGTCCTTGCGTTCTCGGCTTCCCCAATTTTGGCGGATGATGGATCCGGTTGTTCCTCTGCCGGCCCGTCGTATGTAGTAACCGATTCATGTGACACCGGTTGTGGCGTTCGCCCAGGACATACCTCGATCATCGCGAGACTAAGAAATCGAATGAGCTGCAACCCTGCGATGCAGCAAGGTTTGTGGGACGGCTACTGTGAAGAACGCCAAGCCTGTGCGACACCTTCTTGCAATACTGGTGGTGGCGTACTACCAGGTCTAGGCGGCTGTGGGAAATCTCTGGCTTGCGGTTGTGGTTCACAAGCCTTCGGTTTGCCAGGTCCAATTTCGTGCGATAGCGATTGCGGCAGTGGCTGTGGTGGTTGCTCAGGAATTTTTGGAACGCCGCGTAGCAGCTGTTTTCGCAATGACGGTCACTTTTTCAGCGGCTTCAGTCGTCACGGACATGGTTGTCGCCAGTCGGAACGCGATTGTAGTTCTGGTTGCAAACTATTTGGCGGAAGACGCTCCACAGGCTGCAATTCACTGAGTCGCGGGCATTGCCAGAACGGTGGCGAAATGGAATCCTATGGATGTGATTGCGGATCGGCGATCGCAATAGCGCCAAGCTGCGACTGTCACTGATGGACAACCCGATTCGAAAAGTTGTCGGTCAAGAATTTGCTGTCCCTGGTTCGCCAAACGCAGCTACTCCGATTTGACGGGTTGCGATAAGAAGACAGTCAAATGCGATAACAAATCGAACAATTGATCATAAGAAAAGGCTGCCACTGAAAACAGTGGCAGCCTTTTCTTTGTTTCAGTTGACCAGCGACATCCAAGAGAAAGCAAAGCCCTTAGCTAGGAAGCTCTTCTACAAACCAGCCTGATCAAATTTTTCGGGCGGCGTATTAGCCGCGAGACTTCTTCAATCCCGCTCGTTCCAACAAGGATCGTTCGAAGAATGCTTCCAACTGTTCGTCCTGTGGCGGCGTCCCATAAGCACCATTATCCAAGGGGTCGTAATCACAGACATATTCGTTCTTCGCGATCGAAACTTCGTTGCCCGGGTCGATTCGCTTTTTTAATCCTGGCAATATTTTTTGACCATTTACTTTAACACCGTTGCGGCTGTTCAAGTCCCTTACAAACCAATAGCCTTCTTCAATTTCTAACAGGCAATGGTGGCCCGAGATGTTAGAATATGGCAAAACGATGTCGCAGCTTTCGCGACGTCCGACCCGAAGTTTCTTTCGCAACATCGGAATTGGATCTCCGCCACCTTTAGGTAGCAATTTACCGTAAAGCTTTTCAGAACCGGATGCTTGTTCACTCATAGGATTTCACAAAAAATAATGGTTGGACCAAAAAAATAATGGTTGGACCCAATTCGATCACGGCCCGCCGTTCCGACCTTTAGAAATTAGAAACTTCCGCCCCAACGAAAAAGTCAGCCATGAATATTTTAGCCTACAATCGGGAACTTCGTTGACCAAAAATTACCGCAAAATCACCAACAATTGGAATTATTGACGCGAATTAAGCGGACTTTTGCCAAAATCACGTCTTTTAGCCAACTAGACACTCTGGCATGTGCAGCGATTTACTTGGCATTGCATCATCTATCCCAGTGGCTTCAAAGTGCTGAATTTCACCCGAAATTTCTTCTCACCGACGCTGTAAAACTGAACCGTCGCCATTTCTTTGGCGCCGGCCCCACTTAAGGACGTGATCTTTCCAGGGCCGTATTCAGGATGTTCAACCATCATCCCTGACCGAAATTCTGACGAACCGTCACCCGCGCCAGCGGGTCCTTTCTTGCTGCCTATCCCAAACATCGCGGCCGCTGTGGTAATTTTTGGAACGATGCTTCCCAGCTTCCCCTTTGGCTTAGGGACCGTTGGCTTTGCGAAATTCTTGGGCGAACGATCACGCTGATTTTCATCCAATTCCACGTCGGTGGCATCCAATGCCTGTACGTCGAAACTGGAACTCTTGGGGCTCGGTTTACTTAGTGAAGAATGATCGTCTATTGAAATCGTTGCGCCGCCACATTCAGAATCGATCCAATCTTCACCCACCGAGAAATCATTATTGTACGAGTCGGCAATTTGCTTGGAGCCTCGTTTTCGATCATAAATATCTAATTCGTCACTTGGCAATTCCATCAGAAAACTACTTGGCGGACTGACCCAGAATTGCCCACGTTTCATTCGCCCTTCACAACGGCACAAGGTCAGTTGTCTTTCGGCACGAGTGATCCCAACGAAAAATAAACGCCGTTCTTCTTCGATCTGAGCAGCGCTTTCACGACTGCGTTCGTGGGGCAAGATCCCTTCTTCCAATCCTACAATGTAGACGCAAGGAAATTCTAAGCCCTTTGCTGCATGCATGGTCATCATTTTTAGCGAAAGATCCCCATCCACCAACTTGTCAGTATCGCTTACCAACGCTGCGGTTTCCAAATACGCCTGTAAACCTCCATCCTCTGGATGTTGGTTATCAAATTCTCGAGCCGCTGAAATCAATTCATCCACGTTGGCAATGCGTTCAATTGCTTGTTCGGTATCTTCAGCTACCAAGACGGCACGGTAGTGGGTCACCTGCAAAACCGACTGTAGATACTCTTGAATGCTATTGGTTTGCAATTCCGACAATCGATCAATCTCCGAAACAAACCGCGCCACCGAGGTTGCTGAGCGTGCCGGCAAACTGCCATCCAACCCACAAATCCGGCATGCTTCTAGCAAACTAATTCGCTTACCACTGGCACTGGCTTTCAATCGATCCAAAGTGACCTTACCAATTTTGCGTGACGGAGAATTGATCACTCGTTCCAACGCCAAATCGTTCCTGGGATTATTGAGTAGGCGGAGATAAGCGATCAAATCTTTGACCTCTTTCCGCTGATAAAATTCGAATCCATTGACCAATTGAAACGGAATACCCAGTCCGTTGAAGGCATGTTCCAAGTTCCTAGACAGCCAGTTTGCCCGGTAAAAAATGGCGATATCTTTCGGTTCCCAGATTCCGTCGGCAATCAATTGCGAAACATCGCGGGCAATAAAGTCCGCTTCCTCTTGAGGTGAAGGAAACACCATCGATCGAACTGGATCGCCTTGATCGCTGTCCGAAATTAATTTCTTTGCCTTTCGCTGTTTGTTGTTGCTGATCAAATGGTCCGCTATGCTCAGAATCGCTTTGGTGCTGCGATAATTTTGTTCCAGGCGAACGACTTCAACTGCTGGATAGTCCTGTTCAAACCCAAGAATATTCTGGATACTGGCCCCTCGCCAACCGTAGATCGATTGGTCAGGATCGCCCGTGATTGCCAGGTTTGGCAAGTCGTTACTGAGGGAGCGAACAATCGCGTACTGGGCCAGGTTGGTATCCTGATATTCGTCCACCATGATGTATGCGAAACGTTGATCCAGAGACTGACGCAACTCTTCGTTCTGTTGCAAGATAATGGCAGTCCACATCAACAGATCATCAAAGTCAACTGAATTACATTCCAATAGCATGCGTTGGTAGATGGGATAAACTTGTTGGGTAACCTTGCCAACCGCGTTCCCAGCTCGCCCTTGATATTCTTCCGCTGTCACGATCGCGTTTTTGGCTCGGCTGATTTCACTTTGAACAGCGTTTCGAGATACAAACTCATCGGCAATATCTGCCACTGCCCACGCGTTAGCCAACAGGCGAGAAACATCATCCATATCTAAGATCGAAAAATTTTCACTCAACCCAACCAGCGGCGCGTATTGTCGCAACAAACGACTACAAAACCGATGGAATGTGCCTGCCCAAACATAGCTGCCTGGCACGAGAGTGGCGATGCGATTCTTGAGTTCTTCGGCCGCCTTGTTCGTGAATGTCAAAGCAACAATCTGATCGGCACGAATGCCATTGTGAATCATGTTCGCAACGCGATGCGTGATCACCCGAGTCTTCCCTGACCCCGGCCCGGCAAGAATCATGAGCGGGCCGTCCAGAATCTCAGCGGCACGACGTTGCTGTGGGTTCAAGCCCGCTAGTAGGTCAGCCGTCTGCTCAGCTTGCGAAAAGAAGTCGTCACCGTAGTCAGATGCGTTCATCTGGTCCCTTGTTTACCTTGAATGCTAGCAGCAAAACCAATTGTTTCTTGTGCCATGATTTTTTATTGTCGTTAGATGGTTTATAGTATCATATCTTCCTTGATTGTCCGACCACCTGCTGTCCGATTCCTGGTCCAACCGTAAATCACTGGTTGTTGATCGACGTCCAAAAACCGCCGATGTTTTCGCGCAACATTTGGAATCGTTTTGGGCATCCCAGAGCCAGCAGGGGAAGAAGAGTTCTGGGAAGCGAAAATCAAAGTGAAGCGAAGTTAGCAATTACGACCCGACGGATCGCGTTTTTTGCTTGCGAATGATTGATTCGTAGTACGCGAAACTGTACTTCAATTATCCACCATTTCATGATGACTGGGGCGAAAACGCCTTAGGAAGGGACTCCAAAGATGGCACGCACTCGTATTCCATTAAGCGAAGCTGAAGAACATCAACGCGACATGGAACAGAAACTCGAACTCAGTACCGCTCAGATCGGTTTGACGGTCCGCACGACCAATTGCCTGGAAGAAAAAGGCATTTTTACGGTCAAGGATCTGTTGAACACGCCGCCTAACGAATTGTTAGGAATCACCAATTTCGGCGAGAAAACCTTGGATGAAGTGTTTCAGGCACTAAGCAAAATTGGCTTCGACAGAAACAAACAACT
>JBDNHU010000460.1:0-19455 GCA_041688615.1 Mariniblastus sp. | reverse complement strand
CTTTGATTCGTTCCTTCAAATACGTAAGCAGGTCGCGATACAAACCTGGGTAACCATCGACGATCTCCTGAACCTGTGCCACGGTTTTGTCATAGTCAGCGGTTTCATCGATGCTAATCCAAAGTTCGGTGAAATTGGGTCCAACCACTTCGTCTGCCACTTCGGCTCGGCCAATGTGCGAACCAAAATTGCGTACGCCTTTGACGGCCATCATTTCTTCGCTGGCACGAACCGTGATTCGATTCATCGCGTCGATGCCGATGCCTGGTTTCTCGACCCAGTGCATCAGGAAATCGGTTTCCTTGAAGTTGGGCATCAATTCCTGACCAAGCATTGGAAGCAAGCAGGCAAGTCCCGCAAAGGTCAAGCCCGCGACGGTCAACGTCAGTGTCTTCAGCCGTAACATAGGTGTTAACAGCGTTCGATAAAGTGATTTAAGCAAGCGGACCACAACCGAGTCTGTTTGTTGCCGGGCGGCCACCTGGGGCAGTAGCAACAGTGACAAAGCAGGTGTTAACGTTAACGCAACCACCAACGAGGACAGGATGGCCAAGATATAGGACTTGGCTAGCGGTTGAAAAAACGAACCCGCCAGTCCTTCGAGAAAGAACACTGGCAGGAAAGCAAAAACGACAATCATCGTTCCATACACCACCGCACTTCGGACTTCTAAAGAGGCCAGCAGCACAACCGAGAACGGGCTCTTGGGTGT
Source organism: Mariniblastus sp. (assembly GCA_041688615.1). Taxonomy (GTDB): domain Bacteria; phylum Planctomycetota; class Planctomycetia; order Pirellulales; family Pirellulaceae; genus M30B19. The sequence continues at coordinate 18,743 of JBDNHU010000460.1, read as the reverse complement.
TGGCAGTTGAGAATTTAATCGCAATCGACGAATGATATTCTCCACGTCAATAATTGCGTCGTCCACAACCTCCCCCAGGGCAATCACTAACCCAGCTAAAACCATGGTGTTCAGCGTGCCGCCTTGCCAAAACAACAGCATGATCGCAGTCAGCAAGGAAATGGGAATCACCACTGCGCTGATCAAGGCAGATCGCCATTCGGCAAGGAACAAAAATAGAACCACGATCACCAAACCACAGCCAAACAGCATCGAATGGCTCAGGTTGGAGATGGCTCGTTCAATGAACGTCGCAGGGCGGAAAACGGTAGTGTCAAATCGGATGTCACCCAGAGCAGGTTTCAGCTGGGTCATCGCCGCTTCCACACCCCGGGTTACGTTCAACGTGTTGGCCCATGGTTGCTTTTCCACGATCAACAACAAACCCGGTTGCGAATTAATAATGGCATCGCCAATGGGCGGCGCGTGATCAATGACAACACTCGCAATGTCGTGGATCTGCAGCGGAACTCCGTTGCGATAAGTCACAACGATTTCGCCCAGTTCTGCGGGGCTGTAAATCGGCGGAATCTGTCGAATGGCAAGTCGTTGGTTGGCCGTGTCAATGAAACCACCCGATCCAGCGATGGTGGCATCACGCACCGTTTGGGACACTTGATCCAGGGTGACGTTGTTGGCTCGCAAACGATCTGGGTCTACGATCACTTGTAGTTGCGGGTTCTTCTCGCCCCAGATGGCAACGTTGGCCACACCAGGAATCGCCATCAGCCTGGGCCGGATGGTCCACCGCGCTAAAACGGTCTGATCCATCTGTGCTTGTTTGTCGAACGCTGCAATGTCTTTTTCGCCAATCAAGTCTGCAGGGCGATCTTTCCAGACGCCAATTTTCAAGCAGCGGCTAAGCGAAGAAAGGGGCGGCAAAATCAACGGAGTTCTCACGGTGGCAGGAAGCGTTGCCGAAACCGTCGAAAGTCTTTCCTGCACTAAATTGCGAGCGAGCAGTAGGTCGGTGCCGGGAATAAATATCAAGCGAACGGACGACAAGCCAAGCACGGATTTCGAGCGTACCGTCTTGACGTAGGGGATTCCGGTCAGCGAATTTTCAATCGGAATCGTGACTAGATTTTCAACTTCTTCGGTTGAAATGCCAGGCGCTTCGGTTTGAATCTCCACCACGGGCGGGGCAAATTCAGGAAATACGTCTAGCGGAACGTTTTCCAATGACCGAACACCAAAGACGATTAAGGCAATCGCTGCAGCAACCACCAGCACGCGCAAGTTTAATGACGTTTGGATTAGCCAATTCATTTGCCAGATCCAAATTCGGTGCCAAACAATTCCGCCGCGCCGTCGGTGACCACCAGAGTACCTGCCATGGGTCCTTCGGCTAGAACCGCTCGATCACCCATCATGTATCGAATCAAGACTCGCTGGCGTTCAAAGACATGGTCAGCGGTTTTAATGTAAACCCATGTTCCGCCGTAGATGTCGTAAATAATTGATTTCTTAGGCGCGGTGATGCCACGATCTTCTCCTCGAAAAGCAAGTTGGATGCCGATGCGTTGCCCAGGGCGCAATTTGCCGTTCTTGTTTTCGCATTCAAAATACAAATCAACCGACGAGCTACGTGCAAGATCGGTCATGTTGCGACAAGTAAACTTAAGGACAGTTTAGAGGTTGGGTGTCGAAAATTACCGCTTCAATCCATTGCTGGCTTCAGCACGGGTTTAAGTCACCCGAACTGGTTTCCGGCCTTGGTTTTATTTCGTCTGGGAAAGCAAGTTTTGCTTGGTCGCTGTTGTGGTTGCCAGGGCCAAATTTGTGTAGGCGACAGTCACGTCGCGGACCAACGTCAATCCGTTTTGAACCAATTGATTGGCGATTCGTTGGCGGTCGCTATTGGCCAAGTCCATTCGTTCAGGTCGAAGCAAGAACGCTTCGATGGGAACAAACAGTGTCCATTCCCATTGCTTCACTCCCAGGGGGATCATGGTTACGAAGTTCGGGTTGGTTAGTAAGGTAGATTGCAGATAATCGCCATCGGCCATTCCCATTTGAGCCAGTGTTGCTTGAAAGGCGTCGTTGTTGGTCAGCGCGGTTTGAATCGCGGTATCCACGCTTAGTGGCTGCTGCTGATTTGAGTCGGAGAACGTCGAACCGTACGGATCTTTACGTTGCGAAGATGGCATCGACGGCCCGATCCGGGAATCAATTTCGCTTTTGATGACGCCCGCTGTATCGGTTACTCCCAAGCCGCTATCCCGGAAAAGAGCACACCCATTTCCCAGGAAAGGGCCGGCAGCCAACAGAAAATCCAATGGCTTTACCAATGTTCGATTTGAAATTGGGTGTCGCATGATCTTTTCAGCTCCATCGGTACAGTTGATATGTTCTCATCGACTGATTCGAAGCGAAAAGCTTATATGATCGGTGCTAGCGAAAGAACCTGGATAACCGCTAGGATCGTATTAGGCCTGATTGCATGTGCTAGGGGCGGGCTTTAGGTGCTTTGCTGGATTGAAATACGATTGCGATGGCGTTTTTGGCGGGGATGGTCACTTCGATTTTTGCCTGTTCCTTTCGGTCGACTTCGACGGTTTGTTGCGGGCCATCTTCGATTTGGTAGGTTGCGGTATGACTAAGGCCTGAATAATACAACGGAATCGTGATCTGACGCGTAATGGGTTCATCAAGCGGGTTGTAGATCATTGCCAGGGCGGGCGTTTCCAGGGCCGGATTAACGTGCAACCAACCGTCCCAATCTTGTCCGTCGGCGCGCCGCAGCGAAATCAAGCTACTGTCCAAAATCGCTCGGTGCTGTTTATAGAAAGCGACCCAATATTGGACCAAAGCCTTGGTCTTGGGCGAGTCAAATAGGCGAGGGCCTCGGAAGCATGCCTGGACGCCAGCACCCAAAAGGTTTTGCAATCGTTGTCGATAATGATCCAGGTGTTCGCTAAGTGGTTCGATCGTAGCCGCAGGACCTCCGCCGTGATATTCGGTCAGTGGCACAAACATCCAGCCCATGGTGGGCAGTTTGTAGCGAGTCCCATCGTGGATATTTTGCCGCTCGATGATCTCCTGGAATTCACGAGGCAATGACCAATTGGTTTCGCGATAACCCATTCCGGTTTTATTGGATCCATTTAGAAAGTACCAATCGGGAACGTTTAGATAAATGCCTTCACTCCGGCACCACTTGTAAAATTCAGTGATGCGTTTCCACTGTTGCCAACGTGAATCGTCATAGCCGCGGTGTCCAGGGTGTTGGGTCGATGCACACGAATCGCCAGGATAGGAACCATCGTGTTCCAGGACATCGCTGCCGGTCGCTCGATAAAATGCATAGAGTTTCTGGAAATACTGTTGCCCCCATTCGCTTTCCAAGCACGGACTGTTGCCGAACCTCGCGAAGCCTCCTGGTCTGCCCGTTTCGGGATTGACCACGTCAGCATCAGGGCTGACCGACCGGCTGGCCAGCAGTGAATAGCCACCAAGTGCAACATTTTTCTGGTGAGCGTATTGGGTCAGTTCTCGAATCTCTTCAAGGTATTCTGGCGAATCATTTTCAATATTAAATCCGCTGCCAAAAGTCATGATCACCAATTCGAAACCCACTTCAGCGGCCTCGTCGATGGCTTTGCGAACCGCAACCGGATTGGCACTGCGAACGTGGTGAATCAAAGGATTTTCTAGAACCCACGGCGCGATGGTTCGATACATCTGATTGATCGCCAGCATTTGTCGGGTTTCGTCGCGATCGTCGAAAGCGAGTATCCAAGTTCGGAACGATTCAAAGGTCTCGCCATCGGAAACATCCACGTCGGGGCCCAGGGCAGGTCGGCAGTTTAGCAGGCAGCGAGACTGAAGTAGGTAATTGACCTGGGTTTTGTAGGTTGGATCCGTTTCCCAGTGAACAGAATCTACTTGTGCACTGTTGCCGTGCATGGCACAGGTCGTGTAGTCGGTCTCGATATGCAAATTAGGAAATAGGGGTGCGGCGACGTCTTCCACTTGGCTGGATGCTTCAACGCAGGCTAAGATTTCGCTTGTGAATTTCGAAACATGAATCGTTTTACCGCTTCGATTTTCCAAAGTGAACCATTTGGCCATTAAAGGAATCCCGTCGTACATTTGATAGTGGACGGCAATCGTTACGCCATCCAAAGTCGATTTTTGGGCAGTGGTTGCGTCCGGCACTGCAGGGGTTAGGAAGCGGAAATGCGTCAGACGGCATCGCTGTGGTTGGGCGGTTTGGTCTGGGAAATCAGCGGCACCTGCCGCTTGGGACAACTTGCCGATCCGCACCGACTGTAAGTCGCCTGGTACTTCCGTTTCGCCCAACGGCTTCCATGCTTCGCCTGCAACTTTCGCTGACAGTTTCAATTGGTTACGGTTCTTGGACAAGGCGATTCGTAGCCGCACAGGTAGTTTAGGCGCGAGGCCAGCGATTGTTTTTTCTTGACCATTGGCCAAGATACCAAACTCATTTTTGCCGGGGCGAAGGTTCAGGCGGACTAGGCCTTTGGACCCCACGACCACCAGGCCAGGGCCCCAGCTGGCCGATTGATCAGTTCCCGGGTTCAGTTCCAGTTCGACGCCGGTGGCACCAGGTTGCCAGTCACGTTCTGCAAAGGCATAAGTGTTTTCCAAGGCGAAGATCTCGCCAGCTTTTCCCTCATTTTGTAGGGAAGTTTGCGGGTGGCGTTTGCTGGTCGATACCGCCCAGTTGCGATCCAATGATTCAAAGCGATCTTCCCACAAAGTGGAAAACATTTCCGGTTCGTTATTCGCGGTCGGTGCAGAAAAATTGAATTGGACATGAATCCCCTTGGGTGGCCAATCGACCGGTGTTGAAAGCCAGGACTGGCGGCGTTTCCAAGGGAAGCGAGCTTGAATAGGGGCAGTCGAAAATCCTGAAAATTGAAAAGCTGTTTCGTCATTTTCCAGTTGTTGGTAAGAACCCGGTCGCAAGAAGTTCTGGACCGGTTGGCCTACCAAGCCGCCAACGTTGTAAGTTCGTTCACCAAGGGTCACTTGGCATTCTGGACGTATGCTCCGCAGTAGCGATTGATCGTTCGATAGTTGCCGCAAGCCAACGCAAGCTAAGTTGGGAGCGACCAAGAACGAACGTCGTAACAGGCCGTTGTCCAAAACGATTTCCTGGGGCTGGTTGGTTCGATAGATTCCGGACACTCGGTCGGTCGGTTTTACCAGCCAGTCGCCTGTGCTGGGTGGTGGAAGCAACGGCAAGGCTGCGATTTGTTCTTGGGTGTCTTTCGGGTCGTCGCCTAGAGCCCCAGCGGGCGTTGCGGCTATGAATCCTGTAACACACATGACAACAAGAGATAGCAAATAAATACGTGCAATTGTGTGTAATGAAAAACAGGTGAAACGTAGGCGATGGGGCAAGAGTCGGTGGGTCATTGGATTCCAGCTTTTGGGGAGTAAGGAGGGTGCCCGCGGCTTTCTTGTGTTCGGCGGGTACTGAGCGAAGGGGTTTAAAATTGCGGGTGGGCCGTTGTTTTCGATCACTTGGCCTCTATCTTAGACGATCGTTACCGCATAAACGAGCAGCGGTGACGTTTTGCAGGTATGATGATCCTGGGTGCGGGAGGCAGGTCGTGGTGGTTTGGTTTTTTCATGAGGATGTGGTTCAATGTATCGACTTTTGATTGCAATCGTGTTGTTATTAAGTTGTGAAAATTTAGGTTTGGCTCAAACGGTCAAGCACAGCTTCTTGGCATGTGGTGGCGAAACTTACATTATGGATCAAGATGGCAAGCGAACCTGGACCTTTGCGCAGTCAACGCGGGACGGATACGTGCAGCCTGACGGAACGATAATTTTGGCCGTGAACCAATCAAGTTCGTATCCTGGGGGTTCGGTGATCGAAGTCAAAGCAGACGGTACCGAAAAAGTGATTTGGAAGGGCAGCCAAAGTGAAGTCAATTCGGTGCAGCCCACTGCGGATGGGAATTTTGTGATTACTGAAGCGGGACCGTTGCCAAGGCTGCTGGAGGTAGATCGCCAAGGCAAGATAGTCACTGATTTTGCGCTGGACTGTCAAAAAGAAAACCACCACATGCAAACTCGGATGGCTCGAAAGTTGCAGGACGGAACCTTCCTAGTGCCGCACTTGCTGGATTTTGCGGTGCGTCAATATTCGGCCGACGGCAAGGTGATTTTGTCGTTTGATACGACTGTCGAAGGGGACCCAGAGCGGAAAATTCATTCGTGGCCATTTACGGCCATTCGTCAAGGCAACGGAAGAACGATGGTCTGCTTGACTAATGGAAACCGGGTCGTTGAATTAGATGCTGGAGGAAAAGTGGTTTGGCAATTGACCAACGATGACTTGCCAGGCCCCTGGCTGCAGGATCCGTGTGGGTGTCAAGTTTTGCCTAATGGCAACGTGGTGATCACCAGCTACGCGGGTGGACGAAAAGATCCTAACGCGCCAAAGTTAATCGAAGTCAATCGTGACAAAAAAGTGATTTGGACGCATGTTGATGGCAAGCAGTCAGGCATTCATCACTTTCAAATTTTGGACACAAATGGTCAGAAGCTGGATGGTATTCCACTGAAGTAACATTCAATGGACCGGTTGCCCGGCAAGTCCGTGCGATTCCTTTGTAATGCGAATTCAGGGTAGCAGCAGCGGTGTCTCTGGGTGGCGTCCGAATCGTTACGATTTTACTCCGCCGGTTGACTTAACTGGCCCGTGGCATAGCCTTGCCAGCTAATCCGTGTTTGTCGTTGCCATCGGTACGGGGCTGGAGCATAATGAAAGCCCGAGTGACCGAGAGGGTCGCTAATCCCCTGCCAAGTCCTGCCCGCCTAAGTCTGCTCCGATTGCGCTCACGTCAATGGTATCCGCATCAATTTATTGGGTAGCCTGTGTTTTCGCTTTGTATGTGTTGGATTGGTTTGCGTTCTGGCCAGGGGTGCTCCTGCGAAAAAAGCTTTGCCCAGTAAGTGCCGGACGGGAGTTCCCACGCGGCTGGCAGTTTAAAGTGGCGGACTCGTAGGCGGACTCGTAGGCGGACTCGTTGGCGGGTGTTGTTTGGAAGTTAGATTTTCACGTTTAGTCATACTTAAAAGTGGATCCATGAATAATAAACATCGGTTCGTGCCTCAGGTGGTGAAGTGGGCTTTGGGATTGAGTTTCGTTTGGGTGGTCGTGATTTACGTTTCGGTAGCCAGTGCGGTAGCCAGTGCTATTGAGCAAGATGCCGATCCGCAAGCAAAGCCTGAGCCCGCGATCGACTTCGCCAAACAGATCCTGCCGATCTTGTCGGACAAGTGTTTCGTGTGTCACGGTCCTGATTCCGAAGCGGTCAGTGAATTGCGACTGGATTCTTTCGATTCAGCCACGCGAGACTTGGGTGACTACAAAGCGATCGACCCTGCCCAGCCGGGTAAGAGTCGTTTGCTGGTTCGGATTCATTCGCAAGACGATCCGATGCCACCGGAGGATGCCGAACGAGGGTTGTCTGATGCCGAGCGTGAAATTCTGTCGCTTTGGGTCAATCAGGGTGGTCGATATGCGAAGCATTGGGCTTATGTGCCGCCGGTATCCACTTTGCCAAAGTCCAATCCCCAGGCGATGGGTTCGCAGGTGATCGATGGATTTATTGCAGATCAAATGCTGGCCCAAGGCGTCACATTTTCGCCGCATGCCGATCGATCGACTCTGGCGCGGCGCGCGGCATTGATTCTAACAGGGCTACCGCCGGAACCTGAAGTTTTGCAGAGTTTCTTGGTGGACGATTCGGTCGATGCTGTCGCCTACGGGCACTTGGTGGATCAATTGCTGGCGGATCCAAAATTTGGCGAACATCAGGCTCGTTATTGGTTAGATGCCGTTCGTTACGGGGACACTCACGGATTGCATTTGGACAATCGCCGCGGCATTTATCCTTATCGCGATTGGGTGGTGAAGGCGTTTAATGAAGGCTTGCCACTGGATCAGTTTATCACTTGGCAGTTGGCAGGCGATATGTTGCCCAATCCGACATTGTCGCAGCAGGTTGCTTCTGGCTTCGTCCGTTTGAATCCGTCCACATCGGAAGGTGGTGCGATTCCGGCTGAATTTCAGGCGAAAAATAACTTTGATCGAACAGAGAATTTCGGAACGGTATTCTTAGGCATGTCGCTGACGTGCGCACGTTGTCACACTCACAAGTACGATCCAATTCCGCACCAGGAGTACTATCGTTTGCTGGCGTTCTTCAATAGCACTTCCGAAGGGGCAATGGACGGTAATCAATATCAATACGCGCCCGTGATCAAGGCTCCGGCCGATCAGCAGCAATGGCAAGCTTGGGGAGAGTTAGAGTCCGCACAGCTCCAGTGGTCCGCTCAGGCGGAGGACATTCTTGCAATTTCTAAACCCTCACCCGCTGAAGCAGCCTCTGAGGTGCCAGGCACTTCAAAGTCTTATTCTGAGTTGCCAGGCACTGCTTCTCCAGAATTGCTTGATTTTGAAAAGCAATGGTCGACAGCAAGTGTCCAGCAGCGACTGGATCTGTGGGTCAAGCGGTCCAGTGAAGGGTTGTCGCCAGGAACTGAAGATTTGGTGCAGGCGGCCAAGGCATTGCAGGCGCAGGCGACTGAACTGCAGTCGCAATGGACCACCACTTTGGTTGCCGCCGAGTTAGAACAGCCTCGAGTGACAAAAGTCTTGGAACGAGGCGAGTATGACCTTCCGCTGGGCGAGCCTTTGGAGCGAGATGTCATTTCGGTGGCAGGTGAATTTCCAGAAGGCGCTCCGCGAAATCGATTAGGTTTGGCTCAGTGGTTGGTCTCGCCCAAGCAGCCGTTGACGTCGCGAGTGTTGGTGAATCGAATATGGCAACGTACTTTCGGTGAGGGATTGGTTCGGACGCCTGAAGAGTTTGGTTTGCAAGGTGAGCAGTCCACCCATCCTGAACTACTAGATTGGCTGGCGGTGGAATTGCAGCGTAGTGGTTGGAACCTAAAGCACATGTTGAAGTTGATGGTGACCAGTCGGACCTTCACTCAATCGTCAGCCAGGCGAGGCGATGTGGAAGATCCAGAGAATCGTTTGTTCGCGCGTGGTCCCAGTTTTCGCTTGGATGCAGAAGTGCTTCGCGACATCGCGCTTTGGGGAAGTGGATTGATGGTGGATGAAATGGGGGGCGAGGGTGTGAAGCCTTATCAGCCTGATGGTCTTTGGTTGGCACTTGCCCATCCGGGTAGCAACACCAAACAGTATGTTCCGGACAACGGCAACAAATTGTATCGACGAAGTTTGTACGTGTATTGGAAGCGGACGAGTCCTCATCCGATGATGACGTTGTTCGACGCACCTAGTCGGGAAGCCAGTTGCGTCCGCCGGTCGCGTACCAATACTGCATTGCAGTCGTTGGCACTGTTGAATGAAACGCAGCGGATCGAGTTTGCGCGTGCGTTAGCCGAAAATTTAGTGGTAACCGAAAGTGAAGAATCGGTTCGTTTGGTGACCCTGTTCAAACGCCTGGCTTCTCGAGATCCTAGTGCGAAGGAGACGGTGATTTGCCTGGGTCTGCTGGAGCAAATGAAACAGCGTTACGCCGAAGCTGAGCCGGATGCTTTAGCATTGTTGGCGACAGGGCAAGCGACTAGAAATGCGGAGCTTGATCCAGCAGAGGTTGCGGCGTGGACTCAAGTGGTGGTGACCGTTTTGGCCAGCGACGCGGTGCTGTTGCTTTACTGATGGTCAACGGGTTGCCAGCCGATTGGTCGGTGGTTTCAAGTAGGGGCCGATTTCATACCAATCGTGGGCAAGGTTTTAAGTTTCGGGTTGAAATAGTTTTGAATCCAAGAATTTTGTGGGAAACGAATTGAGTTATGAATAGTAGAAATCCAGTTCGCGAATACCAGTTGTTGGATACTCGGAGGCAGTTGTTTGGCCGGGCCGCTTTAGGGCTTGGGACCGCCGCACTTGCGAATCTGATGGGTGCCGATTCGGCGTTGGGGCAGGGCAATGCAACCCAGTCAGACGAAGGGAGGCACCACAAGGCTAAGGCGAAACGCGTCATCTATCTGTTTATGAGTGGTGGTCCCAGTCACTTGGATATGTGGGATTACAAGCCAAAATTGGCCAGTTTGTTCAACGAACAATTGCCAGCTTCGGTTCGTGACGGGCAACGAGTGACCGGAATGTCGTCGAATCAATCCAACGGCTTACCCATTTGTCCTTCGAAATACAAATTCACCAAACACGAAAACAATCAGGATGGCGTCTGGGTCAGCCAGTTGTTGCCTCATACTGCGACGGTGACCAAAGAATTGTGCGTGGTTCGCAGTACGTTTACCGAAGCAATCAATCATGACCCGGCGATTACTTACATTCAAACGGGCAGCCAAATTCCTGGGCGGCCCAGCCTAGGTGCATGGTTAAGTTATGGTCTGGGTAGCATGAACGAAAATTTGCCCAGCTACGTTGTGATGCATGCCAGAACCAACTTTGCCGAACAGAGTCTATTCAATCGGTTGTGGGGAACGGGTTTTATGCCTTCGGATCATCAGGGGATCCTGTTGCGCAGTCAGGGCGATGCCGTCTTGTATCTGGGTAATCCTGATGGGGTTAGCCGCAATGATCGTCGCCAGCAGTTGGATGCGTTGTCCGCGTTGAATCAAGTTCAGCATCAGCAGTTTGGAGACCCTGAGATATTGGCTAGGATCAAGCAGCATGAGATGGCCTATCGCATGCAGACATCGGTGCCCGAGTTGATGGATTTGGCCGGCGAAGATGACGAAACGTTCCGCTTGTATGGCGAAGAGGCGAAGACGCCTGGAACCTTTGCTGCGTGTTGTTTGAACGCCCGACGATTGGCCGAACGGGGTGTACGCAATATTCAGATTTTCCATCGCGGGTGGGACGCCCATAACAATTTGCCCGGTGAACACGAATCCCAGTGCAAGGACATTGATCAAGCCTGTGCCGGATTGATCAAGGATTTGAAACAGCGCGGAATGTTGGACGATACGTTAGTGGTATGGGGTGGCGAATTTGGGCGGACGGTTTACTGCCAAGGTGGACTGACGAAAGAAAATTACGGTCGCGATCACCATCCGCGTTGCTTTACCGTGTGGATGGCCGGCGGTGGGGTGAAGCCAGGCATTACTTACGGTCACACCGACGATTACGGCTACAACATTGCGGATGAAAACGGAGTCCCGTTGCTGCCTCAGCCAAGCAAAGAAAAGCGAACGCCTGGCACCATGCATATTCATGATTTGAATGCCACGATTTTGCACTTGCTGGGCATTGACCACAAGCGATTGACCTACCGTTATCAAGGTCGAGACTTTCGCTTGACGGACGTTCACGGGCACGTGATTCACGACCTGATCGCCTAGGGTGGCGGTTGTGTAGCTGGCGACGATCGTCAATGACGGCAATAGTCAGGATGATGAATTTTGAGTGCTTGCGATGGGGTTTCTGTATTTCAGACCACAAAAAAAGGACGTCCCAGTGCGGGGCGTCCTTTCGTTTTTATGTCGGTCTCGGTGTGTTCCAAGAGTGCAGGGCGGCTGCCTAATTCTTGGGGAACTGTGGCGTCATTTCCAGGTGTTTGACCAGGAAAGACCACAGGTCGGCAGTCTCTTCGATTTGTTTTGAGGTCGGTTTCCCGGCCCCGTGTCCGGCATTGGTTTCAATGCGGATTAGCGTTGGGTTTTCGCCGCCTTGGGCCTCTTGCAGTCGGGCTGTGAATTTGAAACTGTGACCCGGTACGACTCGATCATCGTGGTCGGCAGTGGTTACCAGCGTTGGTGGGTAGTGCGTACCGTTTTTCAGATTGTGGTAAGGCGAATAGGCATAAAGTGCTTGGAATTCAGCGGCCGAATTCTTGCTGCTGCCATAGTCATCAACCCAGAATCGTCCTGCGGTGAATTCTTGGAAACGGAGCATGTCCATCACGCCAACTGCGGGTAAGCAAGCGCCGAACAGGTCAGGTCGCTGCGTCATGCAAGCGCCGACTAACAGTCCGCCATTGCTACCGCCTTGAATGCCAAGGTGGGTTGGGCTGGTATAGTTATTGTCGATCAACCACTGCGCGGCAGCAATAAAATCGTCGAAGACGTTTTGCTTCTGGGTCTTCGTACCCGCCTTGTGCCAACGTTCGCCATACTCGCCGCCGCCTCTTAAATTGGCAATCGCCAGGACGCCTCCCATTTCCATCCACTGCAAACGAGTGACTGAAAAACTTGGGGGCAGCGAAATATTGAAGCCGCCATAGCCGTAGAGCAGCGTTGGATTCTTTCCGTTGAGTATCAAGCCTTTTTTGTACGCCAAAAACATGGGGACTCGAGTGCCGTCTTTGCTGCTGAAAAAGATTTGTTTAACTTCGTAGTCGTCGGGACTGAAGGCGACTTTCGCCTCGCGCAGTAATTGACTTTCTCCCTTTGCCAAATCGTAGCGGTAGGTGCTGGGTGGGCGATTGAAGCTAGAGAACGAGTAAAAAGTTTCGGTCGAATCCCGTTTTCCATTGAAGCCGGATCCCGTGCCGATTCCGGGAAGCGAAACCTGGCGGACGAACTTACCTGCCAGATCAAATAGTTTGACTTGCGTGACGGCGTCCTTTAGATATCCAGCAATGATGAAATCGCCGACCATGCCGACGGACACTAAGGTCTCATCCGCTTGTGAAATTACGGTCTGCCAGGCCGCGTCAGGCTGGCTGACATCGATCGAAAGCACGGTCCCATTGGCGGCATTCAGATCGCTTTTGAAGAACAGTTTAGCGCCTTCATTGCCGATGAAAGAATATTCGTTGTCGAACGAATCAATCAGCGTGATCAGTGAAGCTTCGTCGCTCTTTAGGTCGCGGTAGAGGACTCGGTACTTGTCGTCGGTTCCTTTCCAGGTAGTGATAATCAAATAGCTACCATCTTCGGACACTTCGGCGTTGAAACCCCAGGTTGGATTGTCCGCGTCTTGGTGCACTATTTTATCTTGCGACTGTTTTGTGCCCAGTTGGTGATAGTAGACCTTCTGATTCAAGTTCAAACTTTGAAACGCTTGGCCTTCTTCGGGAACGTCGTAAGCGCTGTAATAGAAGCCTTTGTTGTCAGGTGTCCAAGATGCGGAAGTGAATTTGGTCCATTCGATTTGGTCATCAAGCAGTTTACCTGTCGTCGTGTCCATGACTTGCCAGGTGCTCCAGTCCGAACCGCCTTGGGACGAACTGTAAGCCAAGTATTTGCCGTCACTGCTGAATACCATCCCGCCTAACGCCACTGTGCCGTCGGTCGACCATTGGTTGGGATCGATTAGGACTTTGGGTTCGGCATCAAGTGTCCCCAATTGGTAAAGGACGCTTTGATTTTGAAGTCCATCATTCTTGAAGTAATAATAATTGTCACCTTGACGCGAAGGCGTGCCGTACTTTTCATAGTCCCAAAGCGTTGTCAGGCGTTCTTGGATCTCTTGGCGGTAAGGTAATGCGGCCAGGTAGCCGAGTGTGACTTTGTTTTGAGATTCAACCCATTCTTCGACCATTTCCGATTCGCGAACGTCATCCTCGAGCCATCGGTATGGGTCCGCGACTTGAGTGCCAAAGTATTCATCCAATTGCTGAACGGTTTTTGTTTTGGGGTAGTCCAAACCTTGTCCCTTTGTTTCGTGGGTCAACATGAACCCGGCAAACACTAACATCGCGGTTGCCGTCAATTTTCTGTTCACTGCGTTTTCTCCCATTCGAAGTGTTGATCGATTTTGAGCGAGTCAAAATTCTACGCCAATATAACATGACGCAGGCGGGAATCGCAGACGTCGTTTTTCAGGGTGATTATGCCGTGTTGTTTGGGAAACTGGTCACACCGCCGCGGCCTAGGGGTGCCATGAAGATGCATTGAATTGGGGCAGTGACTGGGTGCGGTGCTGGGTCGCTGGGCGTCCCTTGAAGTACGGGAAACGTCGCCAAGGCGAACGACAAGCAAGCCGACCACGCAGCATCCGTGAAAATAAGTGTGAATCCGTGGCCAAAAATTGCGCCGCGCGCATGAGCCACGCATCGACACGGATCAACACGCTGAAGTTGGTGCCGTGGATGCTGGTGTACAGTGCGTTCCTGTCCCAGTACACGCTAGAGGTAGCGATGGTGGATCGAAGCCGAGTGGTTGTGCAGCGGGAAGACTTCACGCCCAAAGGCCCGCTGCTGGCGCTTTATCACATGATCGACTATCTGTCTTTTGTGAGCGATTCAGCACGCAAAGAGGGTGACGAGTGCTTGGATTGATTTTGGCGAACCCCCTGTGGCAAACTCTATTGCAGGTCATGGGGGGAACTGTTGGAATGGCGGCAAGCAGCAGTTTGAAACAGATTGATCGGCTGGCCGAGTCCGAGTAGTGTCCGTTTGGATGCAGTTTGGATGCAGTTTGGATGCAGTTTGGATGTTCGGGCAGTGTAAAGCGAAATTTGCTTAAAGCCGCAAAATTGTGAGAAACTTTGTAATTAGAAACGAATCCTACCCATCGGACAGGTGTTCAGCTTGATGTTCTTAAGGCCATTGCGGGGCCGTGAAGCTTATCCGAAGCCGGTTTGTAAAAAAACGAACAACTTTCGTAGAACTTCGGTCGGTTTTTTCGCGGAGGCACGTGACACAGTTATCACTTGTCCGCAATGACATGTCCGCAATGACTTGCGCGCAATGACTTGTGCTCGTGGTCGCAAAATACCAATAAGGCTGGTTGCGGGTTCGAATGCAGTTTGGCCTTCTCTGGCGGTTTGGTCTGTGTTGGTGGTTTATGGCGGCGACGGGTTGGCGAAGCGGGGCTTATTTAAACGTGCGTAGTGCAACATTAAACGTGCGTAGTGCAACATTTAGTCTTGGGTTCAACATTTAGTCTTGGCTGAAATTGTGAAGTCCTCGGTGGGATTTTGAACTTTCTGTCGGGGTCTGATCTTTTCTGTTAGTCGAAGGAACATTCAATGAGTCAAAAATTTGGTTTTGGATTGTGGTCGGTCGTGTTGGGTGCGGTTGGCTTGTGCGCTGTCTTTGGTTCAAGCGATTCGGTATTGGCCCAACGTAATGGTGCTGGCGGCGGTCGCGGTGGTGCGGCGATGAACCCGCTAATCCGAGGCCCGATTGAAATGACTGGCTTGGCACAGTTGGAAGAAGTCAAAAAAGAAATTAAGTTGACTGACGATCAAGTGGAAGCCATCAAGACCATGCAACAAAAGTTGGGTGGCAAGATGCGTGAAGCGATGCAGGCAAATCAAGGCGACCGAGAAGCGATGACTGCAGCCAGAGCTGAAATGGCCGTCGAAATTTCCAAGGGCTTGATGGGAGAGCTAACAGAAGACCAGCAGCAGCGATTGATAGGAGTGTTCTTACAGGTCAATGGTGGCTTGGCTTTGACCGACAAGACCGTTGCGGGCATGTTGAAGTTGTCCCCAGAGCAAGTCGAAAAATTGGAATCGACAATGGCAGAAAGTCGCGGATCAATGCGTAAAAGCATGCAAGGCATGGCCGAAATGGAAGCTAAGGAACGCGAAGAAAAAATTGCGAGCTTCATCAAGGAAAGAAGCGAAGGCTTACTAGAAGTTTTGACCGCCGATCAAAATAGTGCTTTCGAAAAAGCCCAGGGCGAAGCATTGAAAGTTGACCTAAGCAAGTTGGCTCGTGCGGGTGGACGTGGCGGTGCAGGGGGCGGTGCAGGTGGACGTGGCGGCGCCGCTGGTGGCGGTGAAGGTGGCGGTGAAGGTGGCGCGGCCGGCGGACAATCAGGTCGCCCTGGTCGTCGCGGTGCTGCTGGCGGTGGCGGAGATGGCGGAAGTGGAGATGGCGGTGGCAACTAGGGCCTGATAGAAGTCGGTTGACTGGGCCAATTGGCGCTAGTCAGCCGGATCTGGCACCCAAGCCGCAGTCAACTCTCGTCGTAAATGGTTACGGTAAACTGCCGTGATCTTGAGAATAGAATTGACCACCTAAAAGCCTGCATCGGATTGAATTTCGCTGGAGGCTTTTTTCATTTCTTGAGACGGGATGCTTCCAACGGACCCGCTGTTCTGAAAGCACGACCTGGAAGGGATGCCTGCAGCTTGAACGTTATTCCCATTGGGGATTCTTTGGTTGTCGGATTGCAGTGACCTCGATTTCAATCTTCATTCTCGGATCCGCCAGGCCGCATGAAATCATGGTCGCCGCTGGCGTGACGTTGGCAAAATAATGGCGAATGACAGGCCAGCAATGCTGGAATTCGTCGGCTTCGGGAACCATGTAGGTGACTCGAACCACGTCGCCAAGTTCTGAATCAGCTTGTTGCAAGGCCTTAGCAATATTTTCGAAACATTGTTTGGTTTGCGATACGATGTCGGACGCAATGGTCATCTTTTGATAATCAAAGCCCGTCGTGCCTGAGACAAATACCCAGTCGCCGCACACGACCGCGCGAGAATACGCGATTTCTTTTTCAAAAGTAGAGCCTGACGACACGGTCCAGCGTTTCATTTTCGATACCGGTTGGACAAGAGTGTGGTAGTTCATTCCCAGCTACAACAAGGCAACCGCTTGCCAAAGTCAGCTTGAATTGGGTTAGACTGAGTGTATTGGCAGATTCGCGGTGTGACCAGTGTGCCGGGAAAACGTGGATCCGGTAAATGGGTGTCAAGCCAGGCAGTTAGGCGAAGCGGAGCCTTGCGGTTGACCGCGGGACGCAAATCTTCTGCCAAGGGGAACTGCTATCGCCAGGTTTCGCGACTAGCAGGAATAGTGATCTTGAGGCCGTGATCTTGAGGCCGTGATCTTGAGGCTGTGATCTTGAGGCTGTGATCTTGAGGCCGTGATCTTGAGGCCGTGATCTTGAGGCTGTGATCTTGAGGTGAGGCAAAGATAGCGCCTGGCGGTTTTTCCAAGTTTCAGCTTAGATTTTTTGACTTGAATTTGATATTGATTTTTCCAGGCAATCGCTCTTGGCCTGGGTATCTGCGCTATGGACAGCTTAAGTCACTTGGGTTCTAGGGTCCTTGGGGTTCTAGGGTCCTGGTCAGTTTGAATGGTTGAAGCGGGGTTAGTCCCGCGGAAGTTGAAGTTACAGGTGGTAAGTTTCATTTTTGGGAAAGTTTGGTTCGGATGAAAATAGCCATCATTGGTAGTGGGATTGCTGGTTTGGCTGCGGGCTGGCTGCTTCACCGAATTGGGCACCAAGTGACTCTATTTGAAAAGCATCAGCAATTGGGAATGGATGCGCATTCGATGTTATTGGAGGGACAAGATTCCGGTGATTCGGACGTTTGGCAAGTTCGAACCGACGTTCCGCCGCGGTTGTTCAATCCACAGCTTTGGCCCAATCTTCTAGCTCTGTACAAAGCGGCGGGGGTCGAGTTCCGGGCTGCCGATCCATCCAAGTCCTACAGTGTGTTGGGGGAGAATGCCTTTTTGCAACTTGACGGTGGTTATCAGCCGTCGTTATCTGCTTTATTGAACAGCCGGGTGCGCTCGATCGCAGCCGATGCGACGGTCTTATTGAAGCGGGTCCGCCAGGAGGTTGCCGCGGGTTTGTTGGATGATCAACAGACGTTTGGTCAATATTTAGATCGTGCATCTTTTAGTAATGAATTTGTGCGTCTGTTCTTATATCCGGCACTTAGTTCGACCGTTTGTACTTGCGATTACGACGCTTTGGATGAATATCCCGCTGGGATTTTACTCAACGCGTTGCTAAACATGGTCGATGGGGACGGATTGTGCCAAACGAAGTATGGAACGCAAGACGTCGTCAGTCGGCTGACCGCCCCAATGGATGACTTGCAGCTGGGTACCGAAGTGGTTCGCATCTGGCAAGAATCTGGAACTCAAGGCGACGATCGACGGGGTGGTCAAAGCGATAAAGTGCCAGGCGTGTGCGCGGAAACTTCTACAGGAGTTCAACAGTTTGATCACTTGATTTTCGCGACGCAGGCGAATCATGTCCTTGGGTTAATGCGAGACTACTCGCAGGAGGAAGCGGAGGTACTGGGGGCGTTTGTCTATAAATCAGCGCCCGTGATTGTGCATAGCGATGTCCGCTTGATGCCTCCGAGACAAGCCGATTGGGCTCATTTCAATTTAATTTCTGGCGATCAACGGGATCGCGCGATGTGCACGGTTTGGATGAATCGATTCAACGCCGACTGGCAGATTCGCACCCCGGTTTTTCAGACAATCATGCCGATCGTTGAACCCGAATCGGACTCTATCTATGCTGTGCGGCGACTGCAGCGACCAGTGGTGACCCCTGATTCGTTGGTGGCTTGGGAGCGTTTGAATCGATTGCACGACCAACCGAATCGGCGGATTTGGTTCTGTGGTTCGTATGCTGCCTATGGCATTCCACTATTAGAAAGCGGCGTGGTTTCTAGTCTCAACGTCGTTCGCCGAATTGCGAACCATTTACCGTCCCAATTCATCGACAGCTGGGCGATTGAAGCAGCGCCCTAATTCAAGCCGGCGGTAACAAGGCGAACCCAACCAAGAGTTCGCCCGGGTTGCTTGGCATCTTGCTGAATCCTTCCGCCGCTACTTTACCGTTTATGGTGTCGGGGCTGGCTGCGGCTATGTCTTTCATGTCTGACTTAAATTACAGTAGACACCAGCGGGCTTCATCTTTCTGGTAGGATTAGGTTGAAGTCAGGGTGCTGATTAAGGGCAAAAGTTGGGGTTGGATGTTTGGGGTTCGACTAATGGGTTTGCAAGGAGTCGTCGGTTGTCAAAAGATTCACGTGCTTCGAAAGATCGTGGGGGCTTGGT
>JBDNHU010000459.1:0-10672 GCA_041688615.1 Mariniblastus sp. | reverse complement strand
ATCAGTCCAGTATCCGGACGAACACTCGGATCTACACTCGGATCTATACATCGCTTCGCCAAGAATCGACTGCTGAAGCAGGTTCGCAACCCGCTGGCGATTTGCCAAAGCAGGACGAAGTTCAGCAGAAGCAAGAGGTAGACCCTGCCACCCAGTCGTCGACTGATCCAGCAACTGTGGAATCAGGTGCAATCGCTGCACAGGAAACTGCTGCTGCACAGGACACTGCTGCACAGGACACTGCTGCACAGGACACTGCTGCACAGGACACTGCTGCAACTTCAGCCACTCCAATCCAAGGTGGTGATTCGGCTTCAACGGCACAGCAAACGGCCGCCACGCCGATCAATCAGCAAATGTTGGCATCTTTCACATTGCAATTTCAAACACCAATCGCTTCCGAAACTGTTGTTGGCCAATTGCTAACCGCAGCAACGAAAATGGATTTGCCCATTTCCGAGGAAAACATTGTGATCACCACGGCTGATGGATCCGAGCGGGCGAAAGCGTTCTCGGTTCAAATGCAGGTCTTGGATCTGGAATCGGCACAGCGAGTGGTAGCCAGTATGAAAGAGACCCTTTCGTCAGAACCGTTTTTCCCAAGCGCTTCGAGCGTTGGTGGCCAAATCGCTCAAAATGCTCAGACGCAAGCGTTGTTTGCTTTGGTTGCCAGTTTGATTGGGATCGTTGGTTACATCTGGTTCCGTTTCCAGCACATCTGGTTTGGCCTAGCCGCCGTTGTCGCTCTGATCCACGACGTGTTGGTGGTATTGGGCGCGATTGCGTTAAGCTATTGGATTTACCAAGCGACTGGTGGTTTACTGTTGATCGACAACTTCAAGATCAGCCTGTCGGTTGTTGCTGCCTTGTTAACGGTCGTGGGTTATTCGTTGAACGATACCATTGTGGTATTTGATCGGATCCGCGAAGTTCGAGGACGCAGCACCAAGTTCACTGCCGAGATGATCGATGTTTCGATCGGCCAAACGCTAAGTAGAACCTTGTTGACATCGTTCACCACGTTTGTCGTGGTGTTCATCCTGTTTGGTTGGGGTGGCGAATCAATTCACGCCTTCGCGTTCGCTTTGACGGTGGGTGTGGTTGTTGGTACTTACAGTTCGATCTTTGTTGCCTCACCCGTTCTGTTGTGGCTGATGAACGCCAAACCTATCGAGATTCAACCCGTCGACGCCAAAGAGTAATCGCGCTCGCGATTCATTTGAAGTCTTTAAAGACGCTTAGGTAAGCCCTACTTACCTAAGCGTCTTTTTTTGTGCGAAGCCGTGCGCAGAATCAACGTTTTACGTTGCCCAAAAAAGCCCGAAAGGCCGCGACTTATTTCGACGTATCTCTTTAGCACGGCCGTTTAACCAAGTGAATTCAAACTCTCCATTCAATCGTTTCATACGATTGCCGTTCACAAAATTTACCGCTTTATGTGATCAGCAAATCAGATAGAACCGGAAGAATCGTAGCAGTGGATCGGTTGATCGATCGTATAGAATTGTCAAAATTGAATTTCCGCAAGCCAGCGTCAGTCAACCGCTAGTGACTTTCAAGTTTTTCGGCGAACCGATCGTCAGCGTCTGAAGCCTGTTTTCTTATAACAATCGACAGAACCAACCGGGATTCTGCCCAACCTGTTCAAACCCTTGCAAACGCACTGGGTCAACCAAAATCAGCGACCCGAAACTTAAACAAGGTAGGTAAATTTTTTCGACTGAATTGGAGGCTCCACGGTGGACCAACGATATTACACATCGCTATTGATTTTGTTATTGCTAATCATGTTCGCTTGGGCAATCGGTCCAGCATCGAATTCTGAACCAGCAAACGACCAATCGTTGGTTGCCGTGGGTAGCCAAAATGCCCAATCCGAATCGGCCCGTACTGGCTTCTTCAACAGCAATCCACCGAATGCCGATTCTCAACCAGCGGTTCCAATGGCCGGTGGAAATAAAAACGCGAGTCTCTCCGCTTCAATCGCTGCTATCCAGCTTTCACAAAATCTATCTCAACCATCCTACGGCAACACTCGAGAATCGATTCCCCATCGACTCGACCACTCCGAGGCACAGCAAACTTCACCGGGCACTTCACCGGGCACTTCAATGCGAAGCACGATTAGTTCAGCTGGCTTTCACAAGCCAACCCTTGGTCAGCTAACCGCAACCAACGACCCACCAGGAACCAGTCCGACTGTTTCTTTCAGCATGCCCAACACTCAGCCACCAACCGACCCGACGCTGCCCAACGGCAAACCGGACGGTTCAGACCGGAACAATGGTCGATCAATTCCTGGATCACTACTCAGAAATCGCCTTGTCCTTAAGCCGATCGTACGAAAATCGGATCGTGGCCAAGATACAGTCGTTCCCAACTACGCCGCCAATTTCAAAACGCCCGTAGCAGCAGTGAATTCAGGCTCACCGGTACCGCCCCAGCCAGTCAGGCCCATGCCCGGCGTTGACGCGACCACCGAAAGTGCTTTTGGGGACCCCTTATTCCAGCAAATGTCGCAGACTCTGCGAAACGACCAAAGATCACTCCAGACCGACTTAGCCCCGAAGGCATCTATTAGAAAGTCAGGAACCTCCAGCAGTTACCCCTCGACCTTGGGCCAGTCACCAACCCTAGACCCGTCAACGCCAAGAGAAAAAGGGCGTGGTCGCCCCAGTCGTGAATACATTTGGCATGTGGTGGGTGAACGCCAAACGCTAGAAGGCATCAGTCTTCAATACGTTGGCAATGCTTCGATCGCACAGGGCATCCTGGAACTAAACACGGACATTATCCAGGATCCTAACTTGTTGCCCGTTGGCAAAGCAATTCGCATACCGGTCCAATAGATCAAGCGACAGAACCAACGGCCCTTTGACGCTCTTGCGTTCCATACATCACTCGCCCACCAAACCAAACCGCCCACCACCCAATCTTTCAAAGGCCAATCTTTCAAAGGCCAATCTTTCAAAGGCCAATCTTTCAAAGGCCAATCTTTCAAAGGCCAATCTTTCAAAGACTACTCTTTCAAAGACTACTCTTTCAAAGACTACTCTTTAGTCGTGGAACGGGTCCGCCACACGTATTCTTCGGCATTCTTCAAGATTCGAAATTCCAAGAAGTCAAAGATCTTGCTAGGGACGGTTTCTGCGTTATTGGACAAAATTTCAACCCCAACATCAGCCGTCGGCGTCGTCACTAGAAATACGTCATGCTTTTCCCAATCATCTTGCTCATCCCGACGCCCTCGGCTGGTAGACAACATCGAGTAGATCGATTTGGAATCACGGAACTGCCGACTCTTGCTACCAGCAACCAACATGATATCCAGTGGATTGGGGGCACCCTTGCCCGAGATCAAAGGCAAACGCAGTGCAGGATTGATTTGACTTCCTTGGTACGATCGTAGTGGACTTAACATCACTAGACCTTTCACATCTTGACCTTGCTTAACCGCGGTTGGCAAGAAACTCCAGTCAACGATACACCACCCCAAAGCTGGAATCGATGTGGCGCCGTCGGCTACAACCATCAACAATTCAATGTTGCAAATTTCTTCATCATTCTTCTTGATCAAGAACTTCTTACATGCTTCGATGTCCGCCTGCATGGACAGCAGTTCCGACTTGCCGATACGATCTGCAATGTATTCTCGCCGTTGGCAGTCACCGTGCTTTTACCATGTCCGCGAAGATCAGGAACGATCACGCAATGCCCATTTTTTGCAAAATAGGCCGCCAGGTCTGCAAAGTCGCGTCGGTCTCGCTTCAGTTCATGCAGCAAGATAAGTGCACTGGCAGCCTTTTTCTTATCGCCTTCGTACCACATTGCCGAGATCGGAAACCCATCGCCCGCCGTCAAACTGACCTCGGTCGACTTGAAATCTGACTTGGCTGCCTCCTCCTGGACACCAAGCACAGACGATGGTGGACACGCGAAAATGCCAAAGCAGAATATCACTGCCACAGAAAAGATTCGTCGCCCAAAAGAATAATTAAACATCACGTGCTCCCGTTCCAGTTTTTTAAGGCCAACCCAATAAACGGATGTTGGCATCCAGCTTGTCGCCCAATCGATGATTTTCGCCGCCGCTATTATCACCGACCAATAGATCCAGGTAAACTTCGATACTACCCAAAAAAGCAGCATTCAATCACCTTAACTGCCTATATTTTTCGCCATAACTTGTCTTGAGTCAAACGATTAAGGTCGAAAACATTCATTATCCAACCGCCAAATAGCCAATGATCTGTAGAACAACCGGTTTGACCAAGCGGAAAACCACCCGCCACTTGGGTCTACCTAGGGATCTGGTACCGATTGAATTTCGGGTGAGGCCATTTCAGCCAACAGTGCTGTTGCACCGCCTATTGCAAACTTAATGGCGGCTAACACTCCAGCAACAGCATCAAAAATTCAAGGTGAACTCGGTACTCGTAAAAAATGATTTGGTCAAAGCGGCTATTTAAACTA
Source organism: Mariniblastus sp. (assembly GCA_041688615.1). GTDB lineage: Bacteria > Planctomycetota > Planctomycetia > Pirellulales > Pirellulaceae > M30B19. The sequence goes on along the minus strand of JBDNHU010000459.1, from coordinate 6,199 downwards.
CAATCGGAAATGTCGGTTCCAATCAGAACCGCGCCAGTCAACAAGGACGGATCGGGTTTAGTTTGACGAAATAAGGCAACGACATGAAGTTAAAAGTCGGTTTGGTTGGTTTAGGTGAACACTGGGAAACCAGACATCGACCGGCGCTTCTAGCACTATCCGATCGGTTTGATGTTCGAGCCGTTTGCTGCGAAGTTGCGCACAAGGCTCAACAGGTTGCACGTGATTTTAACGCCACGGCCGTCGATGGTTTCCGGGCGATGGTGGAACGTCCCGACGTCGAGGCCGTTCTGTCGTTAGGCCCAAATTGGGTAGGACACCTTCCCTTAATCGCAGCTTGCGAAGCCGACAAAGCCGTCTACAGTGCGGCAGCCTTGGAAATTAGCCCCGCCCAGGCAACCGATGTCAAGAATCGAGTCGACCGCAGCGGGGTTGCGTTTATGGCCGAATTCGCTCGACGCCATGCAGCGGCAACTTTGCGATTGAAAGAATTGATCGCAACACGACTGGGACCGCCGCAGTTGATTTTTTGCCACCATCGGTTAGCTGCCAAACCACAAGACAATGGTTCGGTTCACCACCGATCCAAAAAACGCAATCTGACTGAAATGATGGAGATGATCGATTGGGTTTGCTACCTTTGTGGCAGATCACCGCAAAGTGTAATGAGTGTCGCCAACCCTGCCTGCCCGCAGGTGGATACGACCAACTACCAGATGCTAAGTCTGGACTTCGCCGCTGACCCCGTGCGTGAGTTGCCGCCGGTTTTGGCTCAGCTAAGCATTGGCACCTACATCCCGCATCAATGGAAGGACGCACTGCCGTTTCGTCGTCCGGCATCGATTCAAGTTTGCTGTCCCAATGGTGTGGCCTTCTTGGACTTACCGTCCACTTTGATTTGGTTTAACGAAGGGGGGCAACATTCGGAATCGTTGGAATACGAACGCCCAGTCGGCGAACAAATGTTGACTCAGTTTTACCGAGCCGTCATGAGCTTAGTGCGAGTCTCTTCCGATCTGAACGACGCGTATCGAGCGATGAAAATCATGGATGCTTCCAAAGAAAGTATCGCCAACAATCGGCGGATCACGCTGGACCGCTTTGCCGAGTAAGTCAACACAAATGTTCGCTAAAATTTAACGGATTCCCCTTGCTGGCTACTGCCCTAACCCGGGCACAGGTCGTGAATATTCGCTCGCTTGGACTCCACCCAAGTCCTACCCTAGCCGGGCGGGATTCTATGAAGATTCTTTGGCAAACCAAGCCAATCCGACTATTGATAAACCGCTGAAAGAAATAGACTTAGCTTGGTTGCGACCCAGAACCGCACTTGCAATTCGCACTCGGATGCACACAAACCTATTTCCTTAGCGGAGCCTGAGTCCGCCGCCCGTTTTTCATGATACGTCTTTCGACGCCGCCCGTTGAAGGCCTAAGCCTTCTTCAACAATCTAAGACTCGACGTCGCGACCTACGAATCAGTGTCTGGGATGGGTCGTGCTACAGCCTAATGGTGGGCTGCTGCGAGACGTTCTTTGGGGCCTTCTTTATCGCGGCCGGAATTGCCAACATTTCCATTGGTCTATTGTCAACCTTGCCGATCTTACTGGGCAGTCTGTTGCAGGCGATCACACCTTGGGGTATCAACTGGACAGGTTCCTATCGAAGCTGGGCAGTCTTCACTGCAGGGCTTCAAGCCGCCAGTTTGCTTTCCATGGCAATACTATGTTGGGCTAATCTAGCAACCTTCTGGACTCTATTGCCTGTCACCATTCTGTACTGGGGCGGCGGTATGGCCAGCGGGCCGGCTTGGAACTCTTGGATGGAATTCCTAATCCCGCCGCGGATTCGAACCAAGTATCTTTCGACTCGCATGCGGATCTGCCAGATCTGTCTGCTGATTGCCATTTGTGCTACCGGCTTGCTACTAAGGCAATCCGTCAATCACTTATTACTATTCGCAGGTCTGTTCGGCGTCGGGGGCATCTTGAGATCGTTCTCGACTGCGATGCTAGGCAGCCAAACCGAAAGTCCTGCCTGGTTGGCTGAACATCAAGCCCTGGAAAAAGCAGGAAAAGGAATCGACAACATCCGAAAAACAGCCTGGGAAACACTACCGTTCTTTATCGCAATTCAATTTGCTGTTTATGTCTCGGCACCCTACTTTACTCCGTTCATGCTCCGAGCGATGGGCATGGACTACGGCATTTTCATGTTTCTCATTGTGCTAGGCTATTTGGGCCGAGTCCTGACGCTAAACTACGCCGGCGAAATCGCTAAACGATGGGGAATTCGCCGGCTGCTTTGGCTGGGCGGAGCCGGCTTGATTCCTTTGGCAGTAGGTTGGTGGTTCCACCAGTCACTTTGGTTCTTGATTGTGTTGCAATTGGTCGGTGGAGTTGCCTGGGGCTTTTATGAACTGGCAATGTCGCTGGTGTTCTTGGAAATGATTCCGGGCCATTTGCGATCGAAAGTCTTGTCGATCTACGGCGTACTTAACGGCGTGGCGATGGTCAGCGGTTCCATGCTGGGCGGTTGCATCATTTACTTCTGGCCAAAAGAAGATCCGTTCACCGCGTTTCTAATCGTGTTCACGTTCTCTTCAATTCTTCGATTGACTGCGTTCGCTTGGTTTCCCAAACAACTATCCAGCAACGCGACACCGTTCTGCGAAGCCATGCCAGAAAACTTAAACGTCTCGGCACCCATGCCCAACGGTCGCCCTTTGGGTCAACCCTTCGCTGAACTTACTGAAATCCCCGAATTAGAAAGCCAGACAGGCGAAGATTTGCAAGCAACGCTCCGTTAAATCCAAGTTTAAAATTGCCACCCTTCGACAAAGCATTCAAACCCATTCTTGCTGTGACAATGCTGACTAAATCGTAGCACTTTTCGAAAACGTGACGAATGTTCCTTCGTTGCGTCGTATTCGACCGGGCGTTTCAATTTGCGGCATTACCTCTTTTAGTGAAACAAGAAATTCTTGGTCACAATCCAGAGCTAATGTTACCAATACCGGAACGACCCAGCAAATAATCTTCGCTGACTCCCGTTCGGATGTAACGCATGAAGCGATTTTCGTCGTCATAGCCGTCGGGGTAACTGCCTCCCGATTTCTCGGTCGTGAAGCTGTAAGGAGCCATTACGCCGCTTAGCGTTTCACCCAATATGCACAGGTTCGTGGACTCCGCCGTGTCCGTTGGTGCCTTGCCAATAGCGGCTTCAAAGATGTGGCCTTCTTCAAGTCAGGACAAGATCGGCACACGGAAGTGGTGCCCTTTGTCCGACAACCCTGCGGAGTTCAATAGCTGGCCTGCGTTTCCCTTCAACACGGACGCTTAGGACAGACCGGTCACCCGATTCACCCCTGGGCTGAAGGCCGAAGTGGTTGGCTAAACCTTCTTCGTAAGATACTTTCTTCCTCTACTCCAAGCCGGTTTTATCCCGGCACACCCCACCCCATTTTTTTGTCTTCGTCCTCTACCGCGAAATACACGAAATACGCGAAAATCTAAACGACCGATAGGATCCATTGGATGCTGGTCCCAAGCAAACTTCCGGCTAGAATTTACAACCACTTTCATCAGTGAAGCTACTGTCAAACCAGAAACACGCATCGATCTTCCAACCGCGCGACACTCTTCGGATTCATCCACCCAGCTTCCTACACATCAGTTGGGTCTTTTCGCTTCTTTCGCTTCTTTCGCGGTTGTAAATTAGTCCGCGCATCCTTCACCGAAACAAGGAAGGATACCGGCCGGAGCGAGACTCCACACCAGGGTTGTCTTGGGTTCGAACCGTCGTTCCAGTAGAATCTCTTTTGCAAGGCACAAAATACCCGCGATAGAGTGACATCCCATCCACAAACTCCAGCGGATCTCTGCTTACAAACTCGCCACTTAGTGGATTGTAGTACCGGGCGCTGTAGTACATCAAGCCCGATTCATCATCGTGTCTGCGACTGGTGTAGCCGTAGGGATTGTCGTAGCTGGAGGTCGTGCGGACCCGTTGGCGGCGTCAACGGTACGCGAAGCAGTGTTACGCCTGCGTTGTGTCAGCGTAGCGCCGCAGGCGGCAGGGAAGAAGTGTTGCTTTGGGCCTGCCGATCGGCCAGTTAGCTATGCAGAATTAATGCTCTGCCCCATCTAATATTGCGACAGGGCGTATCAGTGATTGAATTAACCGACGTATCGTTGGCCTTGCCATGAATCTCGACGAGTAAACTCTTGATCGATCGCTTTCAATATTCCAGGCTTGTCCAAGCACCAAGTGGGGCCTAAGAAATAGTCGGCAGGCGCATCACCACTGACGCGTTCAACAATCATATCAGGCGGTAACATCTCGATGAAATCCACAACCGTTTCCACGTATTCATCACGCTGCATCAATTTCACATCGCCCTGTTCATACATCAAAGCAAGCGGTGTATTTTTTACAACATAAAGATTGTGAATTTTCACCGCGTCCACGTTCAGCCGAGCGACTTCGGCGGCGGTTTCCAGCATGCGCCCGCGGTCTTCGCCGGGCAAGCTTAGCATGATGTGCAAACAGATTTCGAACCCCAATCCTTCGCTTCGCTGGATGGCGTCCACTGTCGCGCTGTGTTCATGCCCTCGGTTCATCCATGCCAGTGAATCATCGTGCATCGTTTGCATGCCATATTCGACCGACAGCATCGTCCGCTTGCCCATTGCTTCCAACAGTGTCAACACTTCGTCTGGAACACAATCGGGTCGAGTCCCGATTGCCATTCCACGGACCAACGGGTGTTGCAAGGCTCGGTCATACATCTTTTTCAATTGTTCAATGTCGGCGTAAGTGTTGGTCGCAGGTTGAAAGTAGGCGATGAATTTTTCAACCTTATATCGCATCTTTAGCAGACGGATTCCCTCTTCAATTTGTTCCAAAATATCTTGACGAGGCAAACGTCGTGACGGACTGAAGCTGCGATTGTCACAGAAATTGCATCCGCCGTAAGCAACCGTCCCGTCTACGTTGGGGCAAGTCAGTCCCGCATCGATGCTGACTTTTTGAATTCGCTGGCCAAACAAATTTTTGAGAAAGTAACCCTGGGCAAAGTATCGGTAGCCGTCTTTACGCCACCGCCCAGCAATCTCCTGCCGACGCTGCCGATAACTGGGCCAGTCGAAGGCTTCGGTCGGCGTTTGAACGCCGGTTGGAGGGACGCTATTGATATCCAAAGAGTCTGAACTTGCCATCGGCCGGATTGAACTTTGCTTCGAATGGATGAAATATAAAGATGAACGGCAATTAGAACCAAGGTTTTGGAACCAGTCAGGGTCGCCAGCGTCTGGAGCGATCCTGGCGTCGGTCGACCAAATTCAACTTCCAGCCCAATGCCCGCTTGCCTAGCACTCGTTTCACAAACCCTATGCCTGTTCACGAAAAGTCCTGCGTTACAAGATCCTACAAGGTCTCTCAAGACCAACGACCTAATTGCAGCCGTCTTCGCTGCGCGAAAGGATATCCGCCCGCAAGGTTCGCCACGTTCCCTAGGTTCGCAGCTGCGCTGAACGCGACGTTTTTTCCCGCTGGATCCTTCGTCGCGATCCTGGTAAAAAAATTGGTCTGCAATGCCTGCCAACCAAATGACTTTGATCGGCGGACGCCAAGTTCCAGCAGCCACACCCAGAACGTCTTGCGTTTAACTGAACCCAGAATTCCGCGCTGCGAGAACTTCAGATTCCTATTAGAATCGAATCCAACCCGATCGCAAAGTCACCGAGCCTGGCAACTGACTTCAATTGTCCCAAAACGCGGGTGATTGGAGGCAAGTGGCCGGATTTACCAGCACAAGTCACGTGCTGTGAGCGACTGCAAAGGCTGACGAATCGTGAAAACGAATGAATTTACTGAACTTCGCTGCCCGTAAGGGGTGGAAATGAAAGCCCAAATTCAATGTCTGAAACTGATAAGAAATGGCTGATCGTTCCTCAGGCCCTAGCAGCCGTCCTGCTGACTTTGGCTGGATTGTCTGGACTGATCAGCTGGATCGTCTTGACTGACTTACCGCAGGTAGCCTTGATCTTGAATCAGTGGAGCCTGTTTGAATTGTTTCTAGCGGTCGGTCTGGTATTGATCGTCGTCTTGGTCGAACGCCTGATCCCCTGGATCGAAGTTCAGTAAGCCAGCACCGATCAGTTCGCCAGCACCCAATAGTTCGCCAGCACCCAATAGT
>JBDNHU010000458.1:0-13211 GCA_041688615.1 Mariniblastus sp. | reverse complement strand
GTGTTGCATTTGGCGGCTCGTGTTTGATTTGGCGGCTTGGGTGCAGTTGGCGGCTTGGGTGCAGTTGGATAGACGAAATCGAGTGGTCGTGAATCTTGCTTGCGGTCGTGATCAACAACCTAGATCTGCGCCCCCGGGTGATCATCGTGGTATCTCACGTGGTATCTCATGGTGATAGAATCCAGGTGGGATGGTAGACGATCGACATCAAGGAAGATTAAGAAGCTAGATCAAGCAATTTTCAAGTAGTATCGAGGGAAGATACGGTGACCAAGACTGCAGTGGTAAGCGATATCCATGGTAATCTCGAAGCGCTGAAGGCGGTCTTGGACGACATCGGTACGAAGTCGGTCGATCGAATTTTTTGTTTGGGCGATGTGATTGGTTACGGTCCCAACCCAAAAGAGTGTTTGGATCTTAGTGAGGCGTTTGAGCTATGTTTGTTGGGGAATCACGACAACGGGGCCTTGTTTCCGCCCGAAGGATTCAGTGCCAATGCTGAACGAGCGATCGAGTGGACTCGTCAAGAATTATTGGCTGCCGATGACGAGCGTCGTGATTTGAGGTTCGCGTTTCTGAATCGAATGCCACGGGTCCACATGGAAGGCTCGTTGATGTTCGTTCACGGTTCGCCCAGATGTCCGTTGACCGAGTATGTCTTTCCCGAGGACGTGAACAATAGTAATCGAATTGTCAGGTTACTTTCGTTCGTTCAGCATGTTTGTTTTCAGGGGCACACGCATATTCCAGGCGTCTTTACCGAGGACTCTCGATTCTTATCGCCTGCCGATCTTCCCGAAGGATTCGGTTTAAGTGATACCAAATTAATGGTTAACGTGGGCAGTGTGGGTCAACCCAGGGATGGTGACCGCCGTGCTTGTTATTTGACGCTGGAAGATAATTGGTTGGAATTCCATCGGGTCGAATATGATTTTGAGACGACCATCGAAAAAATTTACCAAGTGCCGGCGTTGGATAACTTCTTAGGCGACCGTTTGCGTGACGGAAAGTAAGCACCTGCCAGTAACGCAGTGCCTTTGTAGCGCTATTCCCTTTTATCGCTATTCTCTTCTATGACTGGGTCCTTCTATTGCTGGGTCCTTGAAATTCGGTGCCCGCTTAATGCGGTATTCGGCTAAGGCATTGTTGCCTATAGGTTCGGTATTTGGATTTACGTATCAGGGCGGCAGTCCTACGTGATCGCGGGGGGGCAGCAGTGCCCGAACCCGTCCATTCTTGTGCGTGAACCCAGCAACCAGGGCGTTTAGGCGTTCTATCGGGAAAAGTGTTGCGAGTTTTTAGGTTCTCGTTTAACCGATTGGATTGCGGTCGAGCACCAGGGAATAGGTTGAGGTATCACCAACGTAACCATTTGTAATTGAGAAGAGTCAATTTGGCGAAGGTGAAGGAATTCTAGCGAACGACTGGGACGGTGATTCCAATTGTGCGGAAAAGCAAGCAATCAGTCTGCCTTTAGCGGCATTGTAAGTAACAAAATCGCCTCATTCGCTTGCTACAAATCGGGGTCGCTTTTATAGTTAGCAAGTGAAGTGTCGGTGGATTATTGAATTTCGAAATCCCTCGGCCGTCTACACGTTAGCTCTTTTTCTAGTCTTGGAGACATAATCCTGATGTCCACTGCCGTTGCTGCTGACAAGAAGGCCGATGCTTCATTGGTGCAAACCAATCTTGATTATGATCCCAATGTGATCATTGAAACTCAAAATTTGACCAAGACCTATTCGGACTTCTGGGGTCGCGCTAAGGTGCGAGCTTTGAAGGGGCTGGATTTAGAAGTCCGCAAGGGTGAAGTTTTTGGATTGTTGGGTCCCAACGGTTCTGGCAAGTCAACCACGATCAAGTTGTTGTTGGGCTTGTTGTTTCCTTCCAGCGGACGTGCGACGATTTTTGGCAAAGAAGCCACCGACGTTACCAAGAATGAAAAGATCGGCTATCTGCCTGAAGAGTCGTATCTGTATAAGTTCCTGACCGCAGAAGAGACGTTGGATTTCTACGGACGATTGTTCGACATGCCCAGCAAGGTTCGCCGCGAGCGAACCAGTGAGTTGATTGAAAAAGTAGGTCTGAAGTGGGCTCGTCGTCGACAGCTTAAAGAGTATTCCAAAGGTATGACCCGGCGGATCGGTTTGGCTCAGGCACTGATCAACGATCCCGACTTGATTTTGTTGGATGAACCGACCAGCGGTCTTGATCCTCTGGGTACGCGGGAAATGAAGGACATGATTCTTGAGTTGAAGGCTCAGGGAAAGACGGTCGTTATGTGCAGTCACTTGTTAGCCGACGTTCAAGATGTTTGCGATCGAATTGCTATCTTGTACCAGGGTGAGTTGAAAGAAATGGGCCGTGTTGATGAATTGTTGGAGGTCACCAACCAACAGCAGATTCGCGTAGAAGGCTTGACTCCCGAAGCCCAAAAGCAGATTGCTGAAATTATGGAAAAGAGCGGCGGGAAGATGATGGATGTGTCCAGTCCGAGAAACACGTTAGAGAACTTGTTCTTGGACATCGTTCGCGAAAGCCAAAGTCGTCCGGGTGCCCGGGGAATCATTGGCAGTGGCGACGACAATGGTGTTTAATTGGGGTGTTTAAGTCGGGCGGTTAAGTAAGGCCTGGGCTAAGGTTCAGTGATCTTTTGTTTTGGCGTTTTTTATTTTTTGAACGCCGGTGTTTTGAACATCTCCTGTGGAATATTGCCTGTCGTTGCGAACAGGCCAATGGATCAGATAGGTTGATTTGCGATGGTTGTTGAGGAATTTCCAAATTTGATTCAGTGGTTGTTTGCCCAGGGCGCTTTAACAACCTTTGCCTACATTCTGGCGTTTTCTGTCGTGGGCGGTCTGTTGCTTGGATTCGTGGTCGCTAGTTTTCGACACGGACCCAGCGAAGCCTTTTTTGCGATTTCAAAAACAGTCTTTCAGGCAGTGCCAGACCTTTTGGGAATGAGCACGCGGCGGATCTGGGCGATTGCCGTGTTGGCGATGAAGGAAAATCGCCGGCTATTTGTTGTGACGTTGGTTTTATTCGTGGGCGCGTTGTTGGTTGCGGGATGGTTTCTTAGCGGTGGAACGCCGTATCCCGAACGCGGCTACGTTAGCTTTCTGTTCTTTTCCACGCAGTTGCTGGTGACCGTCTTTGCAGTGCTGGTAAGTGCCTTCAGTTTGCCGAACGACATTATTTCTCGGACAATTTACACGATTGTCACCAAACCTGTTCGTGCCAGCGAAATTGTGCTGGGACGTTTGGTTGGCTTTACGTTGTTGGGCACTGTGTTGTTAGGGGTGATTGGGGTTCTAAGTTTGATTTTCATCAATCGTGGATTGTCTCATACGCACACGATGACCGCAGAAATTGCGTCCGACGATTGGCTGCCTATCGTTGATGGTTTGACACCCGATGGGATGCGTCCTTTTCATCCCTTGGCTGTATTTGAAGCGAAAGTTAGAACCGATCGCGAGAATGATCACGAACACCGGATCGCGATCATTCAAGTGGAGGACGGTGATTTTGAGGTTGTGGTCGATGAAACTTCTGGCCACACTCATCCGGTGGAAATCTTGGAAACCGATGTTGCAACCAATCGTCCGAGCAAGATTTTGATTGGGCAATCCGAGGGCAACCTGCGGGCTAGGCTTCCCATCTATGCGTCTGGGCGAACCGAGGAAGAACCGGCGATTTCTTACACGGACGACACAGGTGCGCCGTCCGAAGGCACCAATGTTGGTGAAATGTGGGACTATCAAAAATACATTCAAGGCGGAACGCAGGCGACCGCAATCTTCAGGTTCAATGGAATTTCGGCGGACAAGTTTGACAATTTAGACCAAATCAATCTGGACTTGAGTGTTGCGGTCTACCGGACGCACAAGGGCAATATTCGGAAGCGAGTTCTAGGTGAAATTGAACTTCGCAACGTAGTCGATGCTTCGGAAACTCAGACGGCTCAGAAGAAGTCGGTTTTGATTTCGTTCGAGAGCGAAGAATTTAAGGTTCAGACCTTGGAATTACCCAGGAAGTTTTCCAACGGAACGATCGTTACCGGAGATGGCCAAACCAAGACCCAGCAGGAATTGGACTTCTTCGACGATTTGGCGGCAGGCGGTCAGTTGGATGTGATTTTGCGATGTACCGATGATATGCAGTATATGGGTGTGGCTCGGCCCAGCGTTTACTTTCACGCTGGCGATACTTCATTCGGCTGGAATTTTGCCCGTGGGTTCCTGGGCATTTGGGCTCAGATGATTGTGGTGATTTCACTGACGGTTGCCCTGAGTACGTTCTTAAAAGGTCCAGTGGTCATGATTGGGACCGTGGGCATCGTAGTGTTCGGGTTTGCTGGACGGTTCATGAACGAACTGGCGAGTTCGGTGTTGGGCGGCGACAAGAGTCTAGATATTTTTGGTGGCGGTCCAGTGGAAGCGCTGTATCGTCTGTTGACTCAAATGAATTTGCAGCAACCATTGCCCGAGGGGGTAGGCTACAAATTAATTGAATTTATCGATGAACGTTTGTTGTTGCCGACGATGAACAGCATTGCTTACGCAGTGCCAAGGTTCAGTGACTTTAACTTGTCAAACTATTTGGCTTACGGTTATACGATCGACAATCAGCAACTGCTGATCAATTTGGTTGTCGCAGTGACTTTTTCGGTTTCGATGGCTATTTTCGGCTACTTCTGTTTCAAGACTAGGGAGATTGCCGCAGCATGAGATTTTCAGCAACATTTTATCGTAAAGTGGCTTACGCCCTTGTGGCTACAGTTTTGTTATTGGCCATATCGTTTTTGGCGCGGCCCAGAAGCATGGATCCCAATACGAAGTCGATGTCCCAGGGTGGTTTGATTTCGCAACTTCGCAATAAGTATGACTTGTCGCAAGCCAGTCTAAGTGCTGTCGATCCGACCAGTGAAGTGATGAAGTTGGGATCGATGGGTTTGCACGGCATCGCGGTGAACGTGCTTTGGAATCAAGCCAACGAATATCAAGATAAGAAGGCGTTTGATAAGGTCAGCGCGACCCTGGATACGTTGATTCTTTTACAGCCCAACTTTATTTCAGTTTGGGAGTTTCAAGGTCACAACTTGGCCTACAACATCTCTCGTGAATTTGACGATTACGAAGATCGTTATTTCTGGATTAAGGAAGGTTTGAACTTCTTTATGAAGGGGATCGCCTTTAACAAGCGAGACCATCGGATCTATGACAATTTGGGTTTGCACACAGGCATCAAGTTGGGCAAAAGCGATGAGAAAAAGCAGTTCCGCGAACTGTTTCGCAATGATCAGACTTACATGACCAATCAGGTTTCGCAATTTGTCGATACGGACATGATGAACCGCCGTGCAAACGAAGGTTATGACAACTGGTTGTGGGCGTACCAGTGGTATGACAAATCTTATTATATGCGTGAAGTCCTGCGGGTTCCCAAGCGAACCAGCGACATTATGTATTGGATGAAACGCGAATCGCAAGTTCGTAACTATGCCGAGGCGTTGGCCGAAGATTTTCGTCCGGGTGACTCGTCGCAACAGGCATGGAAAGACGCGTTTGAGGCTTGGTTGATCTATGGGAACCGGGAAATCGAAACCAGCTTTGGCGAAGTGATCACGTATGAATCGCTGCAGGTTCAACGCGACCAGGTCAAGAGTATTCAAGATCGGATGGATTTGCTGGTTCCTGGAATTCGTGAACAATTGAGACAGGCAAAGATTGAAAAACTAAACGATGAAGAATTGCGGATCTTCACCATCCCTGCGGACCAACGTTTGTTCCCCGAAGTGATGGAGATGGGGCTGATCAATCCAAAGATCTCTGTGGACGAACGCGAAATCGCCGCCGTCGTTCCCGAGGACAAGCAAGGCCAAGCTCAGGAATTGCTGCGTGAAATGGCCGACAGTCAATTTCGATTGGCTCAGATTGAAAACTACCGAACGACCATCAACTACGAATTCTGGCGGAATTGCACTCAGATGGAATCGACGACCGCTGCCGTGAATGCCAGGCAGACATTCTTTGACGCTAACGTGTTGGGACGTAAGGGTATTTTCGAATCGTATCAGGAAGAAGTAGCCGCGGACGATGGCACCGTTTCGATGGTAAAAAGAGAGGGTGCGATTGCTTTGCTATTCAGGTCGTTCGGGTTTTGGGCGGACGCCTTGGAAGCGTACCCTTTCCTACGGGAGAACGAAAGCACGATGTTGGATGAGATTATGGAGGATATCGCTCGTTACCGAGGTTACGTCGAGACCATCGGAATGGAGTGGCCTGACAATTTCCCGCTGCAAGATTTAATCGACGACCGTGCTCGGTTGTTTGGCGATATCAATTTGCCGACGTCTGCTGACATTAAAGCCCGTAAGATGGAACTGGGAATTCCTACCCAGGGTACAGATTCCAGCGATGACCAAAAGGAATCAAGCGACGCTACGACTTTAGAAGCCCAGGGAACTTCGGACGAAAAGGCGATCGCTGTTGAGAAATCGCTTGACACAGAAGTCAAGTCTGATGCTGCAGAACCAGCGTCGACCGAGTCAAAGGTTGAAGGCTCCGCCGATTCGCCGCCTCAGCCGAAAGTCAAAGGTGAATTGTAGGTTTTGATTCTCGTGTGACTTGCCGCTAGCGTTCGAATGAGGATTTTAGATTAAGGATTTGGCACTAGGTCGTTGGCGGTTGGGTAGGTTGCTTCTTGAATGAAAAGTAAAGGCTCTTTGGGGAAACCCGAGAGCCTTTTTTCTTGGGGGGAAGCCTCTGGAATGGGTTTGCCAAAGCCGCTGTGAAACGATTCCGTCAAGGGGCTAGGAAGCAACAAAGGCGCCGGGAACGCAGTACAATAATTCGGCGATTTTGTCCGGGGCAGCACGCGGCAAGATACTGCGGTCGTAGTGCCACTTTTTATCTGTGGGCACCAGTTCTGGATTGAAGGGCCAAGGCAGAAATGGTGGCTTTCCAAGGCAGCGGGCCAGTTTGTCGCTGTTCATTGTCACGTCACCTGCCCTTGGTGGGATGGGACCTGCTTCTAATCGATTGCAACCTTGCAGTAGGTCCGGGGCGTACCCGCCGACCAGGTTCACGATTTGCGCGATTTGGTACAGGCTAAGTTTCGTCGGTCCACCCGCGTGAAACAGGCCTGCTAGGTCAGCACCGAGTAAGTCTTCGATTCGAGAATTCATGCACTGACTATAGGTGGGCGTGCGAATTTCATCATAGTACAACGTTGCAGGTCGACCTTTAGCAAAGCGAGATTGGATCCAATCGATGGCGCCGGCGTGGCCGTTGAAGCTGATTCCCATCGGTAACGAAATACGCAACAGCGAAGCATCGGGTCTGGCTGACATGATCAGTTCTTCGGTTTGGACCATTGTTTTTCCGTAAACGGTCACCGGATCGGTTGGGTCGGTTTCAACGTAGTTGCCGCTACCGCTGCCCGAGTAAACCAGGTCGATCGACAGGTGCACCAAGCGAACGTCGGCCTGTGAGATTAGACGGATCAAGGACGTCACGCTATTGACGTTAACGCGTTGCGCCATTGCTGGGTCTAATTCGCAGCTCTTGAGTGCACAGCTTCCGCCGCAGCTTAGAACGCTTCGAAATTTGTATTTTTCGAACAATTGTTGCAGCGATGGTTCGTCTTCTGGATCCAGCCCAATGATCCCGTCGCCAGTCAATCGCCAATTGGAAGTGGGTCGAATTCCGATCACTTGGCCGGGATATTTTTGCTGGAGATAGTGGAAGGCATTGAAGCCGACCACGCCAGCAACGCCTGTGACTAGAATCGGTAATCGACCGGCTGCCTCCAAAGTGGGTTGCCAATTTGTAGGTAGGTTTAGGACGAACGGGTCGAACGGTAATTCAATTGCCATGAAGATGCTACTAAAGGACTAAGAGCCAGTGGTGGTACGCCGATTGACTATTTTCGTTGAAAGCGATCACTTGTAAACCGCGTCTTTGCAAAGAATTGGTTTCGCGTAATAGGATATTCAGATAAGATTGGGAATCTAGAAAAATTTTCCAGAGCCACACCATCTATTCAGCGACGAACTATTTACCGCGCCTTCAAACCCAGTGGGTTGGATCTTCCGGATGACATCAACGACCAGCAAAACCGTAGCGCCCATTGCCCTGCCCTTTCGCATCAAAGTTTGTGGCATCACCACGATTGACGATGCCGTGGCCGCGGTTGACTTTGGAGCCGACGCAATCGGACTAAATTTCAGCCAATCCAGTCCGCGCCAGATTTCGATCCAACGGGCCGCCGAAATTGTTTCTGCCTTGGGCGAGCATTCAAAACCAGCATGTACCGTTGGCGTCTTTGTGGAACAGGATATCAATCAGGCGAACGAAGTGGCCCAACGGGTTGGACTGGATATTATCCAACTGCACGGCGACCACCTGCCAGCTGATGCCAAAAAAGCTCAGCGACCGGTGCTGCATGTGATCCGTCTTCGCAGTGGTTCGCTAGCCAAGCTGCAATCGCAATTGGTCGATTTTGGGCAGCAAGTGATGGACTTTGGGCAGCCAGTGGGCGGGGATTGGGGTGGTTCGCTTGGTGTCCTGGTGGATGCCTATGTAGAGGGGCAGTTTGGGGGGACTGGGCATAGGGTGGCCTGGGCACCACTTGCCGACCGCTGGCACTGGTCAGAAAGGGAACCGGCGGCCCAACAGCAGCGGCCGGCCATCTCATGGCCAAAACAGTTGCCATTGGTATTGGCGGGTGGTTTGAATTCCGAAAATGTGCAGACTGCGATAGTCCAAGCCAAGCCCGAGGCGGTCGATGTGGCTAGCGGCGTGGAATCCGCACCCGGGATTAAGGACCATCGACTTCTTGAACGCTTCCTGGCTTTGGCTGGTTTAGCAATGAACGATATCAGAGCCAGGTAAACGGATGTTCGGTTCTAAACATCCCTTTGCGTCCAAATGCGATAAAATGCTGGCTTAATTTGTGCTACCATGATGTCCGTTGAAAACAAACAGCTTTATTTCCCCGCCGCGCCGCAGTGTGTTGAACATCGAGTTGCATAAGCACGATGGGTCAACGCCAGGTTGCGCAAGCTTTGTGTTTAGTTGCCTTTGCATACAAAGAGTTGATCGGATGCTGTTTGTTCATGCTTTTTGAATTCAGTTAGTGAAGAGATAAAGGAAGCTCATGCTCAAGGTCAAATTGATGCCATCACAAGATTTGCTACGTGTTGCAGGAACATTCATTGCGTTAACGATGCTCGTGTTCTTCGGCGTTGCGGGGCGTCGAATAGAAGCGGCGGTGATGACCCCGGTGGCAAGCGAATTCGCGTTCGTTCAAGACTCGGGCAGTAACCCTCAGGACAGTTCAGAAACGAAGGCGGCACAACTTGTCAACGATACCGTGGGGACCCCGATTGCCCAAGAGGCTCCGGGTAAAAATGCCGCGGGAGTGCCTCAGGGGATTGATGAACAAATTGACGCGCTGTTTCAGCCCGTGGCAACGTTCTGGGAAGACTTGGTATTAACAACGGTTCCTATCGGTGATAAAGCCGTCCCTATCGTTCTAATCTTGTTAATTGTGGGCGCATCTTTTTTCACGGTATACTTCGCATTTATTAACATTCGCCGATTTTCTTTAGCGATTAATGTGGTCAGCGGAAAATACGATGAAGTGGAACAGGGGGGTGCCCCAGTTACGACCGACACTTTGAATGTGGTTGATGGTGATATCGTCGACACGATTCGCGTGGAAGGACATAGTGGCGAGGTTAGTCACTTCCAAGCACTGGCGACTGCGGTTTCTGGTACCGTTGGTTTGGGTAACATTGCTGGAGTAGCAATTGCGATTGCGACCGGTGGTCCTGGTGCCACATTCTGGATGATCGTGTGCGGATTGATTGGCATGTCGACCAAGTTTGTTGAATGTACTTTGGGTGTGAAGTTCCGAGACATGTCGCCAGACGGAACGGTTTATGGCGGCCCCATGTATTACTTAAGTAAAGGGCTAGCTTCGATTGGAATGGGTGGTTTCGGGAAGGTCCTGGCAGGACTTTTTGCAGTCCTTTGCGTGGGTGCGTCTTTTGGCGGTGGCAATGCGTTTCAAGCCAATCAGGCTGCCAAGCAAATCACAAGTATGTTGAATTGGAATTCAGGAAGTTCGGGCTTCATCGTGGGTTTGGTGATTGCTGGTTTGGTTGCCGTGGTGATCATTGGCGGCATCAAGCGTATTGCCACGGTTACCGAAAAAGTTGTGCCATTTATGGCTGTTCTGTATGTCTTGGGATGCCTTATCATTATTTTGGCCAACATCCAGTACGTTGGAACTGCGATTGGATTGATCTTTAGCGAGGCATTTAATCCAGCCGCTGGTTTGGGCGGAGCCTTAGGAATTATCATTGTCGGTTTTCAACGGGCGGCATTCTCGAACGAGGCGGGTGCGGGTTCGGCAGCGATTGCTCACTCTGCAGTGAAGACCAGATACCCTGCATCTGAGGGAATCGTGGCCTTATTGGAACCGTTCATTGATACCGTGGTTATTTGTACAATGACCGCTCTTGTTATCATCGTTTATAACCTGGGCGGTGGGGGAGTATTTGACTACGGTAATTTTGACGCAGCAAAAAATGTTATTATGAATGATGGCAGCCAAGCTTTGGGTGGTGTGGATTTGACATCGGCGGCTTTTGGTTCAGTGGTTAGCTGGTTCCCTTATGTTCTGACGGTTGCAATCGTGCTGTTCGCTTTCTCAACGATGATCTCTTGGTCGTACTACGGCTTGCAAGCTTGGAAGTATCTGTTCGGAAAGTCCCCAGCTGCAGACATCGCTTACAAGCTACTCTTTTTGGTCTTTATCGTGATTGGAGCATCCGCCAAATTGGATGCCGTTGTTAAGTTTTCCGATGCAATGATTTTGGCGTTGGTTTTCCCAAACATGATTGGTCTATTCCTGCTGGCTCCAACGGTCAAGCGGGAATTGAATCGATACTTGGACGCGATCGGCATCGTTCGATTTTTCGGTAAGAAGTCCGACAAGTAAGCGGATCGTGTGAACTTAAAAATCGCTGGTTTTGATAGAAGAGAATGATGGTCATGTCGCAGTTTAATCAGGGCCCAAACGGTGGGAGAAATTATCCAAACCAGGGCAATTATCAACAGCCTTTCAATCCACCGCCAAATCAATCCGGTGGTGGCAATACGGTACTGACGGTCCTGGCGATTGTCGGCGGCGTTTTGCTGTTGGCTCTGATGTGCTGCGGTACGATTGCGTACGTCGCGACGTCCGCAATCAAAGAAGCCACCACCAAGTTGGGAACGGAACTGGGCAACGTGCTTGCTTCTAGCATGGCGGACGATGTCGTATCAAAATATCAAGACAATGACATGGTATTGGACAAGGTAGGCGTTATCGATGATTATGAAATCGAAGGTGAAAAAGGATTCTCTCTTTTGACCAAATCGGAAATGCGTATCAAGATCAAAGGTGACAAAGGCGAAGGCTACTTGGTGGTGAAGCGAAAAAGGGCGGGGAACCAACCAAGCGAAGTTATCTTAGAAGTGAACGGTGAAGTTGTCACGATTGATGATAACCCAGCTCCAATTTTTTCTGACACGAGTGAGCAATACAAGAACGAACCTGAGTATCGCTCGGAATTCGACGAAGATTTAAGCGATTCCATATCAGAGGATGAAAAGGACGCTGCGGACCCAAACTTGGAAACGCCCAAAACAGAGTCTCCGAAGGTGGATGATGCCCAATCGCCTTGAAAACTGGCGGTCGCCATGGAGAGGCCTGTCACGATTGTGGACTGTCATGATGATGGGCCATTTGTGGGCCAGGCGTTGAATTGGGTAAATTCCTAGGTTGGCTAATTTGTTATTGCAGTATCCAATGCTGCTGGTTGATTGTGACCGAACGGATTTTGGAAATCGTTAATTTAAAAAGGGAGGCCAGGCCTGATTGCTTGGCCTCCCTTGTTTTTTGTTGGTTCGTTCCAGACGCCTCTGTCTAGGTGAATTTCAGAGTTCATTGATCGCGTTACGAGAATCGATGCGCGTCATGCGATTTGAAGAACGGATTCGATTTGTTCACGCGTGACGGGGCTGATGACTCCCTTTTCAGTGATAATTCCCGCGATCAAATCAGCCGGAGTGACATCAAACGCTGGGTTGTATACCGGCATCCCATCGGGGGCGGTTTGGCGGCCAAAGCCATGAGTGATTTCTTCGGCGCCGCGTTCCTCGATCGGGATGCAATCGCCACTGCTGATTGCAAAGTCAAAGGTGCTGCTGGGTGCCGCAATATAGAACGGAATGTTGTGGAATCGCGCCAAGATGGCCAGTCCGTAGGTGCCAATTTTGTTAGCGGAATCGCCATTGGCTGCAATGCGATCGGCGCCGGTGATTACCGCGTCGACTTGTTTGTTCCGCATCACATGTGCTGCCATGTTGTCGCAAATCAAAGTGCTGTCTACGCCACGTTGTTGAAGTTCCCAAGCGGTTAAGCGAGCGCCTTGTAGCAGCGGTCGAGTCTCGTCAACATAAACGTGAAGCTTCTTGCCCTGGTCTTGGGCCGTGAAAAAGACACTCAGTGCCGTGCCATACTCTGCCGTCGCCAAACCACCTGCGTTGCAATGTGTTAAAACACTATCGCCATCGTTTAGCAATTGGGCACCATGTCGACCGATTGCGTGGCACATTTGTCGATCCTGTTGATGGATCGCAACGGCCGCGGGTAACAATCGACTTAAAACCCAAGATCCCGCATTGGCTGGGGCTGGCGGTTGGGATTCTAGTTCACGCGAGATCTGTTCCAATTGGTCTCGCATTCGATCAAGCGCCCAGAATAGATTCACCGCCGTCGGGCGGCTGGTCGCTAGATAGTCCGCTGCCTGGAAGCATTTTTCGACAATGACGGCGGCGCTGGCATCCGCGTTTTCGCGACACGCCAAGCAGACGCCATAGCCTGCTGCAATACCAATCGCCGGAGCCCCGCGAACACTCAATCGCTTGATCGCTTGCCAAACGCCCTCCACCGTTGGAAGGTCCAGGTATTCTAACGAAGATGGCAGCAAGGTTTGATCAATCAATCGAACCAGGCAACGGGTTGGGTCCGGCGACAGAGAACTTTCTTCGCCAGCAATCCACTGGATCGTTTCGATCGTATTGAGGTCGACTTTCGATGACACGCAATCAGCTTTCACTTGAGGGGGGCGTGGATAAATCCGAACTTCAAGTATG
>JBDNHU010000457.1:0-7384 GCA_041688615.1 Mariniblastus sp. | reverse complement strand
GACATACTTCTTAACGTCGCCGCCATCTTGTGCAATCTGCGTCAGCATGTTCACAACCGCCTTATTGGCACCTCCATGAAGAGGTCCCCAAAGAGCCGAAATACCAGCGGAGATCGATGCGAAAACGTTCGCGTCAGAAGAACCCACCATTCGAACCGTTGAAGTACTGCAGTTTTGTTCGTGGTCCGCGTGGCAAATCAACAACAAATTCAAAGCGCTGACGAAGTCTGGATCAACTTCGTAGGGTTCACTGGGAACCGCAAACATCATTTGCAAGAAGTTCTCAACGTAATTCAAATCATTTTGCGGATAGATAAACGGTTGGCCACAAGACTTTTTGTGACTGTAAGCCGCAATCGTGGGCAGCTTTGCGATCAGCCGATGAACGCACAATTGCACCTGATCAGGAGCATTGGGGTCCAAAGAATCTTGATAAAAAGTCGACATCGCACTCACGACACTGGACAGAATCGCCATTGGGTGAGCGTCGCGAGGAAATCCGCTGTAGAAGGACCGCATGTCTTCATGCAACATCGTGTGTTTGCGAATCGACTGCCGGAAATCTGTCAATTGCTCAGGGTTCGGCAACTCCCCATACATCAGCAAATAGGAAACTTCGACAAAATCACAGTTGTTGCAAAGATCTTCAATCGAATAGCCATAATAGCGAAGGATCCCCTTTTCGCCATCCAAGAATGTAATCGCCGATCGAGTCGAACCGGTATTCACATACCCTTCGTCAAGCGTAATCAAACCAGTGGCACCGCGCAACTTGCTGACATCCAGGCCCATTTCACCTTCTGATCCTTCGACCACGGGCACCTCCAGTTGGTGCTGGCCAAATTTCAAAATAGCGGGTTCACTTAACTTTTTTACTTCAAGACTCATTGTTTTCCTTGTCCTAAATACTGGAAGGACGACACCTAAGGAATAAAACGGCCAAATGAAGGCCACGAAGACTTGTCACCCTAATCGCAAACCCAAAGCCTTGGCGGCCTAATGGTTCGCACTTTGTGATCAAGTCAAATACTTTGGGTTTCGCAAAGCGAATTCAACGCGAATTCAACATCGTTGATTCGTTCACGAGAACAATATGCAGTGGGATCGCAAGCCATTTCTTTACGTAATTGCCGGCTCATCAATCGCGTAAGTCTAACCGCGCAATTACGCGATGCAAAGCTAGCATCGTAAACCCGGGAAACTTCTGCCTAGGCAACAACCTAATCCCGAGTGCAACCGTTAAACTCGTCCGAGTCTCAAAACTAGCGTTCAAAAAGCCAAGCCAATGGCCTTTCAACGCTTTGACCACCCTTTTGATCAACCGTCCTGTGATTTGGACCTCGTTTAGACTTCCTTTACCGTAGCGGTAGATTCACAACCCGAACCGCTCAGCTATCAAGGACATCCACTCTTCGCAGTTATCGCTGCAATCCATTTTACCAAGAGGGTAATCGTGTATTGTTGCGTTACCGATCCTAATCCGATCGGGTGATACCGCGAGGGTCGGCTTGCCCAAGTTTTCGGCCCCTTACACCTGGCTGAAGAACCTTGGCCCAGTTTCCGCTTTCAAAATCTCCGCTTTCAAAATCTCAGGCACGATCACACGACATCCAGATAAGTATGATCCCCGGATAAGATGGCCCCTACCCCTTACCACGCCTTGCAACCTACCACGCCTTGCCATTTGGCATGACCTGGCAGACCAGTTTACGGCGACTTACTTTGGATGCACTTCAACGGTTGCCGTCTTCAGAACGATATCCTTCACGGGTCGATCTCCAGGCTTGGTCTGGCAAGAGCCGATCTTTTGAACTACGGCCAAACTGTCTTCATCCGCTGTTTTACCAAACGCGGTGTATTGGCCGTCAAGATGCGTATGTGAATCTAGGCATACAAAGAACTGACTTCCTGCCGAGTCGGGATCCTGCGAACGAGCCATCGATAACACACCCGGTTCATGCGGCATATCATTGAATTCCGCCGCTATCTGATAACCTGGATTCCCGGTTCCGTTACCGTCTGGGCAACCACCCTGGATCATAAAGCCACTGATAACCCGGTGAAAAATACACCCATCGTAGAATCCGATCCTGGCCAGTCCAATCATGTTCTTGCAATGCCCGGGCGCTTTATCTGGGCAAAGGTCCAGGCGGACCAGACCTTCGGAAGTATCCAATTGGATTTGGTAAGTATTTTCGGAGAAATTGACATCAACAACCGCTTGGTCAACCTTTACTTTTGTGTCGCTCACTGTTCGTACTCGCAATACAGTTAATTAATATGAACTCGCGTTTGGTTATCCACTTTGCAATAACCCACAACATGACAAAGTCATCTGTTAAGGCAAAATGTGGCCTTAATCAGATATCCTAACAAAACTTACGAACCAGCTAAACGGGCCTGAGAAATCGCGTTTCCGCAGGAGTGATTGAGCCTGTTGGGTAGTTTCACTCAGTAAACAGCGGTAAACGGGCGAAGCATGAGCACTGGAACTGGCTATCCCCAGATCAGAATCCGTCTTTCATTCGGGGACTTCATTCAGGCAACCGCACGCCTAGTTCCTTGTGACTGTCGCAAGCAACCGTACGCTTTGCCTCACTCTTGGGCCCTGATCATCTCTAAATCGTGACTTTTCTATTCACACTAGCCTATCGAAGTTCAGATTGAATCGTCTTATGTGAAGATGTACGACCTTCGCATTGTTTAAATCAAACCGGATCCGGGTACTTTCGGATTCCATCTCTTTTCCCTTGGTTCTGAAATTCTACGAACGATGCACATTGCTTGTCCAGCCATTCCAAATACTTCGCTCAACAAAATTCTTCGTTCGAAAAAAGGTGCAGTTACTTACGTTGCCAATTTGCATTGATCCAATTGGAATATCTCATTCAAATGCGGCCGCTTAGTGAACCCGAAATTCTGGCGTTACTCGAGGGCAACTCCTTCAATTTCTGACTCATTGGTCACAGTCCATGCAGCGTAACTTAGGTCTGTTCAGCCATCGATCACGGGCGGACGGCAAGACAGACCGCGTCTGCGACTTTGTTGAAGAACAACACTGAGGCAGCAACATCAGGACTTAGCACAGATCCACACCATTTCCGTACTTAACTTCTGTTAGACTTTTGGAACACTGGCTTGAAGAATATTGGGTTGGGTCCCAGCAAGTGTCCGCTTCAAGATTAAAACTTATGCAGTTTGAATTGAGAAATTTATTGGAACTTCGATTTCAATAATTAATCTTGTAAACTTGCTCCGTTTATTGAAGCAATCCCTGCGAACGGGCATATTGGATTGTCTGAAATTTTGAGCCAAGGCAATGGACAAAAACAACAACGGCGTCACGCAACAAACGCTTGACTCCCAAGGCACCCAAATAACACTCAGCTTTTAAATCGACGGATCGCGAGCTTTCAAATTATGACGCAGACTTCGAACTTGACGATTACCAACAAGCAAACCGTTGGCACTTTGGTGAAGTCTGTCGGTTTATTGTTAGGCCCCTTGGTCGCCATCATCTTCTTGTTCTCCTTACCAGATCATTTTGCGGTGCAAGGCAAGCAAGTTGAATTCACAGCCGCAGGCCGCGCTACCTTGGCGGTGATGACTTGGATGAGCATCTGGTGGTTAACCGAATGCGTGCACGTGACAGTAACCGCGTTGCTGCCACTTGCGTTATTCCCGATCCTGCAAATTGCAGATATCAATCAAACGGCTGCACCTTATGCACATCGGTTGATTTTTTTGTACATGGGTGGCTTTTTTCTGGCGATGGCGATGGACCATTGGGGACTTGGCAAACGCATCGCTCTAATGACGATCAATTTTGTTGGAACCAAACCGCATAGAATCATTGCTGGCTTCATGCTTACCACGGCAGTTCTTAGTGCCTTTGTTTCCAACACCGCGACCGCGGTGATGATGGTGGCGATTGCGGGCAACCTGACGAAACTGGTCAATGTCCAACATAAAGAATCTAAGTTCCCTGCGGGAAATTTTGCGATTTGTCTCATGTTGGGAATTGCTTACGCCGCGTCCATTGGCGGAATGGCCACAATCATTGGTACGCCACCCAATTCGTTCCTGGTAGGATTCTTGCGAGACGGCATTGCCGAACCTTATCGTACGGATATCAGTTTTATCAAGTGGATGATGCTTGGCGTCCCGGTTGCGTTGCTCCTCTTGCCGTTGGCATATCTTGCACTGATCAACCTGTTCCGCTTTGAAGCTTCGGAAATCCAAGGCGGCAAGCAATTGATACAGCAAGAGCTGCGGAGTCTAGGCAGACTCAAGTATTCCGAATGGGTTGTCCTGTCGCTTTTCTCTTTAACTGTCGCATTATGGTTATCCCGTTCCGGCTTGCAGGCGGTCGAATTCACCTGGAATGACTTTAACTATCAGCCGTTTGTCTTCCTGACTGATGAAGCAATCGTCATGCTGACATCATTCTTCCTGTTCGTGATCCCCTGTCGACAGCCCGGCCAGCGATTCGTCTTAGAATGGCAAACCGCCCAAAATTTGCCTTGGGGGATTCTTATACTTTTCGGAGGAGGACTGTCTTTAGCCGCGGCTGTCAAAGAGAACGGTGTTGCAGAATTTATTGGCAGCCAAACTGCGTTCTTGGCAAACGTTCCCTTTTGGGTCGTCTTACTGGTGGTTGTGGTCGGAATTGTTTTTCTAACGGAACTGACATCAAACGTCGCAACCACTGCATCGCTAGTCCCTGTTCTTGCAGCATTGGCGCCCTCTTTGAACCTTCATCCTTACTTGCTAATTTTCCCAGCGACCTTCGCCGCCAGCTGTGCGTTTATGCTTCCGGTCGCCACACCACCCAACGCGATTGTCTTCGGAACCGGCCAAATTCAATTAAGCAATATGATTCGAGCCGGCTTGGTGATCAACGGCATTTCCGTCGTCGTCCTGTTCTTCTCCACCCTAATTTGGCTTCGGCATGCCCTTGGTGTTTGACCGGCAGCAAACCCAACTAGGCTCAGGTTGGCCCCTTTTTGCGATTTTGGAACGATGACTATCACTCAATGCAAGGTCAATTTGGCCTTTAATTCACCCCATTTTAACAAAACCAAAAACAGCTAGAGAAATCAGAACCACAGAACCAATCCGGATTAAAGATATGCCACCACAAATTACGAAACTAAACCTCAGACGAATGAGACTTTTCACTGCAACGCAAACGACCCAAAATTGCAGCAGCGAAAAAAGCTTAATTGTCAGTAGTAGGGGGAATTTGTTCAGGCACTGGCTAAGCGGTCCCACGCCGCCTTAATCTTGTGTCGGATAGTAACGATGCTGACCGCTGTCAGTTTTTGCTGCCATCTATTTTTGAGCGATTTCTCTCTCGCAACCGGAATTCCGCCGAATTATTGAGTTGGATAAAGTTTGCCGCATTTGACGAACGTTCATTGGCAAAATTGCTAAGGCAAGTAATTTTCGTCACATCCCGCTTATTCATCGTTCCGATGTTGCAACAGAAGTGGGTGCCGAAGGAGTTGCACCTAAAACCCAATCGTTTTGAATTTAAAATCAGCACGGTTCATTTCGACCCAGAAGTTGTTATTCAGTTGACTCATTTCCCCTGCATGGATGTAAGGCGGACAGTGTGACAATCGGATTCGATTTTGAAATGAACGGTTACGCACGATTTAGTGTAGCAACGCTGCTCACTGTAATGGCGTAGCGAGAGACGCGAAATATTGTTAGGGAGTGCCTGCGATGAAGGTCTTCACTACTGGACAGGTTGCGAAAATCTGTAAAGTGGCCCCACGCACGGTTAGCAAATGGTTTGATTCGGGACGCCTTAAAGGCTACCGAATCCCAGGATCGCAAGACCGTCGTATACCTCGTGAATTTTTGATCCGTTTCCTAAAAGAGCACGGCATGCCGCTGGGTGATTTAGAAGACGAAGCCATGGCCAAAGTTTTGATCGTGGCTCAAGATCAAGTTCTCATTGAAAACTTGAAGCGTGAATTACCAGTCGAAAGATCGTTTAAGGTCGCAGTCGCGTCCAGCGGTTTCGAAGCCGGTATTCAAGCTGAAAGCTTCCATCCTGATTGCATCATTACTGATTTTTCAATCGGTAAATTGGAAGCTATGCAAATCTGCCAAAACCTGCGTAAAAACAGTGATTTTGGTGAAACCATCTTGATTGCACTGTTGCCAGATGATGGGCAACCGATGAGCTTCGATCGCTCGGCAATCAACGAAACGTTTAAAAAGCCATTCGACTCCAAGTTGTTGGCAGAACGTTTGCGAACCCTAATCGGCTCTCGAAAAGAGTTGGTATAGGTTTGGTCCGGATACCCATTGTAACTTCAATGTTTGCAATGGATATCTCGCAAGAGAATAGGCTAGTTTCGCCGTCATTCGCTCAAACTGCCACGGATTGACCCCCGTTGGCAGTTTTTTTCATTTCTTGTCAACTCAATGCCAAGCCACTAAGAATGGTTAACTTGGAAATTGACAACTTACAATGACAGCTGACAATGACAGCTGACAATGACAGCTGACAATGACAGCTGACAATGACAGCTGACAATGACAAACAGTCGTTTGAGGCGGAAAGCATTGGTGAAAACACCGAACATGTCTGCCCGATTCAAATCTCACACTCCATGCAGAACGCTTATTCTTGACCCGTTTGCCATTGCAGTGGACTGAATGTTGCCGTGAACCTAAGCTCCATGATGTTCAATAGTCCTGCAAAATGCGGTAATGCACTGGGTATCCAAGGCTGATGATCAAAACCGAGGTATTGCAGGGCTCTTGAATCGATATTGCCTATTTCCCTGAGCTTGCTAAAAGTAGACCAAAGCAGCTACAGTAGGGTGGATAGAATTCACTGACGTTTCTGGAATCGCGGATCATGGCTCTATACGAAATTGAAACCGACGGGCATATTGTTATCACTTGGGCGGAAACTGAAGATTCGGCGCGTGAAGTGGTAGCTTCTGCATTTCCCCACGAAGAAGTTCGACGCTTGACTCGACGGCCACGGGATAGTTGGGTTATTTCCAAAAGCGCACTAGGGATTGTTTCTAGTAAACACGATCCTTGCGCCATCGCGCGAAGCTGCCTTCAGAATGCGGCAGGCGACAAGATCAATGCAATTCGTTTGTACATGAGTCAAACAGGGAAAGACTTGGAAGCTTCTCGGAAAGCAATTGAATCCAACATGGTCATGGGCTGGTAAGCATTGTGCAGCAAATTCCTCGCAGGGACGATCGGGTAGCATTGCTGGATACTCTGACATCTAAGTTTCCGGTTAGCCTTGATGATTTGGCGTTTGGTCCGCATCGGTTTTCATTCGCTTCGATCTCCAATCC
Organism: Mariniblastus sp.; assembly: GCA_041688615.1. Classification (GTDB taxonomy): domain Bacteria; phylum Planctomycetota; class Planctomycetia; order Pirellulales; family Pirellulaceae; genus M30B19. Next base: position 44 of record JBDNHU010000457.1, on the reverse strand, counting down.
GCATGACAACATCGACCAGCTAATGGGCCGTGAAGTCAACGATG
>JBDNHU010000456.1:0-8491 GCA_041688615.1 Mariniblastus sp. | reverse complement strand
TGAGAAGTTGGAACCGTTAGTTAAGACCCTGGACGGTTCGGCTCGGAAGGTGCAGCGAGCACAGATATTACTGAAAGCATGTGAGCGATTGGGCGGTTGGACGGATTTGGAAATCAGCGAAGCTTATTCTTGCCGCACCAAGACAGTCGAGAACATTCGGTTCCGTTTTGGCGAGTCTGGTTTCAAGTTGACTCTCAACGGTAAACCGCCAGCAATGCCACCACGGGCACGTACATTTGACGGCCAGGGCGAAGCACCGGTGATTGCATTGCGCATCAGCGAACCGCCGAAGGGTTACGCGAACTGGACGCTCGATCTGCTTCAAGAACGCGTTGTTGCGTTATCAATTGTTGATTCGGTGTCGCGTGAAACGTTACGTCAGACCTTAAAAAATCGAATGACGCAACGCAAGATCCAATACTGGGTCATTCCACCGAAACAGAACGCTCAGTTGGCTGCCGACATGGAAAACGTTTTGCAAACCTATTTGCCGCCTTAGGACGAACGTTTTCCGGTGGTTTGCAAAGATTAGCAACCGCTTCAACTCCTTGAAGAAGTCAATCTGCCAATCGCGGCAACCCAAAAGCACGCTCGTCGTGCCGATTATCAATAGAGGCGAGTTGGAACAGTGAGCATCTTGATGTTATGCCAACCGTTGGTAGGCTGGCGCGAAGTTTCGGTTCGCAAAGAAGGCTAACCTCTTGGGCCATCACCCGGCAAATCAAGTCGCGAACATGACCGCGAATACAGACCCGAAATACCTTACCAGCTTGGCTACCTGAAACTTGATCCAACTGGCCAAACAAACTAAACTCACTCAGGGTGGTCTCCCCAACGGCTGCTAAGCGTTATCTAAAACTTGAAACTTTCCGCCTGAGCAAGTTTGCTTAGTGGGAGACCACTTTTCAAGTTTTAACAATTAATGGGACGCTTCAAGTGACTTACAATGGCGAGTCGACTAGGTTGGCAGTGGACCGTTCAGGCACCATTCACGCAAACTGCCTTTCAAAGGCTTCACCAAACGCTTGCAATTGATCGGCGGGCAATTGGTTGATGCCAGCAGCCGCTTTGCGACCACCTCCGGTTGGAAACTGGCGACAAAGATCATCCGCGCCCGACTTGGTAGACAGGGGCGCACGAACACTGACAAGATATTCGCCACTTGGCAACAAACTGGCCAGTGCATGCGCGCGGTCTGGATTGTCTCTTGCCAATTGATTGCTATAGACACCACTGACTCGCCGAGAAAAGGAATCGTTGGGGAAAATAAACAGCGCGCCCTTGTCATTACAGACCATTGGCTCAATCGCTGCCGCTCGCCCCATGTCGCTATCGTATCCGTCTTGCAGTCGATCAAACGCGCTATCAGACTTGATAAAGTCGAATGGATCTGCGTACGGTTTGACTTTCAAGTAGAGCTGATCAGGCGCAAAATAGAGATCCTCCAATGTGCTGCCGTATCCGTTGTAATTTAGCAACGTCCCAAGCGTCTTTAACTGTTCCAGTTGCGGTTGGTCCAAATCAAGTGGCGCTGCAGCGTCCTTAGCCGCGTCGTACAAATTGTCGCCAAACAAGGCCGTCACCGCCCAAGGCAGAAACGCGTCTTTCAAGAACCGATTGACTAACAGACCGGTACACACATCGCCCGCTGTGTCGATACAGGTGGTTAGCTTGGGCGATTCCGGGATCTCGCCGGCAAAGTGGTGATCGAAATAGGAAATTTCAATCCCCGCCGCCAACAATCGTTCAAGATCTTCGCGATTCTTATCCAATGAAATATCCAACACCGTGACCGAATCACCCGCGTTCGCTTTCACGAATTTTAACAAGCTAATATCACGTTTCACGCCCGTCACCAACGTACTTTCACGTGGATCTGCCAAACGCAGTTGATGCAGTGCGCAGATGCCATCGGCATCACCATTGAATACGTCGTAATGATTCATTTGCGGTTCCTCAATGTGCAAGTAAAAACCCCAGTATAAGAACCCCTACTCGTTTGGTCGACGCCGTTTCGCCAAACACGAGCCTACAAGGCCAAAAAAGACAACCGCCAATTATGGGCTTGGCCCATCCCCAGGCTACCCTTCCTAAAGAATACCCCGTTCTCCAAGGCGTCCATGGTAAAGGCCGAGTGGCAGAAGAAATTTTAGCAAGGTGGCGTACCCGTCGGCGGACAGGAAGGACAGCGCTGGTCGGTTTTCCCCACGGATGCCACAGTTCGCCCTGAATTCCGAGTTCAAAGCGAGAAGCATCCCCACAAAATCAGAAACGGCTAGTGATCCGTCAAGCAAGAAGTTGAGCGTCGCCAATGCGCGTTTTTTTACAAGACTTCTGCGAAAGTCATCCAATAACGCAATCGCCAATGTAAAAACAAGCGGCTGCCCCTGGGTGTAACGCCGTTCGGTTAGGATGGAAGTCCTTGTGGTGCCTTGTGGTGCGGCCTTGTGGTGCCACCCGGTCTTGTGGTGCCACCCAACTTTGCGCCGACCCTGTCATTCAAGGGACTGGAACACTTGCGTTTGCCACCGCAATTTCGAGATCCGAAATCGGACTGGTTCATCTCGTACTTGTTTGCTATCGATTTAACAGAACCAACCCAGTTGAACGCAACACGGATCGGCGACCAGTTGCTGATCTATTTCCGCGTCCTGGCGGCAGGACAAGCAGACCAAGATGAGAAAATGATTCAGACGGATACGTTTTCGATTGTGACCGCAAAGACACCGGCAAAATCAGGCAACCAGTACTGGTATACGCTGTGCGGGCAAGAGCCATTCGCAAACGCGACTGCGCTAAAACAGAACATTCGTGTGAAAGTGATTCCCGGCAAGAACGAACACGGTGTCGTCTTTATCAGTGGCTCGCACCAACGATTGGAATCAGCGGTCTGGAAAGAACGGTTAAGGATTCGCTTAGCGTTTGAAGCAGCGACCGTCCCTGCCAAACCAACACGCTCTGGAAAAGAAGCCCGTGATCCCCTTCGGCCAATTTCCAAGTGAATAAGTCTTTCATAATCGAAGTCAACTTACGCTAAGATGCCTGCCACTTTTTTCTATCGTGACACGAAAGTCAAAAATTAGAAGCAAGGTAAGTGGATGGCATGTGGTGTCTGCGTGAAGAATGTTCGCCTCTTGACGGGATGGGACACCACCATGGCAATTGCGCCTGGCTTGCACCTTCGAAATAATTTCCTAAGATCTCAAACCACTTTTAGGTGTACTGAAATTTTCGGTGTACTAAGAAAAAACGGCTGGACGATCACTCATTGATCGGCCAGCCGTTCACTTTTTTCAGTAGGGTTCAGCGAAAGTCGCGACGTTTGGCAAATGGGTCTAAAGACGTTCCAAAAGTGGCAGTCATCTTTCCAACCAAAGTGCTAACCTTCGATTCGCTTGCGAATGATAGCCGGTACCTCGTCGATCAGAACTCGAACTTGTTCCAAAGTATCACGATCTCGAATCGTCACCGTTCGATCCTCCAACGTTTGCCCATCAACAGTGATGCAATAAGGCGTTCCCGCCTCATCCTGACGACGGTAGCGACGCCCCACCGCCCCCTTTTCATCATAAAAAACGTTGTACGACTTCTTCAATTCCAAATAGATTTCTTTGGCCAATTCTGGCATTCCATCTTTCTTAACCAGCGGAAAAACAGCAACTTTGATCGGTGCCAGGCGTGGGTGAAACTTCATCAAGACTCGGGTTTGCATATTCCCTTTTTCGTCGGGCGCTTGGTCTTCGGTGTACGCTTCGCAAAGAAACGCCAACACCCCGCGATCGGCACCTGCGGATGGTTCAATCACATGCGGGGTATAACGTTCGTTGGTCAAATCATCACGGTACGTCAAATCCCGACCACTGCCACGATACTTAGGTTGTCCATTCTCATCCAATTGGACTTCCAACGGACGTTTCTTCTCGTCTAACTTTCCTTCCATGTGGCTACGCAGATCAAAATCGCCCCGGTGCGAAATCCCTTCCAACTCACCGAATTCACCTTCTGGCAAAAACGGAAACGCATATTCGATATCTGCGGTTCCTACCGAATAGTGAGCCAATTCATCCTCAGCGTGTTCGCGCAGCAGGATGCGATCGCTGGCAATGCCCATCGAGTGGTACCAAGCGATACGGCGATCTCGCCAATACATGTACCAATCCCGAGACTGGTCAGGATGACAGAAGAATTCGATTTCCATTTGCTCGAATTCGCGAGAGCGAAATGTGAAGTTCCTGGGCGTGATTTCGTTGCGAAAACTCTTGCCAATCTGGGCGATCCCCAGCGGCAACCGGAACCGCGAGCTATCCAACACGTTTTTAAAGTTGACGAAAATTCCCTGAGCGGTCTCGGGGCGCAGAAAGGTCTTGTTCTCTTCGGTCTGCAAAGCGCCTGCATAGGTCTGGAACATCAAATTGAATTCACGCGGTTCGGTTAACCTACCCGCACAGTTCGGGCAGGGCAGGGCTTCTTCAGTCGTCGACGTGGCATTAGCCAACAATTCAAACAGTCGACTGGCAACAATCGTGCCTGTCCCCTGACCTGCAACCTCCGCCACCACTTTGGCTATCACACCCTCAACATCGGAAACACCAGCCATGGCTGGAGCAGCATTTTTCCCCTTCTTTTCCAACCATCGCTTGACCGCCGCAGCGTCCCAAGTAATCGTATCATTGACCGAAGCAAAATCGATGGCATGCTTCTTGAACGACGCCACCCATTCACTTTCTTCCATGATGCTCCACACGTGGTCGGCGCGAAATAGTTTTTTACAACCGTGGCACGTTTGCATCATGTCATGAAATAAATCGTAATGCCCCGAACACTTCCAAACCTGCGGGTGCATAATGATCGTACTATCAAGTCCCGTCATACTGTAGGACGAAGGAGCTCCCGGCAGTGTATCCAAATCGTTATGCCCTTGAACCATGTCGGTCCACCAAGCTTCCTTTAGATTTCGCTTCAATTCAACGCCCAAAGGACCGTAGTCCCAAAAACCGCTGATACCACCATAAATTTCGCTGGATTGAAACATGAACCCTCGGCGTTTGCAAAGGGAAACAATCTTCTCCATCAACGAACCGGACGCGTTATCTTCTTTTTTTGACATCGGAAATTTGACTCTAAAGTTAAATCGACAAAATAAACATTACACTTTTATCTTCGGTGGAATCCATCCAAAGTGACTTACCACTGAGCATCGGAGAAGCGACCCCTAAACCCAGCCAGCCCCAAGTCGCGGACCCGCTTCAAAATCCAGCGCCGCCAACCCATTCCCTACCAACCCACTTCCTACTACGACCTCCCCAGAGGCGAGATCAATTCTTGATGTTCACGTTGCAGTACTTCACTTTGTAGATATTGACCTCAAAATGGCGACGACCGCTGGCACGAATTGACCGCGTCCCCCGGTTTCACCAAGCCAAAGCTGACCACATTTGCCGCGATAACCACCGCGATAACCACCGCGATAACCACCGCGATAACCACCGGACCAACAGGTGTCATCGGTTGCAACCCACTTGGCTGTTGCCAGCTGTGCCACCCCCAAAGGATAAACAATATTCAGAATTTGCCCTAGGCGGTCTCTGGGCTGACCCATTGGGGGCCCAGCAGACTTCGGTCTCCAGCGTCCCAATCGGGCAGGCTTCCTGTCCGGCAGGTCCCAAGCCAGAATTGTTTCTAGAATAATGATGCCTTTGCCGATCGACCCAGGCAAACCGCTTTGATTACATCAACCGCGACAGCCCAAAGTCGTTAGCTTAAGCCCGATCGGTTTCGCGTGGCAATTGCCTGGCAAGGTCTACCGCGCCAATGGTTTAAGTTGTCGGTCGCAAATGGTCAAATTTCTTAACAACATGTCGGGCCGTGGTTTTATCGATATCCCCTGGCTGAAAGGCCCGTAAAACTAGCCCGATCCGATCGTTCGGTAGATGCTGGATACTCATTAAAGGAGGTTTCAGCCAATGGATCGTTGCATTAACTTTTTGCGGAACACCTATCCCTGGTGGACGAAACCTACTTTCTACAATTTCTAAATACCTGGTGTTCCTGTTGCGACGATACTCCCAATGTTCGGAGCGGTCTGAATGAAATCGCACATGAGGATTGCACATCAGAATTGCCAATTCGCGGTGGCAATTCACCTTAACTAAGTGAAGCATTCAAATGGGTTTGGTTTCCTGCCAGCCAAATCTCGTCGAATCCACTTGCCGTGATTTTCAAATTCCAACCGCTTCATATCCTTAGCGCCTGGTCACAGTTTTTTTTGGGAGAGCGAAATGCCTGTCCTTATTCGCACGTTCCTGTTCCTGTTTGCCCTGATTTTTATTGGCAGCATGTGTGCCAATTCGGCGGACGCCCAATTGGTTCGCGGCTTCAATCGCCACTTTGGCATTTACAGCGGTGCCGGCTACCATAGTCGAACTCCGATGACCGATTCTTCGTACTACAACTCGTATTCGCCGGCCAACAGCACCTACCACTCCGGCGTCAGTGGGTTGAACAACTATTCGTCCAACGGGCTTTATGACGATTCGTCTAGCAGCCACCCAGGCACCGGAGCCTACGGTGGTTCGACCAGTCGGACTCGCAACGTTTCGGCACCGTTGTTTCCTGTCTCGAAATGGCATTCGCGATTCCGAGGCAACTTAGGCGGCTAGAATCTCCATTGCACAGCAGCAAGGAGTTGATCCAAAGAGATCCAAATTTTTCGCGTTAAACATCGGCCGTGCAGATTCGCACTTTGATTTTTTGTATTTAATTTTCAAATTATCCTTGCCCTGCACGAACGATCCAAAAGGTTTCAATTCAACATCCGATTGAATTGAAACAAGCCCTCGACACGTTGGTTCTATTGCATAAAACGAAACGCTGTGTGAGCTACAGCGTTTCGTTTCCTTATGCGCGGCACCGACCGTTCTACCCGGGCCAAAAGCGTCCCCAAACGTTTGCTGCACACGATGACATTTCAATTAGTTTAAGTTTACTCACGGTGGGTAATAATCGGTTGCTAGCAGACTCTGTTGTGGGGCTGAGCATTTACCGCTGCCTGAAGGCGAGTGCGTTGAAAATTGGGTTAGGACTGTGGCGAAAATTTTGCTACGCTCGCGCCGTCATGACTACCCCAGCGGCGATACTGCCCTTACTCAAACGCCTTATTTTTTTTGCGAATGTTCGTATGTTAAGCGGTCCTTCATGTCATCCGATCAAAACCGTCCTGCGGCTGATACTTTGCTTCAGCATGGCGATTTGGATCTGCCTGGTCGCCGGCGGTTGTCGAGCTTGGAATCTTCGCGGCAATCAACAAAACGCATCGCTGTACGAGCAGATTCCTAACCCGGTTTCGGTTGCCGCATGCGAGCGACACTTTGTAATGGATCAAGTGTCTGACGAAATTGACAATTACTTTGACATACGACGCGAGGAACGTCTTCGCTTGGTGGACAATGTACTGACCGAGGGCTGGATCGAGACCCACCCCAAGATCGCCTCGGGTATCTTCGAACCTTGGCGAAAAGATTCGTTGCCTGGTTTTGAAAAACGTTTGGCAACATTACAAACATTCCGCCGGTGGGCAAAAGTCCGAGTGATCCCCGATGGCATCGGCTACTCGATCGACGTCAAAGTGTATAAGGAAATGGAGGATCGCGATCCGCCAGACCACTCGGTGGTTACGGGCGCTATGGGTCGACACGACAACGCTTTGGACAGCCTTTCTAATGACCAACCAAGTCTTGGGATTCAAGAGAGTAGTAAATTGATCTGGTTCCCGATCGGACGCGATATCCAATTGGAACAACAAATTCTTCGCAACGTTACGACTCGTTTAAAGAAGAAATAGTCCACCTCTCAGGCCCGACCGCTGCCCAGGGCCCGACCGCTCTTACCTTGGACCCGACCGCTGCCCAGGACCCGACCGCTCTTACCTTGAGGTTGGCTTGACGATTAGGGCACCGTTATTCGCTGGGCGTTTGAAGACAACCGCAGCAACCTGAAGATGGACCCTGACAGCAGCACAATTTCCCTTCACAGGTCAACCGCCGGTCTGCAACCCAAAGAATTCAGCCGGGGCTGGGGCCGCCTGAACCGCTGAACTTAATGACCGACCTCGCTTTGTGAAGCGACAGATCTTCACCTGACGCCAATTCATGTGTCAATTGTTGCTACCAGTCGCTGGGACGATCAAAGCATGATCGCCGCGATATTTCTAACCTGCCGCTTCGCGATCAGGGCCAACAACGCTAAAATGACGTTCCAGCTAACGGAGCCCCGCAAATCGAACACCCAGTCCGCGTCGATCGCTTCCCACGGCAGACCGCTGACCAGATCCAATCGTGCATTCTTGATAGGTAGGATCGAAGGCTTTAGGTTGGCATTTGCCGGTAGACTGATCATCATTCACTAACATTCGCAGCGTCCGACTTTCGTAGCTTATGAATTCAATGCCCGCGTCCCAATTTCAATCTCGGTGCCGATGGCTTGGGCGAACGCC
>JBDNHU010000455.1:0-17798 GCA_041688615.1 Mariniblastus sp. | reverse complement strand
TGGCGGTGATGAACTACCAGTCGGCGCGTGGCTCCTATCCGGTGGGCTATCATAACTCGACCACCACCATGCAGTATTCCACTTGGCTGCTGCGAATCACTCCGTATCTGGAACAACAAAACGTTTACGATCAAGCTCAAGCCGATTATCAGTCTAACCCCAATCCATTTGCCAACACCGCGCTACATCGCGGGTTCGCTCATACTTTAAACGATCTGATCTGCCCCAGTTTCCCGCAAGCGGACGTTCCTTCGGAAACACCAGAATATGGAACCTCTGCCAATACGACTTATTTGGGTGTGTTGGGTACGGACTTCACGAAGCGGGATGGATTTTTTGGAACGGATTTGAAACGTCGGCCAGCCAATGTATTGGACGGTTTGTCAAACACGTTGATGATTGGTGAACGACCGCCCAGCACCGACGGTTACTTTGGTTGGTGGTACAGTGGCTACGGTCAAATGGGGACCAGTTGCCTAGATACCTTGTTAGGCGTTCGTGAACGAAACCTTCACCAACGCGGCAATGCGATCTGCAGCGACGGTCCATTTCATTTCCAACCGGGCTCGTCGGACTACCAATGCAGCAGTCTGCATTTCTGGTCGCAGCATCCCGGCGGAGCGAACTTTTGTTATGGCGACGGTAGTGTGAAATTCCTGTCCTATGAAGCGGACAGTGTGCTGCCAGAGTTGGCAACGGTAGCGGGACGCGAGGTTTTTGAATTGCCCTAGGCCGAATCCTTACGCGGAACAAACGGTCGCAAAGGAAACGAAGAATCAGTCAAGTCAAAGGTAACTACTCACACAAAGAATCGCCAAATCCAAGGGTTCAGTAGCCAGTGCTATGGCCCAGCGTTGAAGCCCGTTTGGGGAAGAGGGTTGGGTAAGATCAACATCAACAGGAGATTGGTCATGGAATCATCCCTACGTCCGATAAGTCGACCCCGCGTCCACGCCAGCGTCGATTCTGAAAACGATGATTCCTGCGCCCTTTGCTCGGAAACGGCCGGCTAAGCTGGCCAAAAAAACTTTCACGAATTATGTTGCATATTGGTTTTGCATTTGATAAAGTCGACCCAGAAAGGTTTTCTCGCTTACTAATTTCATGCAAATTGGAATGAAGTTAAAGGCCAGCAGCATGGAATTGAATTTTCATTCGAAACGCTGAAGACACTTATCGTGAAAACACTTTTTGGGCAGGCAGTTACTTTTTGGGCAGGCAATTACTTTTTGGGCAGGCAATTCAGGCCAATCATAAGTAGTGCCGTGAAGTTGGAAGGAAGCAAAAATGGCAGGCAATACCGAACATTCAGCCGAGGCGGGCAGCAGCACCTCTCCAGCAGCACCTCTCCAGCAGCACCGCTCCAGCAGCACCTCTCTAGATTGACCAAGGTTATTTGGTGGGTTGCGTTAGGGGAATTAAGCCTTCTCCTGGCTGCAGCCAGCTTGAAGTTCCTATGGTTGTACACTAATCCATTGTGGGAAGATTACTCTCAGCTTCCCTCTATTCTAGTAATCGCAGGTGTGGTGTTTGAAACTGCAATTATCTTAGAATTTATATTGGGGAAATGTCTTCGTCAGACTTTGCTCGCTTCTTCTTTTTTGCATTTCGCTTTTTTGGTGATAGCTATTGTTTTATGGTTCGGCGGAGCTCTAAATTGTCGATGCTTTGGTGTTTATCAAATGGATCTCCGATTGATGGTTGCTCTAAACCTGCTTCTGGTGATGGTCCTTGGTGCAGCTAGTTATTTCTCGGTCCCCGCCAGTGGAATAAGCAATGTGAAAGTGCTTGAGTTACGAGCCGGTGTAAAGGCTGGACTGTTGGCTGGTTTTTTGTTGACCCTGTACGTTACCGCGACGGCAAACGGTCGGCAATTTTTAGGTTGGAAGTCCGGCGCGGACGTTTTGGTTGCAGTAAGTGATCTAGGAACCGTAGAGCTTGGTTCAGAGGCACGTGCTCATGTCAGAATTCTAAATAATAGTGATCATTCAATAACTGTGATCGGTGGCAGCGCTAGCTGCCAATGTGTTGTAATGGGAGAGTTTCCGTTCACGATTGCGAGAAAGGCTTCAGCGGATCGTTGGCTGAATGTCAAAGTCGCAAGTGTAGGTGCAGACGGTATCTTCCGGAAGTCGTTTGTTTTCTACTTGGCGGACGCAGATTCTGCGTTCGTTAAAGGTCAGGTAGCAGCAATGGTGCTGAAACCTGATTCTGAGTAAGTTTTTTTGGAGTAGCGTAAGATGGTTTCTTTTTTTTCGGATTGCTGTAAGTCGTTTGGTTGCTGTATTGTGGTGCTTGCTGTTGTGACTCTATTGTCAGTTCAAGTTCATGCTGATGGCCCTGGAGGTGGAACTGCTCCTGGGTGCGACGGGGCGATCTGTAGCGTTGATTGCGAGATGGCTGCGGGTGCGGCGACAAACATCACTGAAGCCAGAGCAGTCTGTAGTCCCCGGAACTGTAATGATCCAGGAGGGACGTGTGATTCTTGCAAGTGTGTACCATTTTCAAATCAAGGCGTATGGTGGTGTTGGTGTCTGTAGTTGATTTAAATTTGGATTTAATACAGGGAAGATGGTGTTATGATGCGTTCGCCAGTCTTATGGACATTTTTCATTGTTACGAATCTCTTGTTGGCAGCAAAGTGCTTCGCTACGACGGACGTCGCGGTTGCTCTCGCGATTAAGGAGTATGAGCGAGAGTTTTTTTCAAGTGTCAATGGAAGCGTGCGTGTTTTGAGTCCGTCGGGTGAAGTGCAGCAAACAAGCGAGCTGAAATCGCTTCCATCTGGCTTTCTATGCTTACAGACTGATGCATTTGACCCGCGAACGCCCGGCCAAGTTGTGAGTTGCGTGAATCCCGAGAAGGGGTACGGGTTTCAACTAATTCAGCTTGATGATGCCAAGGGCAAGAGTTGGACGGTTAGGAAATTATTCAAGATATCCGATGGGAATATCCATGAGAAACTCATGCTTCATCAGAGGTCGCCATTGCTGACACCGTACTGTCCTACAAGTATTTTGAATATACCTGCAGCTGAATTCTTTTCGTTCGAATTTGTTCAGTCTAAGGTAAGCGATAGCACAATTGAGTTCGAAGTAGATGGGGCTGGACAGCACGGCGTTCTTGCGGAACTTGCATTTGCGAAATTAGTTTACGAAGATTCGACCTTCCAGAAACTGGTTTCAAAGGAAGTTCGGATTGGAGGATTGGACCTTCACTATTCGTTTGAATACCCCGAGGGCTTGCAGTTGCCGAGCAAGGGAGTGCTTCGACATTCCGAGGATGGAGGGGTTGTTTCAAAGTTTGAGTACAACTGGCAACTAGGCGGGTTACCGGCGAGAAGCGACTTCACGTTGACTAATTTTGGTGTTATTGAGCCAGAATGGGCTTCGAGCAGTGATCGGCATGGCCTATTCTTGTGGGGAATCGGGATTCTGGGTGCTTTGCTGATTGGTATAGGCGTAGCTGCGAAACGCTACTTCGTTTGAGCCATGAACCGCTTGAAAGGAATGCGAGTAAAATGAGAAGCTTTCGTAATCGCAACGCATTCACTCTCGTAGAACTCCTGGTCGTCATTGGCATCATTGCGATTTTGATGGGGTTGTTGTTGCCTGCGGTGCAGATGGCTCGCGAGGCGGCAAGGCGGACCAGTTGCAAGAACGTTTTCAATGCAATTGAAGCTGCGGGGAATTCACCTTCCCCCAGTCTAGCCAATCGGATGCAGAGTATGCGTCGGCCCTGGCGGTAAACGAAGCTTGGCAAAAGCCTGATAGATTTTATCTCTATTGTTAGTACTTATTGTTCTAATACTCGAACGGCATATATTCATCGCAGGCCTGATGTCGAAAATGGTGGATCAAAGTGAGTTAGATTTTGGCCGACGAAATCTATTTATCTTTTAGTGCTGATCCAAACGTTGGGTGTGGTGTGGAAAATTTGGGAAAGAGAAAGTTTCAGTAATTTGAATTGTCTGGTGTTGCGGGAATTGGACGCGTAATTTGTCTTGAGTCATTTTGATTAGCGCATAATTTTGTTCAAGGCAATTCACGCTGAGGACAGTACCTTGCCTTCGGTTTATTCCGACGCATACAAAGTATGCGTCGGCCTTGTGTTCTCGGTGTAATTTTTTGGCAATTGGGTGTTTTATGTTTCGATACATTTCAGCGCGGCATTCGTCGGTTGTGCTTTGGATCGCTATACGTTTCTTATTGATCCTGTTTCCTTGTCTCATGTCCGCCAGTGAACTTCGTGCACAAGATGAAAACGTCGAGTCCGAGTATCTTTTCGCTGCCTTATTTGATAATCACAAGAAGATAAAGTCAGGTGTTTTTCGCATTAGTGGCAGCTTTGATGATCCGGGTGGCGAGTTTGGTCCTATTTCCGGCCCGATCAAAATTCTGTGCGGTTTTGATTTTGAATCGGGAAAAATACGACTTGATATGCAACGCCCGGTACTTTTTAAGCAAGAAGGCCGCGTTGAATTGGTTGATCGTAAGTCGAAGTTTGCGCAGACTGGAAAGTTTGTTTTGTATTGGGATAACGTCAATGGGATCGTGTTCGTCAGGCCGTGGGACCGTTTTTATGGAGCAAATTCTAATTTTGATGTGCGTTTGTTAGGGTGGGTGAACTCAAGTACTTTTGATTCGTGTATCGCCGAACGGTCCTTCGATTGGGATGATTACTCGGCGACTCTAATGAAGGCTCCGTGTTCGGTAGAGTATCAAGGAGAGCGTGTGGTACTTTCAAGAGAAATGAAAGAACACAACGTATCAATAAGAAATGAATTAAACGCCAAGGGTGTGCCGGTTCCAAGAAAATACACCTTAAGTTCAGGCAATTGGGTGAGGGACACTATTGAAATGGAGTGGCAGGAAATTGACGGGATAATGGTGCCTAAGACCTATGTGCAAAAGGATTCCGATGTGCGAACGAAAACCGGTAGAACGGTCAAGTACTTTTTCGAATGGGAGTCATTGAACCAAGGGATACCGGATCACTACTTCGATATTGAAGAATTTGGCTTGCCACCAGAAACAGGCATTATTGACGAACGGTCTGACCCTGCAGTTAGCTTGGGTGTGATTGGGGAGTCCTTCATTCGGGATGAGCAAGTGGTGCGATCTGACTTCACATATCATTGGGTTTTTGGTTCTGTGACTTGCCTGTTGATATTAGGGGCAGCATTATGGTACTTCAGACGTTAGGCCAATTCGCAGTAAAGTTAGGTTATGAAAAATATTGGACGTGTAACTGGGTCTTCTCTCCGAGGTGGGATGACACTTGTTGAATTGCTGGTTTCGGGCGGAATTATTGCGGTAATGTTGGCAATACTATTGCCTTCGATTCAATACGCAAGAGAATCGGCAAGGGAGATGAACTGTCGGAACAATCTGAAGCAGTTAATGCTTGCGTTTCACGGATTTGAATCTGCTCACCAGCGATTCCCCCCGGGCACTTTGGGTTTTGAAAAAGCGTTTGACTATGAAGAACATTGGGACGATTCAAGTAGCATCTTTTTTTGGAAAAGAACGCAACACACTTCAAGCTTGGGACTAATGCTTCCATTTTTTGAATTTGAAAACGCTCGGCAAATGGCAGACCAATCCTTGTTCACCAGGGATCGTTTTTTAGATGAATTCCCAGATCGAAAGGGCCGTATAGTTGATTGGTACGGAAAGGCGAAAGGCTTTCTTGACATTGCGACTCTGGATGTTCCACTTTTTCGATGTCCTTCTGACTTAAGGGATGCGCCGCCCCGCATACTGGCAGGTTCACAACCGTGTATTGAAGAAGATGGAAAGGTTGACGGTTTTGGTGCGATTTACTTAAGCACACGATTGCCAGCTGATTATGGCCTGACAAACTACCTTGGCTGTGCAGGTGCATACTCAGGAGGACAGCAGATGGAACCAATTAAAGGGCCATACACCGGAGTAATGAGTAGTAGGGAAAGAGTGACATTTCGAAACGTAGTCGACGGTTCCAGTAATACAATCGTATACGGTGAGACAATTGGTTACGTAGTGGATGGGGAAAGAATTATAGCGAGCCCTTGGTTCATTGGTGGGTTGGCTCGAGGGCGGGGTGGAATCGACTGGATGCAAGGACAGAATCAGGCTTCGCCAACTTTAAGTCACCTGGGCAATTGGAATAATTCGCACGGATTCGGATTCGGTTCGCGGCATGCAGGCACTGTTAACATCACACTTTTGGATGGTAGTGTTAAGCCGTTATTTCGGGCGTTAGATTGGCGGGTGTTGTATCAGTATTGTGGGCGAGCTGACAGTTCGGCCAGCGAATAATAAAATCGAATTTGCATGGACGCGATGTGCAAAATCCTTAGTGGGCTTCTTTGTTATGCCGCGAATTTTCTTGATTAAAATGACTGGGTTAATCTTCAAGCTTCGTTAGTCCTCCGTTTTCATTTTGGAATTTAATGTTTCCGCCGACGATGGTGGTTAGGACTTTTGTTTGCTGGATTTTGTCCTCTGGGCAAGTCATGAAATCTTGCGAGAAGATGACTATGTCGGCAAGTTTGCCAGGTTCTAAACTGCCTTTGCTTTTTTCTTCGAAGGCGGCGTAAGCAGCCCACAGAGTGTAGCTACGCAAGGCTTCATCCCTGGTCATTGCTTGATCACCAAAGAAGACTCGGCCATCTTTCAGTTTTCGACTGACTGACGCATGCAAACTTGCAATCGGATCAATGCGTTCTACCGGCGCATCGGTACCGTTGGCGATGATCGAACCGCTGTCGATTAAAGAACGCCACATGTAGGCTCCTTCACCTGCGCGGCGATCGCCTAAGCGTTGCATCACGTAGACGGCATCCGACGGACAGTGGATGGCCTGCATCGCTGGGATCACGCCCATTTGGGCAAAACGTGGAATGTCGGCTGGGTCCAAGTGTTGAGCGTGTTCGATTCGCCATCGCAACGACTTACCCAATTCATCCAAATCCGACGTGTCGCTGCTGGTCACGCTACCGTTGGCAGCGTCATCCAGATGTTGCTGCCAGATTCGAGCGTATAAGTTCAACACTTCTTGATTCGCTCGATCGCCAATGGCGTGAACGCACAATTGAAAATCGTCACGAATGGCCAGTTGTGCTGTTTCCTCGATCGACTCGATGGTGGCAGTATTCAAGCCTGAACTTGATGGGAGATCCGCGTAAGGTTGCAGCAGCCAAGCACCATGGGCTCCCAACGCACCATCGATGGCCCGTTTGATCGCACGAACCGTCAAGAAGTTTCCTCCGTGATCAATCGTTCGCACTCGTTTCAGGTTTTGATCCATCATTAAGTTCGAATCTCGCACCATAACCCACATTCGTAAATCCAATTTCTTATCTGAAGCAAGTTGGTGGAATCGATCGATCGTCGCGATCGTGCTTCCAGCGTCTTGGAACGATGTGATACCATTTTTTAGGCAGTTAGCGGTCGCCTTATCAATGACGTCTTGCCACTGTTGCCGTTTCTGCTGGTCGGTTTGTTGAATCAGAGATCGATTGTAAGCTGCCTGGACCAATGACGCGGCCGTTTCGCGAAAGACTCCGGTTGGGCGGACGTTGCCTGAACCGTCATTCGAAGGCAGCATCAAGATTTCGCCGCCGGGTGGATTATTGGTTTGGCCAGTTACGTTTGCCAATTTCATCGCGTAGTCATTGGCGAAACTCATGTGTCCACTGGCATGAGTCAACAAGACAGGGTTCTGGGGCGAGACTGCACTCAATGCGTCGTGAATGGGATAGCCTTCAACGTTGGGGCTTGGTTTGGTGCTCCATTTCTCTTGATGCCATCCGCGACCCACAATCCATTGGCCGGGTAATTTCTGGTCGGCCGCCTGTTTGACTTGTTGCACAATTTCATTCCAAGAATCTGCACCGGCTAGGTCCAACATTTGAAGCGACTGGCCCAGTCCCAGGAAGTGTCCGTGACCTTCGATCAATCCGGGCGTCAGAAGTTTTCCACCGGCAGAATACGTAACCGTTTTTGGGCCGCGTAGCTTTGAAATTTCTTCGTTGGAACCAACGGCTAAGATCCGATCACCGGAGATGGCAATTGCCTGAGCCCTGGGTTGAACGCGATTCATCGTGTAGATATCCGCGTCTAAGACCACAACATCCGCAACGACATTCTCTTGAGTGTTGTTCGAATCGTTCAACGCGCAGCGCGCCATCGTTTGAGTTTGCTGGCTTGAACAAAGAGCCAATAACAACAATGCAGCCGCCAACACAGTGAACGTCGATCGCGCGAGAGCTAGACCTAAAGTCGTCTGAGTTCTGTTGGGGGCAGTGATCCAGGACGGAATTAATCGTTGCATAGGATTAGGTTCTCAGGGGATTTTAGGGCTTAGATTTTACAGTTTCACGTTGCCGATATTGTAGTCATTGCCGCACGGGTTGTGAGCCACGGTCGTTCTTGGGTGTTCGTGTACTTGTGTATTTGTGTGGTTGTGTGGTTGTGTGGTTGTGTGTTGGCATTGCCGTGACTTGGTTGCCATGGCTGGGCAGATCTTTCGTCCGTGAAGCGTTTGCGATTTAAAACCAACCCAGCCAATTGCCGTCTCGTGCTGCTAGGGCCTGTCAGTACAATAAGCTGAATTGGCAGAGATCATCGCTGGTTTGGCGGAACGTAGGTATTTAAAAAGGCAAAATATGGGATCGCGATTCGAACATGTTCGACACAAACCGCCAACGCCGCTGGATCAGCCTCGGTCAATGATTATCGCTTGTCCGCCGTTGAAGAGTAACGTTAACCTCTCTCGGATGGTACGTTTGGCTGGTTGTTGCGCGATCGATCGCTTTATCGTTTGTGGGCAGGCGAAAGTGGACCCAAAGATTGCCCGAGATGGAGCGGAGACGGTGCGAATTGAAAGTCGCAATTCTTTGCCGCCAATCCTAAAGAAGCTGTCCCACGAAGGTTATCGAATTGTAGGTCTGGAACAAACGAATCTGTCGCAAGACTTGCACACTTACCAATTTACTCGGAAGACCGTGTTGGTTTTGGGTAGCGAGCGGAATGGGATCACGCAGGACGTTTTGGACTGTTTGGATGACACCATTGAAATACCCGTTTGGGGACTTCCGTATAGTTACAATATTGCGACCGCAACCACGATGGCGGTTTACGAATACTGCCGTCAATTCCCACGCGGCTAACTTCTGAATAGCCCAAGCGACCAAGGTGTCGTTGTGGATTCACTAAACTGTCCATTTATTCGCCGTTAGGATCCGGGATAACAAATGCAAGCGATTTTCACGATAAAATAGCTACGCAATGCTTACAAACCATCGCCGGCAGTTCTACAATATAGTCGAGCAAATAGCAGAAGCATTCATGGATCAACCCCTTTTTCTTTCTTTGACCCCATTGGAATCTCATAACGCCGCAGACAGCAAATCAACCAGGACAGCCCATCAATCGCAATCTTTTTGCTTGGTGGGTAGTAGGTCTGGGTTGGTGGCCGATGGTTTATCAGGTCGGGGTTTCGGGCAATCGAATCCCATTGGTTGGGTGCCACTTGAAAACTGATATTCGGATCAGCTGAAACCCTAAATCATCCCAAGCATCGTCATCCCAAACATCGTCATCCCAAGCATCGTCATCCCAAGCATCGTCATCCCAAGCATCGTCATCTGCGGTGGATCGATTCGCGATTCACTCGATTGTAGTTGCCGGGTGGTTGCGCTTGCACGAGTGGTTGGCCTTGCAGGGGCGTTTCGAATACCGGATCGTCCCGAGTTTGGGGCCATTTTGGGAATGGGATCGTTCAGTTGCTTTGGCCTTTCCGAGTAATGGGGAGGGCAGGAAACTGAGCGTCGTGCGTGGGATTAGCTACGGCTAATAACGGGGAAAATCGCGAAAGAAATTCGGGGTTTGAATTGAAATCTTTGTAGGGAATTGAATGCTGTGGAACTGGAACAGGTTGGCCCATTTCGAATTGTGAAACAACTGGGTAACAAGCGTCAGCGAGTCTTCGAAGCCTATCAAGATGAGCAGAGCCGTCATGTTGCGATTAAGCTGATAACGCTTCCGCCCGACGTGTCGCGAGACCACGCGCTACGAAGAATCCAAAAAGAGGTTCGCTACCTCCAGCGTTTGGAACATCCTCATCTTACAAAATTTTATGGCGCGGGGATTGTGGAAGATCGAGTCTTCTTTGCGATGGAATTGGTGGATGGCGAATCGCTGGCATCGATCCTATCGCGTCGTGGTCGGATTGCTTGGGATTTAGCGATCGACTACGCCATTCAGATTGCACAAGTTCTGGAATATTTGCATAAGCAAGAGTTATTGCACAGTAAATTGACGCCAGAGAAAATTCTGGTCAGCGGCGGTCAAGTCAAGGTAACCGATCTTCGCTTAAACCGTGCCAGGCGTCGTCGTTGGGATGCAAAAAAACGTGAAGAATTGGAAGTGGCCGCCTACTTGGCACCCGAGCAATTGTTGGGTGAAGGGGCCACGCACCAATCGGACCTCTATTCGCTAGGTGCAATTATCTACGAAATGGTTGCCGGCAAGATGCCTTACCCGCCAGAATCGTTAGAGCGAATGTCGGCGCGGAAGCGTCAGCAGAAGATTGAACCCTTGTCCCAAACGGTGGTCGATTGCCCCGTTTGGCTGGACCGAGTGGTCGAAGTGTTGATGCATCCCGTTCCCCAGCAGCGTTACCCATCGGCTCGTGCAGCAGAGTTGGCTTTGATCGAAATTCAAAAAATTGATGCCAATAAGACATCCACCGCGGCTCAGATGGCAGGTGGTTTTAATGCGTTAACCGCGGGGGCTGATAAGTCAGAAGCTAGGCGTCTGTTGGGCCAGAAGGAACCGACAGTCAAGCAAGTGGCCAAAAAGAAACGCCAAGCTGAAAACCCTATTTACTTGCAGACTTGGTTGTTGGTCATTGGCTTGTTGACTGCATCAACTGCTTTGGGCGTTGCGTTTTATTCGATGATTCCTTCGTTTGACGCCAAAATTGCGCAGGCCCAACGAATCCTGGACGATCCCAATGCATCGGTGATGGACATGCGAGATGCATTTAATGATCTGGAACGCTTGGTGCAGCGGCAACCTGAAGCCGATCCCGTCGATGAGGCCCAGCAGTTGATGGAATCGTTGCAGATTAAGCGTCTTCTACGACTGGCCAAAGGAGGCCGCGTCGGTTTGCAAGACCCACTGACTAAGAGTTTTATTAACGCGTTCCAAGATGATATCAATGGAAATTATCCAGAATCTTTGGCTGGCTTTCGCTTGGTGATTGGTGAGGTTTCGTCTTTAGATCCGGAGAACGGTCACATGTATCGTGAGGCGATTCGTCAGTATTTATCCGTGCAAAAACATTTCTCAGAAAATGCAAAGAGTGGACTGAAACAGGCGATTACTTTGGAAGACGATTCCAAAGCGTTAGACTGGGCTGTCTTGATCAAGCAGCAATTGGGGAATTCAGCCGATCACCAAGATTGGATCCAAGAGTTGACCAGACGGTTTCCGCAGATCGATAAAATCGATTCATTTCCGGCCATTTCAGAACCTTCGGCGTCAGAAGTCACGGATTCAAGTGCGGTACCGCCCACCGCGCCCACTGTGTTGGGCGAAGGGACGCCGGGCGCACTTGACGCGTCAGACAACAGCACCTTAGAAACAAGCTTTAGCCAAGCAACTACAGCTGCCGAGCAAAAAGCGGTTTCTGGCAGCGATGCACCGAACTTCGAGAAGGGATCGCAACGATCGACCGAATCAGATGCAGGGCAAGAACAACAGTGATCTTGAATTGTTGTTGTTCACAATCGCCCAGCCCAATTCTCTAGGGCTTCGGTGAAATGGTCAACGTGGTTCTCCCGATAATGATCTTAAGTTGGCATTGGGTGGCAATCGTGTCGATCATCGATTCTAGTGTTGCGTCCTTTACCTCCAGGTCAATCATCTTTTGTAATAGCTGCTCAATGTCGCCCTGGACAATGATTTTGCGTTGTGTTTGACCTGCAATGGCGTCAAGTATGTTTATCGCCGGCTGCTGGCTTACTTTCAACGAATAGAGTTTGGATCCGGTGGCGGGTGTGTCTGGGGAAGGGCTATCTTGTTGCAGTCGGTCAAATACGATTCCCAGATCCTTCAACTGACCGCTTAGGATTCGCTTTTGGGTGATGCCTGACTTATAGCTTAACGTCGGAAACTCTTGGCTCAGGTCGTCTTTCATCTTTTGCAGCGCGCTGTGCCAGTTGATGTCGTCAATCAAACATTGACAAAGCATTTCTTTGGTCAGATCTTCTAGCTGAATTTGAATCTCATCGGGTGGGCGTTGTGTGGGCGGCGGTTGAAGATCCAGTCGCTTGCCGAATCCGAAAGCCAAAATGGCCAAGCGATCAATCAAAGACAACGCGGGAAGCGACCCTTGGTCCCAAACGTCGTACGGCAGTGACTGTATCGCCGTAATCTTGTCCGCCAAAGGCGAGCACCAATCGCGAAACAGTTGGTTGGGTTGAACCAATTTCGGCCAACGGACCGCTTGTTCGACCGTAAAAATATTGGCAAGTTCTGTCGGTAACCTCGCGGCCTGGCGTCTTGCATCCGCTAGGACCACTGGCAGATCTGCCGCGTGTTGTTTGGGAACAAAGAAAATCACAGGCGAGTGAATCACAGCCACTGCATCTGCTTGAGCCGCCAGTTGTTCAAGGGCATCGGCAACCGTCAGATTCTTGACCGTGAGGTCGATCAGGCGTGCCGAATCGACTCGGCGGTCCAGCCATACCTTAATTTGGTGGGCTGATCCAATGTTCTGCACGACCTGCTTTAAGGTTAATTGACGCCACTGGGAAGTTTGAATGTCGGACAATTTCCGAGTGAATGCTTTCCCCTGTAACCATGTATCTGCGGCTGGCGTGATCTTCAAAGACGCCGTGGTGGCTGGTGGCTGGCCAAGGGTTGACGCCATCCAAAAGGCAGGCGAATCGAACATCCGATTGGGCAGTGTCCCCAAAAGCGATTGTGACTTTAGCAAATTTTGCATTGGATGCTGTGAATCAGATAAAACGCCTAGTTGGATTAGCGAGTATGGAGGGAAATCAAGCGAGTTCGACAGTTGACCTTTGCCGTCCCCTGCGTAGACTTCCCCTGCGAGGGACGCTTGGACCAGCCGGACGAAATTCAAGTTCGCGGGCAGAATCCAAAATATGGCCAAGGAAATGGCAGCGAATCGACAGCTTGGGTGGGTTATGCGGCCACGGCCGAGAAAGAAGACGTGTTCGGCCCGGCCTAGATCATTGTCATTCATGGTTCGTCCAATTACATTCAAGAGACCCAAGTACAGTTAGGAAGCCCAAATACAGTTAAGAAACCAGGGCCTGCGATCGGGATGTTTCTAGTTTTAGGAATGATCCAATTACTTTTGCCGGCGGCCTGGTTCCTTAGTTCGACATTTTCCTGGGCCATTTTCGGCCTGTCTGCTGGGCAAAAGTGTGGCCAGAAGCAGTTTGGCCAGAAACGGGCCAGACCAGGTACCGAGTTGGGCAAGGCTTAAAACGGCCTGCACTGGAAGATCCAGTTTTAGACAGTTCAACATCCGAATCAATACGTTCATATGTCCCGAAATGGCCTCAAGCCACCTGTAGGTTTTTGAAAGTTGAAGCCCTCGCAACGAAAACCTCGCAACGAAAACCTCGCAACGAAAACCTCGCAACGAAAATTTCGGCGATCGTTCAAGCTAAAAGTGGAGCATACCTAGTGTTTGAAGACAATGTGTTTGAAGACAATGTGTTTGAAGGCAATTCGTTTGAAGGCAATGCGTTTGAAGCCAATCAGCCGCAACGTCGCCCAGCGCTGGAAGCACTCTATCAGCTCTACCTGAAAAATGAAAATTCTGCAAGCTTTATCCGCTCGGTTGCGGATCATTACACCATTGGAACATTGGAACGTTTGACTGCGTTCGGGAAACGTGGCGGCCGACGTGCCGCAGCCTTGGCGTTGGGCTTTCTGGGTGACTATCAGTCCAACGCGGTGCTGGGTCGGGCCTTGCATGACAAAGATCGAGCCGTTCGCTTGTTGGCCGAACATGGGCTTCGTCAACTGTGGTTTCGAGCCGGGAATTCCGAACAATTTCTAGCGTTACACCAGTTGGTGCGATTGAATGACAACGGTCAATATCATGAAGTGATCCAGCAATCGACCCAATTGATTCACAAAGCGCCCTTGTTGGCAGAAGCTTGGAATCAGCGAGCGATCGCCCAATACGGTATGTTCGAATTTGAAGACAGTTCGATGGATTGTCACCAGGCTTTGGAGATTAATCCCTATCACTTCAACGCGGCCATGGGCATGGGTCATTGTTACCTGCAACTTGAAGACTTGGAATTAGCCCTGGATTGTTTCCGACGTGCGTTATCGTTGAACCCAAGCTTAGAAAACGTTCGCTTGCAGATTCGGCAGCTGGAAAAAGCGGTTGGCAAGGATCGGACCGAAGAGTAGTCCGGAAATTCAAGCTCGATTCCAGGCGTCTGCCTTTGGCCAGATCGTACGACCCACTGCCAAACTTCTGATCGGTCGGCCCCTCAAAATTGACGACAAGCATGGGGCTGTGAATTTTGAAACCGTGGCTTTTCATCCTTCCGCTTCCGTTGTGCCACTGTTGAACATGGAATCCCTGTAGACTACACAGACTCCCCGCTCTGCCAAAGCCTGCGTGCTTGTACTGCGGTACGTTTTCTTCTGCCGCTGGCCTTAGCGATATGGCGTTGGTCGAAAGCTATTGTTGGCTAAGATAGGCCAGCAAGTCAGCCCAGTCTTGATTCGACGCCTGGTCCATTAAGCCTGAAGGCATCAACGATTGAGTGCTTGGTCGGGAATCTTCAATTTCGTCCTTTGACAATTGCCAAACTTTTCCGGCAGCATCTTCTAAGATCACTGCGTCGGTACTGTTATAAATGGCGATGCCCGTCAGTAGAGTGCCGTCGACCTTCTGTACTAGCAGCGAACGGTAACGATCATTTACATTCTTGCTGGGCATCGTGATCGTTTCGATCAAGTCGGTTCGATTAAATCGCCGTGTGACACCCGTCAACGCGGGCCCCAGTCGTCCAGATTTTCCATGACAGCGATTGCAGTTTAGCGAGTCGTACAGTTTGCCGCCTCGTTCTGCATTTCCGGCGGTCCAATTGACCTCTTTCAAAAGTGTATTCGTATCCAATGCTGCAATCGTGCTATCACCTGGGGCCAATAGCTTTGCCAAGTGGTTCGCCTTTTGTTGGCGACTGTCAGCAGCAAACTGGTCAACCAGTTGTGGTAAATCGCCAAGGGAGCGCAGTGCCTTGGGGTTGAGCGTCCACATCTTCCGAGTGTCCACGATCGAAGCTAAAAAAGTTTCGTCAACATTGACTAGATTCCACTGGTTCCAGAGTTGGCTAAGTGTCTTAATCGCTGCCGCTTGATCCAGGGACGTTAGTAACTGCAACGAATGAATTTGGGTTGACCGTTGCCAGCGATTGGAGTTCTTCAATTGGAGGGTAAGCGTCGGATGATTGCGCAATAGCAGGCGACCGATCGCAGAAAATCTTTGTGACCAATTGGTATCAATGGAAACATTCTGCGCTGCCAAGGATTGGTCAATCGAAAGCAAGAAATCAAGGCATGACTGGTCGATTGCTTCGTTCCAAGGTTTGTCGATTGCCGCTAGTAAGACAAAGGCATTAATCTGATCGATCGGGTGTAGCGCGTCGGCTTGGTGGAACGCTTGCAATTGATACCACTGCTGCCACTGTTTTGGCAACGATGAAGCGGAATTGCCCAGCAGCAACTGTAGACGCAACATGGATTCCATTTCGAAAATCGCGGCCGATCGTTCTTTGAAATTGGCGGACGAAGATTTGGTTAAGCAGGCGTTCCATGCCGCCAAGAATGCTTGATTCACATCCGCGGTTTGCTGAGGGTTCCAGCCTGGAATGTACCCCTTGGCCATAAAATCCCAAGGGCCTGTCTGAGCGTCGTTGGGGTAAGGCGAATCAAGTGCCCAGCGAAATACCAGTTGCCAATCGGCAGCCGCCAGTGTGGGCTCTTGTTTCTTGGCGATCCGCTGCAGGTCGGCAAATAGAAGCGATGCGGTGGGTAGACCACCCCGTAAAGGCGAATTTTTCAGCGCCAAAGCTGCCAGTGCTTGGGTCCGAGTCGCAGTCATGGTCGTGTTGTCAATCTCCGACACCGCGGGCCTACCCGGATTCTGTTGTGCGGTACCGGATTGTGTTTGAATTTGATCCCAAAGTTGTTTATCGTCATTCATCGTCAGCGCCAAAATCTGTCCATGAATGGCAGACGCTGCACTGGCGACTGGATTGGCTTGAAATGTCCATGAACGCATGGCCCCCCAAATAGAAGCGTTCGCCATTAGCAATGACTTCTGCTTGGGACTGCCTGCCGCTTTCGACAGTAATCGAGTCACAAGCTGCGAATCGGGTTGTGCCGTGGTCAATAAATATCTTCTTAGGAGACTGCGTTGCAATTGGATACCTAGCAATTCTTGATCCCGAAGGTCGTTTTCTTTGGCTTGCTGTGCCAGATTGCGAAGGTAATCAAATGTCGATTCAATGGTATCAACTCCAAGGGCATTTTCGTTTGCGGTATCGGCCGGAACGACTGCTTCAAAGTGTTGGAGTTGGGTTACCAGATCGGTCAACTTGGCAAAAGGATCGTCCGGCTGGGTAAGCGGGTTCACCGCTGCGTTATCGGCGGGTGCAGCCGCGCGTTTTTGAACCAAATAGACCGCGCCCGCTGTGTCTCGCCCGCCAACGCTGATATAGAGTTTGCCACGTGAGTCGAATTCCAAATCGGTGGGCGCGAACGCCACATTGTTTTGGCTCTGAACCAAAATCATAGGCGGCACCGTGGCATCGGTTTCAAAAGCAGAACGTAGGTACACTTTGCCAAACGTCCAATCGGCAAAGACGCAGCCACCCAGCCAGGCGTTGCCCCAGGCCGGTGAATGTAAGCAAGCGACACCCGTGGGTGATCCTCGGCCGGTTTCCGCGTTGATGGTTGCGCTTCCAACGACCGAATCGGGTTGTTTGTAGCAGCGACTGACCCAGCCAATGTCTTGGCCTTCATTCGCCGCGAACAGCGTTGTGGGGCGATACCAGGGCATCCCGCTATCTCGTTCGTCATCGCTATCGTAGATCAAAAATGATTGGTCCAAGCCGAACGCAAAGTCGTAAGTGTTCCTCATTCCATCGACCAAGATCTGACGCGTTTTTCCATCGGGGCTGATCCGACCTAGCACACCGGCTCGGGGGTTCCCGATCGGCACAGCAGACGACCGCCAAGTTTCGTTGATCTGGGAATAGTTCCCGGCGATGAAGTAAAGGTAGCCATCCTGGCCACGTCGCAGCGCGTGGAAATCGTGTTCGCCACCGGTCTTGGGTAGGTCCAAGAATTTGAACGCAGGTTTCGGGTCAACGGTACTGCGGTCAATTTTCCAGATCGCTTGGTCGACTACAGCAAAGATAAAGTCCTGTTCGACCAGCAGGCCTTGGGCACCTTGTTTGGGTTCAAAGTTGATCGCATTTTTTTGATCGGCTTTGCCGTCACCGTCCCAATCCACCAGTTGGGCGATATAGCCAGGGCCTGCAACAAAAACTTCGTCGCTAGGGCCGACGGTCAAGCAGTGGATATCATGAACTAAAGAATCGTCAGCGAAACGTTTGAGTGTCCAGCCTGCAGCGACCAAAGGAAGATCTGCCACCGAGGCCTGATTTTCGTCTTGAACCGTGGTGTCGGGAGTGACGCGGCCGGCACTATCCTGAGTCGCACTATCCTGAGTCGCAC
>JBDNHU010000060.1:0-6372 GCA_041688615.1 Mariniblastus sp. | reverse complement strand
AGTCGATCGTCGGGTGGCATGTATCCGAAATCGACCATCACGCGAATGGGATGCGAATGAACTTGGTACAGCGGCCCGCGTTGACCATCTTCGGCGTGGCACGAAGTACAAAAACTGGGTGCCAGCGGCTTACCCGTTTCTGGACTCGGTGAATCTTTTGGAAAGAAGAAACGTGATCGAGGTTGTTCGGCGATGTACTCACTAAGCGCCGCAGCCAACTTGGCATCCAATACCAAATCTTCGCGAGCCGGATGGATCGCCAACGGTCCCGAGGAATGGCAATGGTAACAACTGGTTCCTTCCAGGCGAACTTCCGAAGGTCTAATATGCCCATAATAATCCAGTGGCGGCTGGACGGTCATGTCTTGAACTATTGAATAGTATCCCCAATCACCATCCGCTGCGGTTTTCTGCACCAATAAATAGACTCGCACGGCTGAATTTTCAAATGCCGAAATGTGATTCAACATCGGTTTCCGAATCACGTCCTCTTGCGTACTAATCAATCCAACATCTGAAACAGGAATCGCTTTGCCCTGCTCAAAAAACTGCTTCGCTTGACGCATGTAACCCTTGACCTGATCTTCGGTCAGTCCCGTGGCTTGAAGTCCTGTAGCAGAAATTCCCTTGGCGTCGGCAGGTGTATGAGCGGGCAACTTCACTACTGGCGAAGTCCACGGCTTCTGAATTTTGTCTTTACCCACGGTGATCATCATGTCCACAAACTGCTGGGTGGTAAAGTCAGCCAAATCCAGGGCCGGTTCTAACAACAGACCCGTACCCGTCGTCTTGGCCGGTGCAATAGGTTTGGGCTGGTCGGGCTTCGAATTCAAATCAACCCAATCCTGACTTTGACTCGACCGGCCGTTAAACACAAACAGGCCGACCAACAAGATGGACAGGATACCACTGGCGAACGCTTTCATAGTCAATTCCTGCAAGAGTGAACATCAGCAAAGTAGCGTAAACCCAAGCTACCAAAAGGCAGCACCCTTCGCACGCTGCCTCTCCATCCCGGCAAGCGCCTGCAAAGCTTTGAGAGGATCCGACCGGCAAAATCCGGTAGCATATTCAGCACTACGCTTTTGCATGTGTTCGTCGAAGGCGTGTCGTCTACCGCCCAAAACGCTAGGTCGGCCTACCGCAAAATAGAGTTGACACCACAAAAGCAGTGCCACACAAAAGCAGTGCTACGCAAAAGCAGTGCCACGCAAAAGCAGTGCCACGCAAAATTTAGACAACCGATCCACCGTGGATATGCGACCGTCTGTCGAGTACATATTATCTGACTGAAGTCGTTATTTTCAGAGGGCGCTAGATGAAGGAAAAAACAAACACATCGCAAAAGCATCTCTCGTTGTCTGCCAAACTGGTGATCCATACCTCCGAGACACTCCGAATACGGGCGCGCAGTTACGCCGTCGCTGTGTTTCTGCTTACCAGCCTCGGATTCATGCTTTACCCCCGCCCATATGGGACTCATGTGTCGTTACAAAAGCCCCTCGCACACCTCGCGGTTGATATCGGCGGGTATCATACCTTAATTGCGCTCCTAATCTGTTTCGCTGCGGATTGTTTATCACTGTGGTCGACTTCATTCGATCGTCGACCGTTGTCGACTGCTTTCGTTTTCGTCCTCGCTTGGTGCGTTCTGATAACAGTAACCCCTTCGAACTGAACATGCCTGCGTCCAGCTTACTTTGCTTCTCTGCCCTCATTCGCGATTTGATCATGCGGTCGAAGCCCACGCAGACTGCGGATAAATCAGCCAAGGTGCTATGTCTTAACCGACGGATTAGCGTAAGATTACCCCGCGTTCGGCCCTCAATACAACTGATTACCATTGCATGCACCGCTGTAGGTGGATTCAAATTTATCCGGACATTCGACATTGACTGCACGCACCTACCCAATGATGGTAGGCGATATGCACTAAAGGAGCCTGCCTTAATCGTCGAAATTTCTGCCGTGGTTGACCCTATCCTGACGGAAATCGCAGAAAACCAACAAGGTTATGACAGCGCAGAATGCCAGAAGGAACTCCGCGTCAAATTACTAAAGCCGCCGATGTTCTTGAAAGATCGGCCTGAGTAGTCGTTGGACGACGGCGGAACCAAGCACCCAACCTAAGTTCATCACACGACAGCCCATGCCACTAATTTGGACTGGCGAAATTTGGACTGGCCAAGTTTGGACTGGCCAAGTTTACGTGCCAAAGCCTGACCGATCAGACGCTGTCACTGCAAAGGACGACCTGCAAAGGACGCGTTGCCAGAGGACGCGTTGCCAAAGACGTTTGATCTGCACGGTTTTACGATCGATCACTTCACTACTGATCGCTTCGTTTTCGCAGCCATTCTACAAAATCTGGGTCGTCCATCTTCACGACGGGTCCCTTTTTGCGCCGTCGTTCAAACTTGGGATCGGTTGGATCGAAAGTGTCTTCGGGTTTAAACACTCGAGGGTCCGATGGGACATACTTAAACGGCGTAAAGTTGGGTTCACTGCTAAACATATCACTCAAATCTGTCGCCGTTGCATCAAACAAATTATTCGGTCCCAGGTCGAAGATCCTATAGATCGACTTTATGATACTCATGATGGACGTGTGTTCGTGCGACACATAAGTTCGCTTCGCCCAGGGACTGATGCAAAGCACATAAGATCGATTACGGTCCACCGAATCATTGTCTCCGCCAGAATCGTCTTGCGTTACGATGATGGCCATATTTTTCCATTCGGGCTGAGCCGACAAATAGGCCACAATTTTGCCCAAAGCCAAATCATTGTCCGCCATATAGCTGGCAACAAAGGGGTAACCTTGTTCGGGCATCGGGCTGGCGCCATGATCATTACAAAGAGTAACATTAATAAACTGGGGCAATTTGTTTTGGTTCGCTGCACGATACTTCTCAAGCCCTTGGGCAAACCAATCCGCTCGGGCAATGTCAGGAATAAACGTGTTGTACGCCGGGTAACCGAAGTCTGTATTGTCGAACAAGACCTTGGGCATCGGGTAGTTGACCTGAGTGAATGCGCCTGACCGACTTGTCATTGGACCTTCGTCGTTGTCGGCAAATTCGAAGCCTTCGCCAAAATTCAGGAACCGTACTCCGCCTCGATCCAAGTGTTCCCACATTGATCCGTTCTCTAAATAGTCTTCGGGGATCTGTGAACCGTTGGAATGGAATGAAGGTAGCCGCCCGATCGCCGAGTCACTCTTTTTGAAATTCCAACCCGAGTAAAACACTCGAGTGGTCCAAAGGCTGGGATAGACGCCCACTAGCCAGCGATGTCCGTCACCCGAGGCCTGAGGTTCCATGTAAAAGTTGTCTGAAATGGCAAACTGCTGAGCCAGGCGAATGTGGTTGGGCATGATGGGTAAGCGTTGTTGCTTCCCCTTTTCCGCAATCCAACCGTTGATTCCAAACTCCGCGTAGTCGGCATCGCTGGTGGTTCCTTCTAACCCGCCAAAAATCCCATCGAACGTGTGATTCTCTTTGGTGATGAACACCACATGTTGAATTTCAGATGGAAACGACTTGGACGTAGCCCGAGTGGGAATCATTCCGTTATTTCGCAATACCGTTTGGGTTTGATCTTCCACTTCTGCCAAAGCTATCGCATCGATCATCCCCGGCATATCGGCCAAACCGAAACGTTCGTCGGTCGACTCACGCTGGTGTTTGGGACCGCGAGGCCCACGCCCAATGCCTTTTTGAGTTGCAACGTACAGCGTCATTCCATCGGGAGATAAGCGACACGCGGTCGGAAACCAACCCGTCGGAATCCAGTTGGTCACTTTCCCCGATGCCAATTCGATTACGACAACCGCATTCAAACCCGACGCACAAACGTACAACGTCTTTTCATCATGGGACAAAGTCATCCCCGAAGGAATCACACCGCGCAGGCCGGCCAATTCTGATTGAGGCGCAATCTTAACCGTCTTCCTGATTTCCAATGTCTTCGAATCAAGATACTGCACCGTATCATTGTTTGCATTGGTGACCAAGAGCGTCTGTCCGGTGTGCAACAGACCATTGGGTGAACTGCCACCCACTGCTTTTCCACCATCGGCCGGCGCGTGAATCAAGATACCGGTTTTTACTTTCGCAGCAACTTCCGGCTTGGCAGGATCTGCCACATTGATCATCCAAACAGAATTGGCGTCTGGCACCAAAGGGTCGCCCAATCCTGGAACCTGCCGACCCTGATGAAAGGTGCCAAGTTCGGCTTCTTTGGAAGGGAAACCAAAAGCCGGAGTCGAAATGCCCCGTGGATCTCCGGCCCCGGTTGGAATCAACGAATAATCAAAGACCCCGATATTGGCCACGAACAACCGCTGATCGTCTTGGGACAGAGCCAGCGAAAAGGGCTCACGTCCTGCGGGAATGTCGGCAACCACCGAACCTTCGATAATATCAAAGACCACAATCCGCTGCCTGGCAACATCGGCACCGTAAACGTGGCGTTGATCCGACGAAACCACGATGTCAATAATATAAGCTTCATCATCAGCTTTGATCGACCGGATGGGCGGTTGACGTCGAAATTGCAGTCGTTCGGTGGCTGGTTCGTCCCACGCCGCGGTTTCAAATATTTGAATGCCGTGTCCAACATCACCGGTGGATACAATCAATTTTGAACTATCTTGGGTGAACGCCGCACAGAAGGCAGCGTCCTTCCAGGGTATCACCCAAGAATTGGATTGGGTGGTCGGATTACCCGCGTCGTAAACCACAATACCCGGATCGCACAGCCCAATCAACCACTTCCCATCGGGACTGGGGACCACGTTCCAAAGATTGCCACCGGTATAAAGTCGTTTCCCAGAGGGTGTCAAAAAGCGACCATTGGGTAGGATCGTTGTGCCACCAGCGACCACTCGAGCAAATTCATTGCCGGCAGGAGCCTGAAATTGCACCTCCTGACTAACAACAGATTCTACAGTGCAACTAAGTGCTATGAGCGTAATTGCCCAACTCAGTAAACTCTTCATCATGTATTTTTTCATGGGAACCCGTGGAGAATATCTAACCAAACCACGACTAGCGATTGGATTTCATCTTTCGCCAGGCGACAAACGGACACGTTGCTTCCTAAAAGTCGGTAACCACTTCGCGGCCTTTGCGACTGCCGATCGATTGCCAGACCGAACGTTCGATCTGATCATCGACAAATCTGACCGATCCATCCAGCAACGAAACATTGACGCCACCTTCATGATAACTGCGGCTTGGCACCACCGCGTAGGTCGGTAAACTGTCCGATCGCCCCTCGCGCATCGAATTAAAGTCGACATCATGTTCGATCCCACCAACCGCATGTCGTACCAAAGTGTTGGGCGAAAACGTCGTTGTGAATCCTGTCTGATGAACCCTTGCGTCGACCCATTCGGTATGGCCTGAATCCATCTTGAATTCACCACCAAGGGCACTAACATCCGCGGGATCGCTGGGAATTGCAGTGGTTGCTGAAGGATTCCCACCATCACGCAAATAGGGCGTAAACGCTTTGACTTCGGCAAAGGCCAGCGTATTGCTAGTCCCATCAACGACCTCTGCGATCCTGATTTGACGATTGATCATGAACACACCATTCCCTACCCCCATCGGTGGTTGAAAAAGTAGCCAATCACCACTGTTGGCACCATAGTTATGCGGATAGTGAATGAAGGTCGGACCATCTGGCCGCTGTCGATCGTTGATCTCGCTAGGACAAAGTAAAAAGGAGACGCGAATCTTTGCAACTGCCGGTTGCTGGCTAATCGGTCGCTGGAAATCGATCAAGTCTTGCAAATTCCCTTGCTCGGCGTACGGCAACAAGCGACTGTGTACACTCCAATAAACTGAACTTCCAGACGATTGATAGTCGCCAAGCGGCGGAAGTTTGCGTTTTGATGATTCATAATTTAAAACACAAAGTGCAATCTGCTTCAGATTGTTTTGGCAACTGATCCGTCTAGCGGCAGCGCGCGCCGACTGAACCGCCGGAAGCAACAAACCAAGTAGTATCCCTATGATGGCAATCACCACCAACAACTCCACCAGTGTAAATCCTGTTCGCTTCATCTTTTAAAAATTCTACTCGCTAAAAAATAACCGCTGATCCGTTTCGACTGTAAAATAGAATACTGCTCGTATTCTCTGAATGTATGTTCCAATATACCAAATCAATGCCTCTTGGCCTCAGGACTTTGAGTAAAGATTTAGTGAAGAGAACGAGTACATTCCTTAATATGAAAGTTCACCAAATCCGATTTGGCTCCATTCGCCGACCATTCGCCGACCAATCGTCAGCGCCGGTCGATACCCCGACTTCAAACGAGTCCCTAGGCACGGCGGAACCCATGCCACCCACAAGCGATCT
>JBDNHU010000454.1:0-2635 GCA_041688615.1 Mariniblastus sp. | reverse complement strand
CCTTGCTGAAAGCCAATGGAAATAATATTCGAAGCCTCCGCCGACTCTGGGGCTTCCATCGATGATTCCGTCGGTTGCCAGCCGTCACTGGACTGCTGGTTCCCACTTGGCACCAATTGAAAATGAAAACCGTCTTCGCTAGGAATTAAATCAATTTGGAAGGGCATTACTCCAAGTCCAACGTGGCTTTGCGGCTGTTGTGCAATCAACTGGTTGACCCAAGTTTGATTGACAAACCAACGATTTACAAAATCCCGTGAAGCGGTCAGTCGGAAGTTGGCGTTGCGGTAGTGATTCTGGATCAATTGGACCATCTGCTGATCCGTCGATTTCTGAGACAATCGCAACCAGCGATAGCCTTCCATAATTTCCATTGCCGCCTGCGATTGCCCAGTGCTTTCAAAGCGTTCCACCGCGGCCAACACGTCAAGAACGGGGCTAGACAACTGAGCTTTTTCGAACAAAAACTGCTGCAAATCCAAGGGCATCAGCTGAGCAATCACGGTCGTTTGTTGATAGTCCAAGGTCCCACTGTTGATTCGCTTCAACACTTCACCGGCTACATTTTTCTCATCCCCTGCAGACAAACCTTGGCCCTTAACAACCTGCATTAATTGCGGCCAAAGTAAGTAATCGGACCACGACTGGGTCAACTGAACGCTTGCTAAATCCCACGGGCCTGACGTGGCCAAACGACCTTGCTTCAACCTATCTTCTTCCCTGGCCAAAATAATGGGATTCCCAGGGATGACCGCCTGCCAAAAATCTAAACGTCGATCCAACGAATAGGAAAGTTGTCGAAGCTGAACGTTAACTTTTTGGGTTGCACTGTTTGTGGTTGCCGGCGTGACCAGGCGTGAATATTCAAGTCGCTGAACTTCCAACTCTTGCAAAATTTGCCTCGCCACTATTGGCGAACTCTCTTGGCAAAAACGAAAGATATTACTGCGGTAGCTGTCCGCCCAATCTCGGATCTGTGGGTAAGCGGCACCCGCTTCAGATATCTGGCGAAGTAGGGCAGCAGGCAACGGTGTAGGGTATTGGATGTACGACTGCTGGTCATGGATCGGCCTTGGAACCCAGCGCCGCCCAGTCGATTCAACGGTCCCCAACGCCTGCCCAGGCGAACCGGCGGCCTGAACCTTCAACTTCTCTTTTGTCTGAGAACCTGGCAGCAATCCGAAGGTGGGGCGGCCTGCGGCTTGCGATTGCACCAAAAGATCAACTTGAGAATCTTGTTCATTCCGATCCTGTTGCGAATCCTGAGAAATGGGTCGACCGGGCAACCCATCACCCATACTTGCGATCTCAAGATTTTCGACCACCATAGGTTCGGTGTTTATCGGTGTAATGTCAAGCCAATGATTTTCCGCAGCGACTCCGCCAGAAACTTGGAGTTGAGGCAGAAAAATGTGAGTCGCTTCCAGACTGGCATCCACATCAACCAACGGGTTCTCTTCCGGGGCCAGGCTTAGCAATGAACTTGGCAATGATGATGACGACGCATTCGTATTCGCATTCGTATTCGCCGCCTCCAACGTTGACTGTTGCGATCTGGCAAGCGCAAATACATTGATCGTCTGATCAGGCACACTGGGCGATTGCGGACCAGTACTTGAGCCTTCAGCCAGTCGGCTTTCCAGCTCCGAAATACCTTGGGGCAGACGCTTCAACGTCAATCCCGCCAGTGGATTCAGCGCCAACAGATCTTGCTTTACGGGGACCGGCGCCGGCGAACTTTGTGATGTTGAACTTGCGGCAAAGATGTTTATACTTTGGCCTACCAACGCTGGGTTAGCAGTCGGTTGGTGGCGATTTCCTGTAAGGCCCCACCCTGAAACATCCGTCGATTTCGAGGGGAACTGGATCGTTTGGCTTTCCGAATTCGAACCGGGTAGTCTCAGCGTTTCAGCCAGTTCCAGCAACCGATCCCCTTGGTCTCGATTGGCTTGCAACTGACCTTCAATTCGATCGCTTGCGCTAAACACAAAGTCGTTGGTCAGCGGCCGATCGGATCCTTGACCAAAATCCTGCGGAGCCCTGTCGCCCACCGGTTGTTGGCTGAACGCCTGCTGGGCCGATTGCGAATCGCTTTGGCTGAATAAACCTGGATAACACACCAGAGCGAAAACGATCGCAATAGCGATTGCCGAGGTGCCAAGGACACTGGGCCAACTGATTCGTGATTCCACGACAATTCTCCGATCGGCGAAACGTTTCTGTCTGCCGCACCGAAGAGTTGTAGGATTAGAGGCGCAGCAGGACTACCGATTCAATCGGCAGGATCCATCTGCGAGGCCGCAAAATTGTTGGGGCGGAAGCCCTGAAATCGTTAACAAATTCGGGAAATTCTAAGCTGGCAAGCCGCAGACGGCCCGATGCTAGCTAACCCTCAATCGATGAGGACTCGCAACCGAAGCTATCACTTAAAGATTTTCGTTAACCTGCTCGGCACGGAGGATGCCGCGCGGTCGCCAAATCGCCCGGACTCAACCACGGAATGTGTCAATGACTTTGAGACAACATATTTTTGTAATTAGTGTGTGGTGTTGCATACGCTCGGGGGCCAGCCCCCGAACCCCCGGGATTTTCCAGGTATGGCTCAGGTGTTCAAAGGTTGTTTTGTGATTATGTT
>JBDNHU010000453.1:0-9398 GCA_041688615.1 Mariniblastus sp. | reverse complement strand
GCTTCTGTGTCGGCAGATTCTTGTTCGATATTGATCATGATCGCATCTCGGGCCGCAATCGCGTTGCCGTGCTTTGCATAAGGTAAGGCAAGCGGAGCTTGCTCTTGCATTTTGGAAGCGACGACAAAAAACGCCAGCAACAAAAAGGTAATATCGATCATCGGTGTGATGTCCAATTCTACTTCTTCGGTGTTACGCCGAGCCTTAAACGTCGCATTGGATCCCGCTCGATCACTCATTGAGGCAAAACCTTATTACAAATCAACACTAAAGTCATAGTTGTCATTGGCAGCATCGTGGGCACCGCCTTGGCAGGAAAATCAAACGCTGGAAACCCGCCCAGGGCCCTTGGGACGTGAAACCAATTGGGACGTGGCACCAATTGGGACGTGGCACCAATTGGGACGTGGCACCAATTGGGACGTGGCACCAATTGGGACGTGGCATCCTTGGGACACGTTCGGCCATAATGCCTGGGCCGTCCTGCCATCGTTAAATGTTCAGTTGGCAAGACTTGCCATTGCATTGGCAGATCTTGGCCTTTGAAAGGTGTCGTGTCCGCTGGGCACGCCTGTATGCTGCGGACCTTCCTGCCAAATGATCTCGCCGGCAATCCACTTGAACCCAGGTTCAACATCACACCCAAATCGCTCACAACCGATTTTCAGTTCGGCAAAAACTACGATGATGCTTCGCCTATTTAGGGAAGCGAATCGTTGCTTCGCGGAACATTTCGAAAAAGAAGTTCAGGCCTTCAGCGACCATTTCTTCCATCTTTCGGATCTGGATGTTGATCGAATTCACGGCCAACACCAGAGGAATCGCAATCGCCAAGCCTAACGCAGTGGTGATCAAGGCGAACATAATATCTTCCGCCAATCTGGAAGCTTCGACTTGGCTACTTTCAGCCAGTTTGCCGAACGCACCCATCATTCCCAAAACGGTGCCCAGCAAGCCCAACATCGGCGCTGCTTTAATGACGGTATTAATCCAGCTGATTCTATGATCAATGTCCGACAAGACGTCTCGCTGGAATCGGTCCTGGACCAATTGGCGAACCTTTGTAAAGCCCATGAAGCGATTGTCCACAGCTAGCTGCGAAAGTTGGCAAATTGCACGAGGATCATCTGTGCAGATTTGACTTGCCGTTTGGTAGTCGCCAGTGGAAAGTGGTGCTTCCATGGCTTGTAAGAATTCACCCTGTTGTTGGTCGGTTCGGAATTTCTTTTCGCGAACTCGGTAGTAAACCACGACTATGCAGTAAACGCCCCAAAGCGCAACCAAGCCCATCGCCGCGTAGATGACGTATCCGACAATTTCAAAAATGCTCATTTGTTCCCGTCCAGCTTAACTATGTAATTTGGAATTGATCTGTTTTAATTTTTGCTGCGTCTCACTTTTTTGCTGCGTCTCACTTATTCAACGCGTCTCACTTATTCAACGCGTATCCAAGGGATCTTTCCGTACGCCTGCTTGTGGGGACCCACCGTCCGGAAAAATGCATGGAATCCTGTTTTTGGGGCAATCCTTAGGCAAACGTCGCGAAAGATGAAATCAATCACAACCCAAAATCAATCACAACCCAAAACCAATCACAACCCAAAACCAACCGCGACCCAAAACCAACCGCGACCCAAAACCAACCGCGACCCAAAACCAACCGCGACCCTGATCAAAGCGAAACGTTTCGTCCGGTGCCCGGCTATTTCAAAATGTACTCGGTGATTTCAGAAAACAAGTTCACTTGATCCTTGAAAACGCTAGGCAATCATCCAACCAATGAATGGTAGTATTGGATCAATCAAGTCGTTCGAAAATCGAGTTGCCAAACCAACATAATTTACCAAGCCTATACAGTGATCCAAACTATGCTTTAGTTCAAGTAAATGATCTTGCTTAGCGTGAATCGATAATTACCTTCGCTACCTTCGACCGTATACACGGTGTTCTTGATGTTTGGTATCTTTCGATTGTCTTGCTGTAGTTTCGCGTTTTCCATCGCGTAAAGTTGGTTGATGATTTCAATTGGGTAAAACTGAACTGGAATACGTTCGCCCACATTCGTGATGTTTGCCTGTTGCAGTAATCGCTTATCCCATTCACGAAGTTTGGGAATCGTATGCGAAAAGTAGATTCGTTTCTCGGTTCGCTTGGACCCCGTGCGAACATTCTTCGACGACGCCACGTTGGTAACGTAAGCGATGTTGTCACCCGTTTTTTCAACGCCTCCTAGTTCAATCTTGAAATGATCTAACTGTTTTGCGTAGTCACTGACGGTGGTCAATGAATAATTGATCTGCCACCGCTTCCATGGTTCGTTGACATCCGTTCCGCCGTTTCCGAACCCTTGTGTGCGGCGGTCTCCTAGGCCCTTGCCGGTTCCCATTTGGGTTGCATCACCAGCCTCGCTATCGTTTGCTCGGACAGTCGATGCAACGTCAACTGCTTCCAATGCTTCGGCTAACTGTGGCTCTTGCACTTCAGGAAATTCTTCGACGCCCGGTTCTTCAATATCTTCGGCCACGCCTTCAGGATTAGAAGTATCGCCAGCGAATGTTGGCGCCAAAGCGGTTACCGTCATGCGGTTGGACTTTAATAAGCTGTACCACAAAAAGAACAGTACAGCCGCAAGCAAGCCCAGAATGATCACGCCTGCAGATAACCCACCGGAAACGCGTTCATACTGAGAAACCTCGGTATCGACGCGTATTACGGGTCTTTGGACCAGTTCGGTAACTTGGCTCATGTTATCACCCAAGATTTGGAGTATGCGAAAAGATAATGAAGGACTTTGAAAAGGTAAAATGCCAACGATTGAAATCTAATCACCATTTCTACGGTGCAGATTTTTGGCTGCACAAAAATGGCTTATTTCAATTCTACGGGCAGTAGTTCAGCATCGGGTTTGAGTTCAAGATACCATTCGGACCAGAATCCGTACAGTTTCCGAATGTCGGCGCGATATTGTTGATTTTCCACATCAGACCGACCGTTCACAACTTTAGCTACTGGAACGGCGGGGGTTTCTGTTTTTCGACTCACAAATTTTAACGCGATGTTCGCCTCTTGAACGATACGTGGATCCGGATCGCTTAAAGCATAGATCAGCGCGGCGCAGTTATCGACCAATCGCACTTGCCCCAACGCACGAACAGCGACCATTCGAATCTGCCAATGTTCATTGGTGACCATTTCACGAAGTAACGTCAACTGCTGAGCTTTGGATTTATCTTTAATCGAATTGACAGCGACGTTGCGGAACGATTCGGCGATATCCTCCAACTCTTGTGCTGACATTTCTTTCTTGACTCGAGACAGCAGTTCGGCAATATCTTTCTTTTCCTGTTCGCTGATGACCTTGCCACCGCGCGTTGAAACATTGCCCCCCAACCCTTGGCCACCTGCTAGGGTTGCATCCCTTGCCAATGCCGTCAAACGTTGCGTCGACCGCACCATGAACAACACGGCAAAAGCGGTTTGAATCGACGCGTTCGCTTCGTTGCTGCCCGGGAAAGAACCATTTCCCGATTGAGTCGTCTTTAGATATTCAATTCCTTGGTCGTACCAATCTGGAACTTCTGTAACATCGCCATCAATCTTTTCGCGGAAGGACGCATACCGTTCGAAACCGTACAGAGCGTAATAGGGCCAGTGTACGGTGTTTGGTTCAAAGTTCTGCCCGTACCACTGATTGGCTCGGGCTTTAGCGCCGTTGAATCCTTCAACGTTAATGCCCATTTCTGGTTCCGGAGCAGCACTGGCTTGCTCGGCCAGCAGCGTTTCAATTTCACGCTTGGTTAATCGTTCTACAAACGGGGGAAGTTCCAGGTCCGAATCGTCGCTTCGCTTCGCTCGAGCTTTTTTCGGTGGGTTCACATTTAAAATGTCGCCCAGCATGTACAGGCTTCCGGCGCCTGCGCTGACCAAGGACATGTGCTGGGATCCCTGTCGTTGTCCGGGCACCACTTGATAGCCCCAACTGCCATCTTGAGCTTGGGCTGAAATCCAAAATTTTGCCGCTGCTTGGGCGTGGCTTAATGGGATGTCGAAACCCTTTTCGTTTGCAAGCCACAAGGCTAGGCAGCAATACTGGGTTTGCGAGGTGTCAATGGTTGGCGACCGATTGTAAGACCAACCACCACCCGGCATTCGTCTTGCAACGATGAAATCGATCAGTGTTCGAATTTGGGCTTCGTAAGCGACGTCATCAAATTCCACCAACAACATCAAAGCCACGCAAGGTTCATACATCCGCCTAGCAAAGTCTTCTGGGGAACCGTTCAGATCGTTCCCCTGAAAATCGTTGGCCAGCATACTTCGGTACTGCCCTGCCAAGCCCAAAGCACGGTCTACGGAACTTATAACAGCTGCGTCCTGGCGGAACCCTAGATCTTGGTAGCTGTTAAGGATGGCAAGGCCTTCGATCAGTTGCCCACCCACGTCTGAACTCACTCGGGTCCGCATGTAGGCCACCCCCTGGTCCACCATGGCACGAACTTCTGGGTGTTCGGGGTCGTACTTCTTTTGGGCATTCGCGAATGCACTAAGCGATAGCAGTGAGGCAAAAGTAATCGCCAGCGGCAAAGCCCATTTGGTCACGCGGCCCCAGGAACCGTTGCCAAAGGCGAAAGCAATCGCATTAAGAGAAGCAGAAATGGGCTCCATCGCCCGCATGCCAACCCAAGGCTGGTCAGCCAAATATGATTTCGAAGCCACGCCTGCGACCGGATGCCCGAGGTCTATATGCAGCTGAGAGCCTACATGCAGCTGAGAGTCTAAATGCAGCTGAGAGTCTGCACGCCAATGACAGTCCATCGCCTTAATGGCCGTGGTTGATTGCCTCGTCATCATTTGCCGAATTCCTTTGCTTACTGCCACGATCCTAAAAAGCAATGTCAATCGGATATGACCTTGCTTCGCCCTAGGTGTTCTTTCTTAGGACGTTACTTCCTGTTTTCAAATCAAAACCGTCGATACATCCTGCCTAACCGACCCGCGACAATTCCTGTCGACAGCCAGTTCTTCCCTTTGCCCGAAGGGTTTCTTCCCTTTGCCCGAAGGGTTTCTTCCCTTTGCCCGAAGGGTTTCTTCTGCGCCCCAGCCTAAAACTTGACTGCGACCCAGCTCACACCACAAAATCAGGCAAACTGGGCCAAATCAAGAGCAGGTTTATCGGACAATGACAATGCAGGCTTATCGTACAATGAAACGGTCTAGTAGAAACCGGGGACGCTTGAAATTAACCAAAAGCAAAACCGGTTGTTCGGCACCCCTTCAGTCCAGCGCTCCCTACACTTTGGTGTTCGCTGTCGGCAATTCCACCGGATTCCGCCTCCTCAACTGGGCCCGTTCCGATCGAACGATTGGAGTCGAGGCACCGCCGTTTGCGTTCTTGCCAACTCTTGGGCCCGCCCACCGAAATTCGCTGCCTGCAAACGGAAATTACAGGCCTGCAAACGGAAATTACAGATTAGAGCGAGCACTCCGAACAGCCACCCGGGCGATAAATTCTACTTCAAGCGGACTCGACGTATCATTCGAGTAAGCCTTCAATTTAACGGCCAAAGCAACATCAATCAAAGCAACATCAATCAAAGCAACATCAATCAAAGCAGCGTAAACAAAAGCAGCGTAAACCAACGAAAAGTGTTTTGACGAGACAGTTTCAATTGACGAATCAAAAACGGGCAAGCTAAACCCGAGACTCTCGGCAGATTGAACGCAATTCGCATGACGAGGCAACGGCAGTGCGAAAAAACGAAATTCCTGTCAAAAAGACTTGAAACGCCAAGTAGTATGCTAGTTTCTAATGGCCGCAAAGTCAATTCAATTCCTGCACTCCGACTATGGTTTTTGATTCAAGTGAAGAATTTACCCCCTGCGCTGGTTCAGGAATTGACTTGCTGGGAAACATCGCTAATATAAGCACCTTAATAACGCTTGGATCGGGTCGCTTCGGCGAGAAAAACGTTAGGTCAGGTAGCTCAGTTGGTAGAGCAATGGATTGAAAATCCATGTGTCGGCGGTTCGAGCCCGCCTCTGACCACTTCTTATCTCTGTAATTCTGTACGCTGGCAGCCCGAGCCTGCAGATCATTCGAGCCTGGCGATTTCTTGGCTGCGGTGCGCTGTATCGGTTTACGGGCACCTGCTGTTTCGGTTTATGGGCACCTGCTGTTTCGGTTTATGGGCACCTGCTTTGCCCAGATTCTCTCCACGTCGGACAGTATAAGTAGCTCATGCTGTAAGTAGCCCATGCTGTAAGTAGCCCATGCTGTTGGTGATTAAGCCTGGTTTGAGATTAGGCTTGCTTGAGTCGTCGTTGGTCGCATGTTCATCCCTGGGGGATCTGGCACTTCTGGATTCTCACTGGCAATTCTGGATTCTCACTGGCAATTCTGGATTCTCACTGGCAATTCTGGATTCTCGCTGGCAATTCTGGATTCTCGCTGGCAATTCTGGATTCTCACTGGCAATTCTGGATTCTATTGCGTCGGCAGGCGGATTCTTGCTATACCCAAACTTCGCTCAAAAATACGCGGGCGTCTTTGCCAAGGTTTGCAAGATTGCCGAATTCAGCTCATGTTGCCAGTCCATCAAGACCCGACGAAAAAGAATTTGAACCCATCGCTGAGCTCTTGTTTGCGATTCTGGGTGGCGACGCGTGTTGGTCTCATGTTTCTCATCGCTCAAG
Organism: Mariniblastus sp.; assembly: GCA_041688615.1. Taxonomy (GTDB): domain Bacteria; phylum Planctomycetota; class Planctomycetia; order Pirellulales; family Pirellulaceae; genus M30B19. Next base: position 2,705 of record JBDNHU010000453.1, on the reverse strand, counting down.
TTCTTCTCTGGACCTTGGCAAGGAAATTCCGCTGGTCGCGGGATAGGAAAATCGTTGGTCATTGTTTTACCAAGAGTGGGTCGCTGGTTTTTGGCTGTCTTGCGCTGAGTGTGGCACTTTTGGGTTGCCGAGCCTGGGAGGTAAATGACTTTCAGGATCGGTTGCAACCATCAAATGATCGGCAGTGGTCGCCCGAGTTTTCTCGCTTACCTACCGCCCAGATCAATGGTGATTTTGTGACGCTTCGAAACGTGCGCAACATTGAATGGTTATCCGAAGAAGATTTCGTTTTGAAGTATTACGACCGCACGATCAACATCAATGACGTGCAGGCGGTCGATTTCGTCGTAGTGCCGTTCGCGTTCCAGGCGATTGCTCACACAATGCTAAGCTTCGAATTAGCAGATGGAACGTACTTCGGAGTTTCTGTGGAAATTCGCACAGAAAAAGGCGAGGACTATTCTTCGATCATGGGCGCAGCTAGGCAATTTGAAGTGACTTATTTGGTGGCGGATGAACGGGACATCATTCGACGCAGGACCAGGCACTTGAATGCAGATGTTTATGTTTATCCAACCGTGGCGACGCCTCAGCAAGCGAAGTTGCTTCTATTGGATATTATGCAGCGAATGAACGAATTGGCGAACAAGCCAGAATTCTACAATACTTTGGTTAATAACTGCACGACCAATATCGTGTCACATGTCAATCGGCTGAATCCAAGTAGAATTCCTTACAATATTGGTATCCTCCTGCCAGGCTTGTCTGATAAATACGCCTACGATTTGGGGATATTGGACAAGAGTGTTCCGTTCGCCACCTTGAAGCAGGCGGCGTACGTGAATGACTTGGCAGCCGTTTACTACGAAGATCCGCAATTTTCGCAGAAAATACGAGCGAAAAGGAACTTGATTCAAACCGTTGGCAAATGATCCCGGTCGCCTGTAAGTTTCTGGATTGGTCATGACTTTTGTCCCAGTCGGGTTGAATGGAACCCTATCACTGGGGGTTCAATTCTAGCTTTCGACCACTTTGGCGGCTTCGTCACACAACTGCTGGGCTCGTTCGGGAGACGATGCCTCTGCCACGGCTCGCACGATAGGTTCGGTATTCGAGGGCCGCACCAAGAGCCAAGCGTCTGGCCAATCGATGCGGAGTCCGTCTTGCTTAGAGATCGCCTGCCCAGCAAAGTGGCTTTCTAATTTCGCAAAGGCTTGGGCTACCGCTTCGTCTCTTGGTGTATCTTCTGGTAATGAAACGGTCGTTTTGTTGATGTGGTATTTGGGCAAGCTTGCCACAATCTGGCTGATCGACTTTCCTGTTGCGGCCATGGCGTCCAGCGTTTGAGCCATTCCGACAAAACTGTCGCGAACCAGGCCGACTCTTGGATCGATCGGTCCGCCACTTCCTTCGCCGCCGTAAACGGCCTTCTTCTCCAAGATCAGGTCGGTAACATTCGCTTCTCCCACCTTCGAAAGGAAGCACTGCGTCTGGTATCGATTGGCAATGTCAATGGTCATGCGACTAGATGAGCAGTTGGTCACAACGGGGGCCATGAATTTGGTGCCCGCCACTTGGCTTAAGGCATGATCTAAAGTGATTGCCAGCGTGTATTCCTCGCCGATATAATTTCCCAACTCATCAATAATTGCCAGTCGGTCTGCATCGGGATCTTGGCAGAAAACCGCTTGGGCCTGATTTTCAACTGCCAGTTTGGTAACCCCAGCCAAGTTGTTGACCGTGGGTTCAGGCGGATGCGAAAACTGGCCGTCGGGAGAGTCGCCAACCAACGTAAACTGGCATCCAAGCGCCTCTAGTAATTGCCGGCCCAGGATGCTGCCGCTGGCGTGATTGGAATCCAAGACCACGCGAAACTTTTTCTGGCGAATTCGAGCCACATCTACGGTCGAAAGGACTCGTTCTAGGTGCGCGGATGTGGTGTCGGCAAGAATTTGCTTGCCGCCCAATTCTGAGTGATTTCGCCAATCGAATTCACCGTTTCGATACAAATCGATGACCTGTTGGCCGCTGGTCGCCGGAATGACTCGGCCGTCCGCATTAAACAGCTTCATTCCGTTATAAGGCGGCGGATTGTGCGAGGCAGAAATCTGCACCGCTCCTGCGGCACCCAAAGAATTGACCAATACGCCAACCGTTGGCGTGGCTGCGATATCAGCAATCAATGCATCAATGCCACAGGCATTCAAGGTGCTGACGACGCAATCGATCAACATCGGGCCCGAATCCCGTCCGTCACGAGCGACAATGATCTTCAGGCGTTGACCTGGAGGGATCGCCGAACCCTTGGAAATTCCGGCATTTCGCATAACCCAGGTCGAGTAAGCGGCGACGTAGCGGGCTGCAATCACCGGCGTCAAGCTGTCGCCGATGATGCCCCGAAGTCCAGAAACGCTGATGATGGGCTGATTTTGACTGGCTTGTGAAGACATCGCAAAGAACACTATTGGAAAATTGAACAAAGTCGATGGAGGATTTCGTCCCGCACTCGTCGCGCCGGCATTAAAATCGTACCATAAACATTCCTCCTGTGGACCTTATCCACCGATTGCCAAACAATTGGATTGGCAGTTGGATTGGCAGTTGGATTGGCAGTTGGATTGGCAGTTGGATTGGCAGTTGGATTGGCAGTTGGATTGGCAGTTGGATTGGCAGTGCAGCGTCGAAGGCAGGTCATCGCTGAAGTT
>JBDNHU010000452.1:0-9732 GCA_041688615.1 Mariniblastus sp. | reverse complement strand
TTCTAGCCCAACATGGGTCCACGTTTTTCCTCCGTCGTTTGATTTCCAAACGCCTTCGCCGTGTGAAACATTGCCTCGAATGGTCTTTTCGCCGGTTCCCACGTAGATCACGTTCGAATCACTGGGGGCCACTGCAATGCTTCCGACCGATCCACCAAAGAAGCCATCGGAAATATTCCCCCAAGTCGAACCGCCATCGTTCGTTTTCCAGACGCCACCGCCGGTCGAGCCAAAGTAAAAATCAAACGGCTTTCCTGGCACACCAGTTACGGCGCAACTTCGACCGCCACGAAATGGACCCACCAAACGGTACTGCATCTGGTCGAAAATTTCGCCCCATTTGCCGGGAGGCTGATTCGATGTATCCCGACCCGGTGAAGCGGCTGCGTTCACCGTTGAGTCTTGTCCCAACGCTGTTTGAGTTGGTTCGGCTGAAATCGAAAGTGCCATTGAGGCGATTGCCAACGGGAGAATGCCGCCTGAGAGCGTCCGATGCCAAGTTTGAGTCCAGTTCAAATTCACTGTGCAATTCCTGAATTCTGTTGAAGGATCTTAAACGTCATGTCGACGGGGTTTGGTTCCCAGTATAGTTATGACTCTTGCGAGGATTCGGTTAATGAGAACAGAAAAACAGCTGTTTGCGTCTTGGATTTTCTAAAATTCTGCCCGCCGCGGGAGGAATTTCAAGGGTGATTTAGACTGTGGCGGCCGCTTCATGCGTGATTTTGGTTCGACGTCCCGGTGCAAGGTGGCAGAGGATTTCGAATCCCAACTGACTAGGCGATCGTTGACGGCTGTTTCAAGAAACGAAAATAGGTGGACTCGAGATACTCGAATACACCTATTCAATTTTCGACAGAAGTGGCCACCTCGGCCGCGACTTAGATCCGTTAGTTTGTGGCAGCGGTAGTCAAAACGCGAGGTTGAGTTTGGTTTGGCAACTGTCTTTTGGCAATCCGAATACCTGCGTTCAAGATCGCATCAGAATCGCTTTCTGTTGGTTGGATTTCCGAACCTCGATCGGCCGATCCATCGGTTGCGACCTTGGCCGTCACTTGCACGTTGAAGTCAGGTGAAACTCCTTGCAAGTCAACCTTGCGACCGTTGGGTGAATAGTATTTGGCGGTGGTCAAGCGAACTCCGCCGCGGCCTGATGAAAGCGGGAAGATCCCTTGTACGCTGCCTTTGCCGAATGATTTCTGTCCCACAATCGCACCGCGTTTGTGATCGGCAATAGCCGCAGCAAGAATCTCGCTGGCACTGGCGGAATTTTCATTGATCAGTACCACAAGCGGCGTGTTCCAAGTTTGGTAAGTCGAGGTCGCTGGGTGGACTGCATTCTCCAGTGGATTGCGGCCCTTGGTCGATACAATGACTCCGCCGTTGAGGAAACGATTTGCGATGGTCACGCTGACATCAAGGACTCCCCCGGGATTGTCTCGAAGATCCAGAACCAACGCCTTCATTCCATTTTGATTCAGTGTCTGCATGGCATTATCAAACTCTTGCACGGTATTTTTTTGGAAATTGGCAAGCTTCAGATAAGCGATCCCAGATTCTTTGTCAATAATCTTGGCGGTTTCAACGCTTGGGATGTCGATTTGTCGACGTTGCATTCTTAAACGATACTGCTTGTCATCGGGCGTTTGGACAACCACTGTCAGTTGCGATCCATCGCCGCCCTTAAGCAAATCAGCCGCCTGGTCACCACCAATATCAACAACTTTCTGTCCGTTGACCGCCAGCAATTTGTCACCACCTCGGATGCGAGCCTGATCGGCGGGACCGCCAGGAATGACTTTTACAATTTCCAAGCAATCGTCTTTGCTGCGCAGTTCAACGCCAATCCCCACGAAGTTGCCACGGATCTGACTGGTCAGATCCTCAAATTGGCCGGGGCTTAAATAGTTGCTGTAGGTATCCAAAGCAGAAATGGCACTGCTGGCAAATTCATGGATTGTTACCGCTTGGCGAAGCCCGCATTTCTCCTCGGCCAAACGGGCAATGTCTCGTACCAAATCCAGCAGAGCCATTCTTGTCATTATCTGATAGTCCTGCAGATTTGTTCGCAAGGTTTGAGCAATCGCCTTTTGAGTTTGCAAGAATGTGGTTCCGCCAAATTTCTCTTGAAACTGGGTGTTTTCAAAAGCGATCAGCAAAGAGTCAACGCCGTGGTGTGCAATGCGATTCCAGTCGGGCTGCTCAACGTGATACGCATGGATCTTGGAAAGCACTTCGTTATAACTTGCCAGTGCGTATTCCGGAGAATCCGTCAAGGCATAGTTGACATACAGCGAATCGGCTAGACGCTGAGTCAGGTCAACATGAATTCGGGCATTCTGTCGGTGTTCCAAGATCAAGCCACTCTCAGGTGACTTGCGCAGCGCTGATTGATAAACTGACAATGCTTCGTTCCAGCGACTGGCCTTGGCCATTGCACTACCTTCAGTGATTGCTTCTCGAATCCACTGGGGTGTACTTTCCTGAGAACGATCGGCAGATGACGCCGTCGATGGCAAGGTTGGGTCTTCAGAGCCGACGTTGGAACTGATAATTGATTCGGAAGGGTAAAAACCATGTGAGGTTTCACTACCAAACGTCGGGTCCGCTGCATTCCGCATGCTGTTAGGACGTGAGACGGAGTTTGAGCCCGCTGGGCTTTCCGACGATTCAACTGCAGGCCGCCAGAACTGCTGGGAAGCTGGACCTGATTTTGAAAGAGGTGCCAAGCTTTGCGGAGAAAGGTTAGGCTTGGGCTGGAGCAGCTTCGGGGCACCAAGGTTCGCTGAACCTGACTGAAAGTCGCCCTGAGCCAAGACCGAATGAACGCCAGGTCCAAAGGTAGTTGAGTCGAACAACGAACAATAGGCAATTGCGAAACAAAGTATCGTCTTGCGATACCGTCGGCGCAGCATCTTGCAGTGAAGCATAGCGTACCATCCGGTTGGTAAAAGCTGTCTACGAAGATCCTAAGCCAAACAGGAATATTGCTTAGCCGTAGTCAGCAAAGGTCAGGATTTTGTGGCCGTCTTTTTCAAGCGGAAACTTGAACGAAAACGACGTGACGATGGAAGTAGGAAAGCCTAGGTCACGAATTTGCCAAAGGTGAGTAGTTGAAGACTATTTTCTTCACCTTTTTCCTGATAGGTACGCCCAATACGCACAATCGAAATGATCGAATGCGAACCCATTGGGTGGGCGGGACCTTTATCCGGTGGAACGTCTTGTTCTTGATTGCGAAGCGACCCAGAAAATACCAATGGTCGCCTCTTGGCTTCGAGCGGATTACCGCACTAATGTGAAGGCAGTTTGTCTGTGCCCGGGGATCCAAGCGATCCCTAGGCCCTGTTGATACGTTCCCAAACAGGTGAAGGTTCGACTCGGTTAGCAGATAATTTAGGCGCGCGGCTGCCATGAAAATACCAGCACGCTGCGTCAGCCAGAGGAGATTGCCTTGATTCGCTTGCGCTGCGTGCTTGGATTGCGGTAAGTTTTCTTCTGCCGCTAGCTCTGCCAGACGCTAGACGCTAGACGCGGCAGCTAGGCCCTTGAAATACAGTTTTTAGGTGCCAAGTTTCAGTGCTTCTCACTTCTACGGCCCAAAACTGGGGTTCTTCGGCCAGCAGTTTTCTAATCTCTGGCCATCCAAACTATCATTTTCCAGAACGTAATCTTCTTAGGCTCTGGTCGTCGCGTGCCAGTGGGTGGGTTAATATCAATGGCTGAGAAATACGCAGGTCTTGGGAATGAGCACGCTTCAGAAGTGGCTTGGCTTCTGCTGAGCCGAATTCAGCTCAGCTTCGGATGCGATGGTGAGTCTAAAAGGTGGCAGGCAAAGGATTTGTTTATGAAATCGACCAGGAATCAATCCGTGCAAATGTACGATAAGCGACAGGTGTTTCGCATGTTGGTGCTAAGTGTTCTGACATGTCTTACGTGCGTTTTTGGCGGTCTTTCCATGCTGGTGCTTCCGCCGAATAAGGCGTGCGACGTTACGACCGTTGCTGCAATTGAAGTCAATCCATTAAACGGCAATACAAGACGCGTCAGGCTAACTTGCCACAGTCGAAGGCACGGTAGTTTATGCCATGTCCGTTTAATGCAGAGGGAACCGGTGCGCAATCATGGGGACTGGGTTGGCGGTAAGCCGATAGTTAGTCTTTGTGTTGCTTACGACAAAGACGACCAACGCATCGTTACCGAACCGACGGTGATCGAGATTGTCGATGACGCATCGTTGACCAAGTCGCTTTCAAATTTGCAGGCGAACATGACCTTGCGTTTGCATCCAGGCGATTACCACGGCGAAAGGCATGTTGCGAGCGTGAGTCACCTGACGATCGAGGCAATCGATCCGCTACGTCCGCCGGTATTTGTGGCAGGCCGGCAGGCACTACATTTTAGTCGATGCGATCATTTGACGTTGAAGAACTTGAAGGTGGTTGGCCAAAGCATTAATGGAATTAACATTGATGACGGAGGACAGATGGACAAGCCTACGACCGATGTGTTGATACAGCGGGTGGAAGTAATTGAAACGGGTCCAAATGGGAATCACGATGCAATAAAGCTTTCGGGGTTGAAAAATGTTCGGATTGTTGAATGTAAGATCAGTGGTTGGGGCGGTCAGGCGATCGATTTCGTCGGATGCCACCAAAGCCAGGTCCAGCGTTGTCAAATTTTTGGGAAGAAGGGTTTTAGCCAAAATTCAGGCATCCAATGTAAGGGCGGCAGTGCTGATATCACGATCGAGAATTGTTATCTGAAAGATGCAGGTCCGCGACCTCTCAATGTCGGTGGGTCCACTGATCTTGATTACTTCCGACCCCAGGGCGCAAAATATGAAGCCAGCAGGATCGTGGTGCAAGGCAATATGATCAACGGTGGTCAATGTGCGTGTGCGTTTGTCGGTGTTGACCAGGCCAAATTCATCGGCAACCGAATCAACTACCCAGAGAAGTGGATTTTTCGCGTCTTGCAAGAGAACGTTGCCGACGGATTTATTCCCTGTCGAAACGTTTCAATTCAGGATAATTTTATCACCTTTAATCGAGAGACTATTCGCACGGCAGTTAATATTGGTCCGGGCACGTTACCTGACAGTTTTTCGTTTCAAGGGAATCGTTGGTTTGCCGAAGATGAACCGTCAAAATCAAAACCTAATCTGCCCGTGAAGGAAATTCAGCCGACTTACGGCCAGGACCCTCGTGAGATTCGTTGACAACCGTTGCTGGCATCCGACCCCAATGGTCCTTGCCTTTAGGTTACGGTTTGTGTGGACGATGAACGGTCGAAGAATCGTTGGGCCAAGTTTAAGAATAAAATGGCGGCCGTTCCCGAGGCACCAAACAACATTAGCATGACCATGATTTGGTATCGGGCTGCGATGGTGGGATCGACTCCCGATAAGATCTGCCCGGTCATCATGCCCGGGATCGACACCACACCCACCGCGAAAAGTGAATTGGTGGTTGGAATCATCGACGCGGTAAACGCCATTCTGGCTGCTTCTTTCGTGCCAGTGTTTCTTTGGCATTCGCTATAGAACCGTTCGCCGGCAACGCTAACCGAATTCATGGCGGTTGAGAAGACCATCCCCGCGATTGGAATCGCAGTTCTGGTGTGGGTCCCCAAAGGAATTTGCAGGACTAGGACTAGGATCCAAACCAGGCTACTGAATCCTGCGACCCCAATGGCCAGAGCTGCAGCGAAGAAAATGCTGGCGTTTTTCTGGGAAAATGAGCCGGTTGAAATCCAGGCCGATACCAAGGTCATAACCGTTGTCACCAACAGCAAGACCCAAAGGCTTTCGGCTTGAAATAGGTAGGTTAAAAAGTAGCCAACCACCAACAGCTGCCCAAGCATGCGTGCTAAACCTTGCAATGCTCGCCTTCCACCAAGTTCCTGACGCAACATCCATACGATAATCAAAACGCAAGGCAGCGAAGCCAAGCCCAGTCGCCACAGTGGTATTTCGGCGACCGCCAGCGGGCTATTCAATGCGGCAGCTGTCATTGCTATCGGGTTTGAGAAGTATCCAAGCGGTATTGGCAATTGGCTAAAAACGTTCAACATCGCGATCCACTTTCAATCCAGAGCAATCCACAGAACGGTCGACTGTCCAGAGCGGTGAAAAACCTGACGCCGTTTGGCTGCACCTTAAGTTCTATGGTTAACTCCATGCTGATTGGTAGTGCAGGTCCGCAATAAAAACGATAAACTAAGTCTTCCCGTAAACAAAAGCGGTTTGAAGCGAACTGGAATGGTTCGACTGGGTCTGTTTACCAGTCGCCTTTTCGCTTGTGCGGCCTGCTGGGTCGCTATTGTATTTGTTAGGAGCAGCCCAGAAATGTCCGTCGTCGATTCAATTGTGAAGATTCAACTGCCTGATGGTTCCGAGAAACAATTTGACGCAGGTGCAACCTGCCGCGATGTCGCCGCCAGCATTGGTGCTGGCTTGCTAAAGGCAGCGATTGCCGCGGAAGTTGACGACAAGACAGTCGGATTGGATTACGTTCTGCCTGCTGGAAAAGTGGTGCATTTGAAGCTGTTCACGAAGAAGGACGCTCAGGCGTTGGGTGTGATGCGCCATAGTTGCGCACACATTATGGCCCGAGCCATTATGCGTCTGCGGAAAGGAACCAAGTTGGCGTTTGGTCCAACCATCGAAGCGGGTTTCTACTATGACTTTGAATTGGAAAAGCCGTTAACCGAAGATGACTTTCCCGCGATCGAAAAAGAAATGGCCGCAATCATCAAATTGGATGAGCCCTTTGAACGCGTTGAAAGTTCCATGGACGAAGCGATCCAGATGTGCCAGGAACTGGAACAGCCATTAAAGGTCGAACATCTGCAGTCGGGATTGTCAGATCAACAGAGCGTCTCTTTTTATCGACAAGGCGAATTTGTGGACCTTTGTCGCGGGCCGCATATTCCGTCGCCTAAGGCGATTGGCGCTTTTAAACTAATGAGCCTTGCCGGTGCTTATTGGAAGGGCGACCAATCAAGGCAAGTGCTGCAGCGAGTCTACGCGACCGCGTTTTTCAATCAACAAGACCTGGACGAGCATCTGGTTCGAATGGAAGAAGCCAAACGCCGAGACCACCGAGTGTTGGGCCGACAGTTGGGACTTTTTCACATTGATGATATGGTTGGTCAAGGGTTGGTGTTGTGGACCCCCAAGGGATCCATCGTTCGCCAGGAGCTGCAGAATTTTATCGCGGGACACTTGAAGCGTCAGGGCTACTTCCAAGTCTTTACGCCACATATTGGCAAGCTGGATTTGTACCGCACCAGCGGTCACTTCCCGTATTACCAAGATAGCCAATACCCACCTTTGATTGATCGTGACTACCTGGCCAAATTGGTTTCTGAAGACTGTGATTGCGCCAAACTTTCGCAAATGATGACGGACGGCGACATTGAAGGCTATTTATTGAAGCCGATGAATTGTCCGCACCATATCAAGATCTATCAATCCGAACCTCGCAGCTATCGAGATTTACCGTTACGCTTGGCCGAATTTGGCACCGTTTACCGTTACGAACAATCGGGTGAATTGGGCGGTTTGACTCGAGTTCGTGGGTTCACTCAGGATGATGCGCACTTGTTTGTGACTCAGGATCAGGTTGCCGACGAAGTGAAAGGTTGCCTAGAACTGGTGAAGATCGTGTTTGCTGCGATGGGCATGGAAGACTATCACGTCCGCGTGGGTTTGCGCGATCCCGAAAGTGACAAATACGTGGGCAGCGATGAAAACTGGGAAGCCGCCGAAAAGGCGTGCCTCGATGCCGTAGCGACCTTGGGCAAGCCGTTTACCCAAGAGCTTGGCGAAGCAGCCTTCTATGGCCCGAAGATCGATTTCGTCGTTCGTGACTGTATTGGTCGGCAATGGCAGTTGGGAACGGTGCAAGTGGATTATAACTTGCCCGAACGATTCGATTTGACTTACACCGGCAGCGATAATAAACCGCATCGCCCTGTGATGATCCATCGCGCACCGTTTGGATCGATGGAGCGATTCGTGGGTGTGTTGATCGAACACTTTGCGGGAGTATTCCCCCTGTGGTTGGCACCGGAACAGATTCGTGTGGTTACCGTAAGTGAAAAGAGTTTGGAATACGGTAAGAAAGTGGAGGCCGCCCTGCGGGCCGCCGATTTACGAGTGACCGGTGATTATCGAAGTGAAAAACTGGGCGGCAAGATTCGTGACGGGCAGTTGGAAAAATTGCCCTACATGTTGATCGTTGGGCCTCGCGATGCAGAAAACGGTACCGTCAGTGTTCGCGATCGATTCGACGGCGATTTGGGCGCAATGCCCTTGGCCGACGCGATCGAACGATTTACTTCGGAGGTCGCCGAAAAACGAGTGCGTCAAACTGCGGCCCAAGCACCGGCAACCGCCAATACGTTGGTGGGCAAAGAGTACTAGCGGCCGATCCAGGCAGGCAGACGCTGCACCACGCTGCCCTGCCCTGCCCTCGCCCTGCAAACTAATCCGCTGCCGTACTTGCGCTGCCGTACTTCTACCGCCAAATACGCGCCCAATTTAGGGCAGCTATCTTTATCTGGGGCAGCTATCGTTAGGATCACACAAACGCAATCCGACCTGTTCACTCGGGTCGGGTTGCTGCTTGTTTGCTGGGTCAAGGCTGACTTGCGTGCGCTCGTAGAGTCGCTGACTGCTGAGCCCAAGTCACTGAAGCTTGAGCTTGCCAAGGCTTCGGCACCGCTAGAATCGCCGGCAGAGCAGCCAAAGTGGCGGATAAATTTGCAGATGGAGCTAAATCTGCGGATAAACTAGTAGATATTAAAAGACATTGGAGCATTGGAATGCCAGGCATTGGAGCATTGGAATGCCAGGGCATTGGAGTGGGAGCATTGGAATGCCAGGGCATTGGAGTGCCAGGCGTTGGAGTGCCAGGCGTTGGAGTGACTATCGGGATGCAAAAACGAATCGAAGTACTCTCCGCCTCGGTGACCCTCGAAGAAACCGCAAGCCCTACCCTGAAAGGGTTTAATCTATTAGCCGGAGGTTGAGCGAAGCGAACACCTCCGGACCCGCTCCCCCTGCGCCCTGGCGACCCTGAATGGGTCGAATCCATTCCCGAACCCAAAACCGATCTCTCAGCTTGCAGATTCATGCGAAGCTTGCCCTAACATTGCCAACCGACTAAATTCAGACATAGCTGCATTCCTCTCGCCGCCAACCGATATGCTCGCGAGGGCAACTGGATACCATCCAAACTTGCGCGCCTGGCACTTGTATTGGTCGTTTAGATTTTCGCGTATTTCATGTATTTCGCGGTAGTCACTTCCCTGTTTCGGTGAAGGATGCGCGGACTAATTTGCAACCGCGAAAGAAGCGAAAGAAGCGAACAGACCCAACTGATGTGTAGGAAGCTGGGTGGATGAATCTGAAGGGTGTCGCGCGGTTGGGAGATCGATGCGTGTTTCTGGTTCGACAGTAGCTTCACTGATGAAAGTGGTGGTGAATTCTAGCCGGAGGTTTGCTTGGGCCCAGCATCCAAAGTATCCTTCGGATCGTTTTAGATTTTCGCGTATTTCGTGTATTTCGCGGTAGAGGACGAAGACAAAAAAGGGGACGGGGGTAATATTGTTTGATTCTTGTGGTATAATTTTGATTTGCCTCAGGAATCACGATCATGCCAAGACAAAAACGTGCGGATGCGGCGGGTGTCATCTATCATGCGCTCAATCGCGGGAACGCTC
>JBDNHU010000451.1:0-4092 GCA_041688615.1 Mariniblastus sp. | reverse complement strand
GTGTATTGAATTCCCCGGTAGATAATGGGCTGCACGGGCTTAGCTGGGGTTCTGGCCTAGCTGGGGTTCTGGGCTGGTTGGGTGCAAGGGTTCGGATTCAGTGCATTCGCGTTTCTATCCTACCTAGTTTAAACAGTCTGAAATATTGAACATTAAGCCAAGCCTTCTTTGGAAGGTCTTGGCTTTTTTCGTTATTGCTTCCTTTTGAATCGCTCATACTCCTGCGATCGCCGGGGGTGATTCAAAGCGGAACACCTGTATCTGGGCGATTCGTGGTATGGTACGATTGGGAAGCGAAATCTGGATGGGACATAAGTTGTGCCTGTTAGGGCTGATGTGTTCGATCCTAGGCTGTTTCAATTTTGGTGATTCCGGTAGAGATTTAGAAGGGATCGCCAGCGTTTGATTTTTCGAGATTGCCGGCAGAGAAATTTGGTATCGGTCACAGTAGTTCCGGTACTGGTTCCTGCAACATCCGTATGGGAACGTCTGTATTGGGTAGTGTAGGTTCTGCAAGCGCGTGGACGAATAGTTGTTGCGTTTGGGTATGACGGCAGCTTTGGAATAGGTTTCTTGTTGTTATGAAAATGGTGTAGGCGGTAGATTAGTAGTTTGATTGTGGAGTCGTTGTTGGAAGCGGAATAAAATGGGTCGTGTCATGGGTATGGTGGAAGTCACCTACTGACGAGGTCGCTGGGTACAGCGGAATAAAATGCAAAAGAAATATTCTGAAAAGTGATTGAAACATCGTCCATTGGGAAACCGTTTACAGAATTCCCGAATGTTTCAAGCTTTGCCATCTTGGCTTTGTCGACTGTGAATAGAAAGCGTACGTGGTTCAACGGACGCTTGGCTGCAGTTGAAAGAATTATGGACCCGATCGCTTGGCGTCGATGTTTGTGGATTCTTAGAGAAGCCTTACAGTCTAATCGATTACGGTTAACTAACCGTGGTTGGCCGGCAAAATGAATTGCCTGAGATTTTTCTTTTGGCCTTGTTTGACATGGCTGTGGACTTAATGATCAGTTGGAATCGTCGTTGGACGTATTGGATCGTTGCAGTCTTCTGGATTCGCACCTGCAAATGCTGAAGTGATTTTCTAGGAATCTAAAGCCCTTTGAGGCACCTGAATAGTTGTGTAATAGGAAAGAAAAAAGAAGTGAAAATTAGAGTAGAACGACAAATAGGTTCAGGCGTCTTGTCCTTTGAGACAGGCATGTTGGCTAAGCAAGCCGCTGCCACTGTAATGGTGCAATATAATGACACCGTTGTGTTAAATGCGGTTACCAGTGGTAGCCCTCGTCCTGGGATTGATTTTTTCCCTTTGACTTGCGATTACCGTGAACGAACGGCGGCTGCGGGTAAATTTCCTGGTGGATTTATCAAGCGTGAAGGTCGCCCGACCACCAAGGAAACCTTGACCAGTCGCCTGATGGATCGTCCGATCCGTCCGTTATTTCCTAAGTCGTACAATGACGAAGTTCAATGCCAGTCGATTGTGCTTGCCAGTGATCGTCAGACCGACGGTGACATTTTGGCAATGAATGGTGTTGCTGCGGCATTGCTAATCTCGCCACTGCCGTTTGCGGGGCCGATTGCCAGTGTTCGAATTGGCCGAGTTGATGGTCAATTGCTTTCGTTTCCAACCCAGGACGAACTGGAAGAAAGCGACTTGGATTTGATCGTGTCCGGGAGTGAGCACGCGGTCACCATGATTGAAGGTTTTGCTCAAGAGATGCCTGAAGCCGAAATGGCCGAAGCGATTGAGTACGCTCATGAAGTGCTTAAAGAGATTATCGATCTTCAGAAGGAATTCGCTTCGAAGGTTTCGGTGTCGAAGGCTCCGTTTGAGATTCCAGCCGATGACGGTTTGGATACTCGGTTGAAGACTGCTTATTACGACCAGTTGAAAACCGCGAAGCAGACCGATGGCAAGCAGAATCGCGCCGACGCAGTTCGTGCGGCTAAGAAGTATGCGATGGACCAGGACATTCCCGACCCGAAAGCTGAAGACGCAATCTGTTCGAAGCGATTTGGCAAGGCTTGGCACGATTTGGAAGAAGTGGTTGTACGAGATTTGATTCTTTCAGGCAAACGTGCTGATGGACGTGACGGCAAGACATTGCGTCAAATTGATTGTTATGTAGATGTGCTTCCTTGTGTTCACGGATCCGCGGTTTTCCAACGTGGGGAAACTCAATCGTTGATGACTGTGACTCTAGGCACGTCGCGCGACGAACAGCGGGTCGATGGTTTGGTCGACGAGTATTCCAAGAAGTTTATGTTGGACTACAACTTCCCTCCATTTTCGGTGGGTGAATGCAAGCCGATTCGTGGACCGGGTCGTCGCGAAATCGGTCACGGAATGTTGGCCGAACGAAGTATAAAGGCTGTCTTGCCAAGCCCGGAAGATTTTCCGTACACCATTCGAATCATCAGTGACATTCTAGAATCGAACGGTTCCAGTTCGATGGCGACCGTTTGCGGTTCGACGCTGGCTTTGATGGCCGCGGGCGTACCGATCTTGAATCCAGTGGCTGGTATTTCGGTTGGCTTGATACAAGAGAGTCCTGAGAAATGGATGTTGTTGACCGACATTTTGGGCGACGAAGATCACTTCGGCGATATGGACTTTAAGATTGCCGGAACTCAGAACGGGATCACCGGTATTCAGTTAGATCTGAAAATTAATGGCATCGGTTTCGACGTGATTCGTGCGACGTTGATTCAAAGTCGTGAAGCAAGAATTGAAATCTTGAAGAAGATGTTGTCAACCATTTCACGCCCCAAGGCGGACATTTCAGAGACCGCACCTCGCTTGACCAGTATCAAGATTGATCCTGAAAAAATTGGTGCCTTGATCGGTCCTGGTGGAAAGAATATTCGTTCGATCCAAGAAAAGACCGGCACGGTAATCGAAGTCGACGATACGGGTAAGGTAACTTTGGCCTGTGGTGACAAAGCCATGTTGGAAAAAGCCAAAGGTATGGTCGAGGCCTGCACCGCAACGGTTCAAAAGGGCCGAATTTATAATGGTACGATCGCTAGTATTCGCGATTTTGGCGTGTTTGTTGAGATCTTGCCAGGTCGTGATGGGTTGTGTCACGTTAGCGAATTGGCCGAAGGCTACGTAAGAAATGTTAGCGAATTCTTCCATGTCGGCGATGAGATGTCGGTCTTGGTTATTGATGTTGACGAACAGGATCGCATCAAGCTTAGTCGCCGCGCCGCGTTGAAGGAATTGGGCAAAGAAGACGACGTAGTGCCAGCCGAGAAACCGGGCGAATCCGATGGTGGTCGTAGCGAAGGCGGACGTAGTTCTGGTGGACGCAGCGATTCTCCTCGCAGTGATTCTCCTCGCAGTGATTCTCCTCGAAACGAAGGTGGCCGAGATGGCGGCGGTCGTGGTGGCCGTGGCGATGGCGGACGTGGACGAGATTCTGGTGGACGAGATTCTGGTGGACGGGGACGTGCCCCAGAACCTCGAAGCGAACCTCGTAGCGAAGGACGTGCCCCAGAACCTCGAAGCGAACCTCGAAGCGAACCTCGAAGCGAAGGACGTAGCGAAGGACGTAGCGAAGGACGTAGCGAAGGACGTGCCCCAGAACCTCGTAACGAAGGACGTAGCGAACCTCGCAACGAATCTCGCAGCGAACCTCGTGGCGAAGGACGCAGCGAACCTCGTGGCGAAAGTCGCGGGCATGGCGGTGAGCCAAGAGGCGATTCGCGTGACAGTCGTGCCCCCGAGCCTCGTGGTGGAAACCGCGGTGGTCGGCCTGCGGCACCACCGGTTGCACCCAAGAATGCACCAGCACCCAGCGATGATTTTGATGATGATTTTGAAGACGATTTCGTAGAAGACGATTTCGACGGCTTCGGACCAGAAGACGATTTTGACGACGAATTGCCGGCTGAAGGTGGCTTCAATGACGGTGACGATCGCGGTGGACGTGGTCCGGACCAAGGGCGCAGCGGCGGCGGCGGTGATAGCAGAGGCCCTCGCGGCGGCGGTGGCGGCGGTCGTGGTCGACGGCCGAGTGGCGGCGGCGGTGGTGGTGGCGGCGGTGGCGGCGGTGGTGGTGGCGGCAATCG